>CAZOOY010000110.1:0-6372 GCA_964581555.1 uncultured Staphylococcus sp.
GTGTCACCCATCTCCCAGAAATTGTCATGCTTGTTGCCATTGATGATGTGGGAGGCGGGAAGATGTTTTTCCCAATAGGAAGCAGCCTCGTCATCACGGGCAAGACCCTCCTCGGGAGAGCCCTCGAAAACAGTGGCATAGAGACGGTCCGGGTCAAGGCCAAGCACATCAACCAGGTATTCCCATGCCCAGTCTATGGCTTCTTTCTTGAAATAGTCACCGAAGCTCCAGTTGCCGAGCATCTCGAACATGGTGTGATGATAGGTGTCCATGCCCACCTCCTCGAGGTCATTGTGCTTTCCGGAGACACGTAGACACTTCTGTGAGTCGGCCACACGCTTGTATTTGGCGGCCTTGTTACCGAGAATGATATCCTTGAACTGGTTCATTCCGGCATTGGTGAACATAAGAGTAGGATCATCCTTGATCACCATGGGTGCGGACGGAACGATATGATGTCCTTTGGACTGGAAGAAGTCTTTGAAAGACTCCCTGATTTCCTTTGCTGTACGCATATATGAGTTTGAGTTTTATTTCTTGGATTCGTGGAAGTAATCAGAACACCTTGATGCTCGGGATATAGCGCTTGGGTTGACGCTTGAGATCTATCAAGATGCTGTCGACATGAGCAGCCGAGGAGTTGAGGTTGTTGTAAAGCGACGGATCGTTGAGAAGAAGACCGAGCGTGGAGTTGGTGGAATTGAGCTGCTCGGTGGCCTTGTCAAGATGGGCCGTGATATGCTGGATGTTGCGCATGGTTGAGTCAAGAGGCATCTGCTTTAGATCTTCCGAAATCACGGCGAGAGCCTTTGTGACACGGGTGAGATCGTCGCTCATGGTCTTTACATTGACCATGGTACCGTTAGCATTACCGACGAGCGCGGGGACTCCGGCAAGGGCGCGGTTGAGCTGAGTGGTCGATGTCTCCAGATTTGCCATAATATGGTCAAGACGCTGCACGGATGAAAGAAGCGCGGGATCACCGGCCACACGAGTGAGCGAGACAATGAGCGAATCAAGATGAGGAGCAATCTGCATCACGGTGGGGAGAATCTCTGAGTTGACCTTATCCATGAGTCCGGCACTCTCCTCCCCCTCAAGCCGGGAGCCGACTTCAATGAAGTCCTTACCGGGAGCCATCCGGAGTTCAATTGTTGCGGTTCCGAGCATGTCGGACACGATCACCGCCTTTGAGCCGCGGGGGATGCGGAGATGACGATCCAGGCTAAGCTCGACAAGCACATGACCGGGATTGTCATATTCATATTCAAGACTCCTGACGAGACCGACCTTATAGCCGTTGAGAGTTACAGGGGCTGACTGAGCCAGACCGGTGACGTTGGTGTAGGATACGAGATAGTAATTGGATGCCTTAAAAAGATTGATCCCTTTCAGATAGTTGATACCAAAAATGATAGCCGCGAGAGCCACAAGGACCGCAGCCCCGATCTTGATTTCTTTGGAGTACTCGGATTTCATGTTCTTTGTGAGGGGTAGTTATTTGATTCGTTTGCCATCGCACATTTTTATGACAAAGGCGTCCGAAAATTTCTTCTTGACGTTTTTAAGGGCCTTGGACGCTTCCTCGGGGGTGCGGAAAGATCCATAGGTGTATTTGTAGACTCCACCATCCTTGTAGCTGTCAACGGGCGACAAGCCCTTGAAGCGAGCGTCGTTGCTTTTAAGTCGGCCGGGATTGGTGAGGATCTGAATCTTGTATAGAATCTCTGAAGAAGAGGTAGCCGAACCCGAATAGGATTTTTGCTTGGTTTCCTCCGAAGCCTTGGGAGAACGTTCCGCGGTCACCGTAGATGATGGAGCGGTCTTCTCGCGATTTCGGGCCGGGCGGGAGACCTTGGTTCCATTCTTCTGCTGACGGTAACGTTCGATACCGTTATAAATCGCACGGGCGAGCTTATCGCTACCCTCATCCGAGGCCATGTATTTCTCCATGGCAGGGTTGCAGATAAAGTCGAGTTCAACGAGGATAGCCGGCATGCTCGTACGCACCAGAACCCAGAAAGGAGCCTGGCGCACACCGTTGTTCTTTCTTCCGGCATGTCTCACGAGCTGATTCTGCACGGCCTCGGCCAGCGCGATGCTCTGATCCATATTCTTGTGCTGCATCATCTCAAAGACAATATAGCTCTCGGTGGAAGAGGGATTGAATCCCTCGTAGGTGGTGGTGTAATCATCCTCCATCTTCATCACCTCATTCTCTCTCATAGCCACGGACAGATTGGTGTCACTGCGGTCAAGACCGAGAGTATATACGGCAGCTCCGTTCACCTGATTGCGGACAGGCGACTTCTCGCTCACAGAGTTAGCATGGATAGAGACGAAGATATCAGCATGTTTTGCATTGGCGAAGTCCGCCCTTCCCTGTAGCGTAACAAATCTGTCTCCATCACGTGTGAGATGGATCTTTACATCACTCATATTCTCCTGCAGGAGCTTGGCAAGCTTCTGGGCCACCTTTAGGTTAACAGTTTTCTCGTTAGTCTGTCGCCCCAATGCACCGGCATCCTTTCCGCCGTGGCCGGGATCCAGCACAACCACAAAATCATCTGCCGCCAGCACGGGAAGAACGGCGGTAAACAATAATGTGACTGTTACAAAAAACCTGTGGAGGAGTCTTGACATGAGTATAGTTTATTGCAATCAAGGTGCAAAATTAGCAAAAGTATGTTGAAATCGGGCCGACAACGGGATTTTTTTAGCTTATTAGCCGAAAAATGTCTACTTTTGGGAAAAATATCAGGTGATATGAGGAATATTTCACGTTTTTTCCCTGTCCTGCTTTTGCTCAGCGCGCTGGCAGCATGTGACAGCAATGAAAAATATCCGTCACATAAGATCAACCGGCTCGATCTTGAGCTACGTCAGGGGAAGGTCCCGACTGACGGCGATATGAATGTCGCTGCAAATAAGCTCTTCATGGTGTCGGGCTACGGGCCACTCACTGATTCAACCGCAACGCTCTATGCATCAATGCCCTCCATAACACTTCATCTCGAAGCGGTGGATTCTGTCTATCCTACACTTGAGAGCGAAGAGGAGACTCTCGGCTATATTCTTGGGAAAGCCTATGCTATTCTTCCGGAGATAAATGTCAGTGAGACGTATGCCATAATCTCACCTTTCAATCAGTCGGTCTTCACCGTTGATTCCACCTTATATATAGGTCTCAATCATTATCTCGGGAAGAATTACGCACCCTACGGATATTTCCCCGATTACATCCGCCGCAACAAGACGCGTGAAAGAATGATGACCGATGTGGCCGAGACTCTTGTCCGGGGCACCTACCCTCCTATATCAGGCACAACGTTGGGTCGACTTCTCTACGAAGGAGCTGTCACTGAAGCCGTGATGCGACTCACAGGAAAGGATGAGCAGGAAGTGGAAGGCTACACTCCTGAGGAAGCCCGTTGGCTAAAGGATAACGAAAAGGAAATGTGGCATGCCCTCGTGGAACGAAAGATAATCTTCTCCCGCAACCCTTCGGATATCCGCGCACTCATAGCGCCGGGAGCAGTCACAACCATCATTCATCCCGAAGCGCCGGGAGCAGCCGGACGATACATCGGGCATCGGATACTCAGCTCTTACATGGACGCAAATAAGGAGATTCCTCTTGACTCCATGCTCTCGCCCGGTTTCTACAACTCGGAGACTGTGCTGAGGGATTCACGTTACAATCCCTGAAAACTCGCAGTCATCACAGCTTCATCCCGATTCCGAAAAGAGCGAAATCGTAGAGGCATGGATCTTCAGGATTGAACGAACGCAGACGTTCGGTCAGCTCCACGACCGAACGGCGGTCGTCAGCTTTGCGGGTAAGGAGCCCAAGTTCACGGGAGACATCACCCACATGCACGTCAAGAGGGATGTAGAGCTGAGAGGGTTTCAGGACATCCCATACGCCGAGGTCTACTATCCCGTCATTTCTGACGAGCCATCTCAACGCCATATTCACTCGTTTAAGTGCCGTCGTCTTCAGATTCTGAGGAAGACAACGCGATGCAACAGCACTGTCAGCATCTGGCGCATTGGCCAAAGCGAGCTCACGGTTGATACCCTCGACGAGTTTCCAAGCCGGGGCTTCGGATGAAGCGATATCCTCGGCGCGCGCGAACTCCTGCAGCGATTCATGAGCCGAATAGATGCGACGCAGACCCTTGAGGTAATATTTCAGATGACGGTTGAAAAAAGTGCGATGAACGTTGCCATCGTCAGGCAGGGTTTCATATCCCTCGTCCATCATGTAATTATAAGGGTCATTATCCATGAGCGCGAGCAGACGATCGCAGTCACGGCATATCATCCTGCGATTTCCCCAGGCAATAGAAGATGTGAGAAGCGAGGTGATCTCTATATCACGCAGGTCAGTAAAACGCCGGGGGAACTGCACCGGATCATCGGCAATGAATGCAGTGCAATTTATTCGTCGGGCCTCCGTATCGAGCAGGTCCTTCAGATCATTCTCAGTCATTGCAGAAGTATGATCAGGTCAGAAAATAGCAGCCGTATCTGCCACCTCGACAGTTGCCGCTGAGACCGGAGTTGAAATTAATGAGTCAGACTGAGATATCTCATATGATTCCATGGCCTTGTCCACCGCATCAATGAGTTCCTGACTCTGCTTGTCGCGTGAAATGATGATACCTTCAGGATTGATCAGCAGGATGCAAGGAATCCCGGATATTCCATAAAGGTCAGTCGGGATGGTCTGTGCGTCAAGGATACAGGGCCAGTCGAGATGATGGCTCTTGATGGCGGCAAGAGTATTGGGGACTTCGTCCCATACGGCCACACCGACCACATCGAGACCACGGTCCTTGTACTTCTCATAGAGTTGTTTGATAACCTTGGTCTGGCGAATGCACGGTCCACACCAGCTTGCCCAGAAGTCGACGAGAGTGTATCGGCCCGGTTTCACATAGTCGCTGAGTTTCTGCACCTTACCGTCGTAAGTGACTTCAAAGTCCTTGTAGTGCTTCCCCTCCGAAGTCTCTGCCTTGGCGAGCAGAGCAGTGCGGAGTGACTGTACACGCTTCGACTCTCCGAGCGACGGAGTCTTTGCGACTGCAGCATCGATCTCGGGGAGACTCATCTCGTAAGCTCCCTGCAAGAACCAGAAGAGACCTACAGGGGTGGAGGAGTTTTCAGAAAATGCAGTAGCCGGGATGGCGTTATAGGCCACAAGGATTGAGTCAGCGGTATGCTTTTGAACCGAGTCATTGAGATTGAGTGTCTTGTATCGGGCCTCAAGTGCGCTCATACTGTCCACATAACTCTGCAGACGGTCGTTGAGGGGAGTTCCCTTGGCATTACCCTTATCGTCGAGTGTAACAGCTCCCTGCTCGACAATAAATATCGGGCCGCGGTTGCCATTGATAATGACACGTCCGATAAATGGATCTACCACGTTCCCCTTAAAGGTCACCGAGGAGTTGCTGACGATAGCCGAGTCGATCTTAGAGCTGGAGTCCCAGTCAATAAGATAGGCCATGGTATTGTCCATGGAAGGATCGACCGGGATAGTAACAGTATAATTAGGCTGAGCCTCTATGGTGCAGGCACTCATGGCGAGCACACCGCCCGATAAAAGAAGTGAAAACCTGTTCATTAGTTGCGAAAAGAATATTTATTACCGCAAAGTTACGATTTTTCTTTGGCTTGTAAGAAATTATTTATGAATCATTATATTTATATAGAATAAGAATTTCCACATTTATATTTTATCAAATGGTTGACAGATCAGCGAGGCGTACTCTGTTTCTTACTGAATATCAATAGTTAAACCTTGATAAAACGGGAATAAAACGCATCATTTCAAGTTTTTTCTGTGATATCATGAGAAAACACTTGGATAAAGAGAAAAAATTCACTACCTTTGCAGCCGGAAAAATGCGCCCTACGCAGAAAAACGGCGCAAAAACTCAACAAATCATTAATCATTCACCTAAAATGAATCATTACGAAACCGTTTTCATTTTAACTCCCGTTTTGTCTGACCAGCAGATGAAGGAAGCGGTAGAAAAGTTCGAGAAGGTGCTCACCGACAACGGTGCATCTATCGTCAACGAAGAGATCTGGGGTCTTCGCAAACTTGCTTATCCCATCCAGAAAAAATCCACCGGCTTCTACACTCTCTTGGAGTTTGACGGCGATCCCACCATCGTCAAGAAGATCGAGACCGCATTCCGCCGCGACGAGCGTGTGCTCCGCTTCCTCGTCTTCCGTCTTGACAAGTACGCTAAGGAGTACGCAGAAAAGCGCCGCAACCGCGCAAAGAATCCCGCAACAGTAACCGAAGAAGCAAAGGAGAACTAAATCATGGCACAAGCATCTGAAATCCGCTACCTC
>CAZOOY010000111.1:0-6329 GCA_964581555.1 uncultured Staphylococcus sp.
TGGTGACTACGATGTGCTCGTCGAAGGCAATACCGACGATGTGCCCATCAGTCGCACCAACATCCGCAACAACTGGGATCTCTCGGCTCTCAGGGCCTCATCGATCGTTCAGGTGCTCCAGAAAGATTTCGACGTCAACCCCTCGCGTCTCTCGGCAGCCGGACGTGGCGAGTACAACCCCATCGCCGACAACAGCAGCGAGTATGGCCGTCAGCGCAACCGCCGCACCGAAATCATCATCACTCCAAAGCTCGATCAGTTCCTTGAGCTGATTGACAAGGCTCCTCAGGGAGAAAACAGTAAATAACACTCATACCGGGGGACGGTCCCCCCTTGACTCCACCCCACACTCCGGCGGATCCTGCACAGGCGGGAACCGCCGGCTTTTTTTATCGAAAAAAACTTATATCCCCTCAACAATATTATCGGACGCAGTGTTATATTTATGAAAACAGAATAAAACGATATTTCACAAATCAACTATTAAATAAAAACAACTGTTATGAAAGCGCTAATTTCTAAATTCATGGGAGAGTCCCGCTATTGGTGGGCAGTCCTCATCGCAGGCATCCTGATGGTCATCTGTGGTTTTGCCTATTGGTTCTGGCCCGTTACAGGTTATGCCGTTGCATCTCAGATCTTCGGATGGCTTCTCATCCTTGTCGGTATCATTCAGCTTCTTCAGGCTTCCGGACGTAATGCAGGCCGAGGCTGGGGCTGGTGGCTCGCCGGTGGTGTGATAGACATCTTCATTGGTTTCATGATGGTCCGCAGCATTGTTCTCTCTGAGGCCGTGTTCCCCTACTTCCTTGCATTTATCTTCATCTTCTGGGGTATCAACGCACTATGTGCTTCGGTTCAGCAGAATGAACGTAAATACTGGTGGTTGCAGCTTATCAACGGTATCCTTCTCCTTCTCATCGGTTTCTTCTTCATCGAGGCCGGTTGGGTACAGGACATGGCGATGACAAGCTTCCTTACTTCTCTCGCATTTATCTACTGGGGTTTCACCCTCGCAATGCTCTCCTATGATATGAAGCCCGAGCGCTAACACATCATATAAATGAATTCAACCCTGAGGGGTGGAGGTCCAATGTGGCTCTCCACCCCTCAAAGTGTAATTATGCTCGACTATTGTTTTCTCGGAGCAATCACTCGGTCACCGATATATTTTGCTATCTCCGAGCGGGTCTTGTCGAGATTCTTGAGCTCCTCGAGGATTTTCATGATTTCTGGCATATCATCCTGAGCGATGGCCTTCAGACGATCGTGCAGTTCGCGCTTCTTGATGTTGATCATGGCGTCCTGGAGCTCATAGATGGTGCGAGGGACGAGCTCGGGAAGCAGATCCTGCTCCGTGTCAATGTGGGCATACTTGGTGTGCATCTTGCTGAGGATATGCTTTTCAGTCACAAGTTCTGTCGTGAGCGTGCGTATCAGGTCGTCGGGAGAAGAGCCTAAAAGTTTCGAGATATACAGGACTGTGAAATCTTCGAGTCCTTGAGCGTATTCATTATCCAGACGCTCCACAAGGCTCTTTTCCATAGCGGATATACTGCCTACGTCGGTGGCTTTTCCTCTTATCTCCTCGATCCCTTTCGCAAGATTCGCAGCTCTGACTGCCTTCAATCTTTCTTCCTCGTGCTGGAGATCTTCTCCGAAGGAGCGGTTGCTTATATTGACGGCTTCCCGGAAGAAATGGGCGAGGTCGGGGTTGGTAATGCTGATATTTTCGCGCTCGAACTCATCGCAAATGTATTCAAGTACGCTAATGTGTCCCTCCACCTGTCCGTCTTCATCGAGAAGTTCGGCGAATCGGTAGTTCCCGTAGCGGGCAATGAGTTTCATCAGTGCCATCTCGTAGGGGCGCAGTGTAGCTGCAACGGGATCGGCAGTGGGCGCTTGTGCGGGTGACTCATACCTTTCGTCGGCCCCATGAACTTCGTCTGAGGATATCCGCTCGGGAACTGTAGTGAGAGATTCCGCTCTCATCTTATCCTCACGGCTTTTGAGCGCAAGTTCGTTGACACTTTTTCCAACCTCTCGCTGCAGGACATCTTCGGATATAAAGAGTATTCTCGAACATTCCTGAATGTAAACACTCCGGGTGATTTCATTAGGAATTAGAGCGATAGTCTTGACGATACGTGTTATGACGCGCGCGCGTTGCGCCGGGTCATCGGCTGCGGTTTTCATAAGAATCCCGGCCATGAATGTCACGAAATCCGTCTCATTTTCAGCGATAAATTGCTCCACTTCCGTAGAGCTGTGACTTTGGGCGAATGAGTCCGGATCCTCTCCTTCGGGAAGAAGTAGAACCTTGATATCCATCCCCTCTTCCAGAAGCAATTCGATTCCTCGTAGTGAAGCCTTTATACCGGCGGCGTCAGCATCATAGATGAGGGTTACATTTGACGTGAAACGTTTGATGAGTTTCACCTGTTCCACAGTCAGCGCAGTACCTGATGAGGCGACAACATTGCAGATACCGGCTTGATGCATGGAGATCACATCCATGTAACCTTCGACGATGATACACTTTCCGGTCTTGGCTATGGCTTGTTTAGCCTGAAAAAGTCCATAGAGTTCACGCCGCTTGGAATAGATGTCACTCTCGGGAGAATTGACATATTTTGCTATTGTCTTTTCCTTGCGTAGTGTGCGGCCACCGAATGCCACGACTTTGCCCGACAAGGTGAAGATAGGATAGATGACACGTCCTCGGAAGCGATCGAAGATTTTGCCATCCTCCGTGCGGGTGCAGAGTCCGGTCGTGATGAGATATTCCTCACTGTAGCCTCGCTCAACTGCTTTCTTGTATAGAGCATCCCGCTGCTCAGGAGCGAATCCCAGATGGAATTTCTCAATCATGTTGTCGGAGATGCCTCGGTAGCGGAAGTAGCTGAGACCAATGTTACGTCCCTCTTCCGAATCCTTCATGTATTTCTCAAAGAAACGCATGGCGAAATCGTTGATGGCAAGCATGTTCTCCCGGGCAGTTTCGGCGCGCCGCTCATCGTCGGTCAGCTCCCGCTCCTCTACCTCTATGTTATATTTCTTGGCGAGATAACGCAGCGCCTCATAGTAGGTGAGCTGCTCTAGCTTCATTATGAAATTCACAGCACTGCCACCCTCGCCGCAACTGAAACATTTACAGACACCCTTGGCCTTTGATACATAGAAGGAAGGAGATCGGTCGTTGTGAAACGGACAGAGTCCCACCCAGTTGGCCCCGCGCCTTTTGAGCGACACAAAGTCACTGACTACTTCGACTATATCTGTAGCTTCAAGAATTCGTTGTACGGTTGCACTGCTGATTTTTCTCATAGTAATACAAAGATACAAAAAAATTGCAGTCCCGCGCAATGCGAGACTGCATATAAATTTCGTGTCTTAATCCTTTATTATAGATATCGGTCTTCAACCGGACGAAGGGAGTCGTCGAGAGTAAAGACTCGTGGCGAACCGGTAGGTATCTCTTCGTTGAGGATCTGCTCCGGGGTGAGATGCAGAAGCATCATCACGAGTGCCCTGAGCGAATTACCGTGGGCGGTGATAATCACATTGTCATAAAGCCGTAGAGCGGGAACTATAAGTTCCTCCCAGCAGGGTCGTACTCTGCTGATGGTATCTGCAAGCGATTCAGCCAGCGGAAGCTCATCGGGTGTCAGCATGGCATAGCGTGGATCATGACCCGGATAACGACTGTCATCCTCGGTCAAGGCAGGAGGGGCGACATCATAGCTCCTACGCCAGATGTGAACTTGTTCGTCACCATATTTCTTGGCTGTCTCAGCTTTGTTCAGACCTTGAAGAGCGCCATAGTGTCTCTCGTTCAGATGCCAGTCTTTTACTACCGGGAGCCAGTCACGTCCCATGGAGTCGAGAACGATATCGAGAGTATGGATGGCGCGTTTGAGATAGGAGGTAAAGCAGTAATTGGGTAGGATTCCTGATGCAAGGATGCGTCGTCCTGCCTCAGCGGCTTCCTCTCGCCCTTTTTCAGTGAGCTCAACGTCGGTCCAGCCTGTGAAAAGATTTGACAGGTTCCATTCGCTTTGGCCGTGACGGAGAAGAATGAGATGTTTCATAGATATGTCTGTTTTCTTTTTTAACAAGAGTAGAATGATGATAGTTTGTTTTTTATCTAATCTTAACAATAATCATCGCGCACGCGCACAACTTTGGCACACTTTTTGTTATCTTTGTAGTTAAATCCACAAAAAGAAAGGAAATAAAATTGATGGAAACAGTTTATTCACAGAAATTCAAGGAGATCGTAAGCGATTCCCCGGTCCAGGCTGCCCGCCATAACAGCAGGTATGTCATGCCGGAGCATCTATTGCTTTCTCTTCTTCAGGATAATGAGTCTGCTTCTGCACGGCTGATGGAGCGCTCGGCCCACGGGTCAACCTCTCTTCAGCTCCGGGAATCTCTCGACACCGCTCTTCTCAATGCTGCCGCCGAGGGAGAATACTCCGGGAAGGTTGCTCTCTCAGATGTAGCGGTCAGTGACCTCACCGGCCGGATCATCAAGCTCAGTGTCCTTGAAGCCCGTATGCTTAAGAGCAATATCGTGGATGATGTTCATCTTCTCCTCGCCATATTTCATAATTCAGATGCTCAGAATTCTACCTATATGGAGCCTTTCCGCCGTGCGGGAGTGACCTATGAGTCCCTTTATCGACTCCTGAATCTTCAGAGCGGCAATTCTTCTCCCTCTATGGGTGGAGCCTACGCTGACGATGATGATGACGAGATGGAAGATGACGGCACTCCCGGTCCAATTCCTCCCTCCTCACGCCAGAGTGAGCAGAAGCGAAGCGGAGCACCCGCTTCGGGTCAACGTCGTGGCAACGATACCCCTCTTCTTGACAAATATGGCAATGACATGACTCTTGCCGCAGAGGAAGGACGTCTTGATCCGGTAGTCGGGCGTGAAGTTGAGATCGAACGCCTTGCCCAGATTCTCTCCCGCCGTAAGAAGAATAATCCTGTGCTTATCGGTGAGCCGGGAGTGGGAAAATCGGCTATCGTCGAGGGGCTTGCCCTTCGTATTGTCAAGCGCAAGGTGTCCCGAATCCTCTTCGACAAGAGAGTGGTTTCGCTTGATATGGCTTCCATCGTGGCCGGCACTAAGTATCGCGGTCAGTTTGAGGAGCGTATCAAAGGTATTCTTGACGAGCTTTCCAAGAATCGCAACGTGATTCTCTTCATTGACGAGCTTCACACAATAGTCGGCGCCGGTAACGCTGCCGGATCTATGGATGCCGCCGATCTGCTCAAGCCCGCGCTTGCCCGCGGTGAGATTCAGTGCATCGGTGCTACCACTCTTGATGAGTACCGCAAGAACATCGAAAAGGACGCCGCGCTCGAGCGCCGCTTCCAGAAGGTAATGGTAGAGCCTACATCCAAGGAGGAGACCCGTATCATCCTTGATAACATAAAGGATAAGTATGAGGAGCACCATAATGTCACCTATACTCCCGAGGCTCTTGACGCGTGCGTAAGTTTGACCGAGCGCTATGTCAGCGACCGTAATTTCCCCGATAAGGCTATTGATGCTATGGATGAGGCAGGTTCCCGCGTCCACGTCACCAATATCGCCGTGCCGGAGACAATAGAGAAACTCGAGAAGGATATTGCCGAGGCCTCCGCTGAGAAGCTTCGTGCCGCCCAGGCACAGAATTTCGAGAAGGCCGCCACTTATCGTGATCGTGAGCAGCAACTCAAACAGGAGCTTGATAAGGCGAATGCCGCATGGCAGGAGCAACTCGCATCTATGCGCGAGACTGTCGACGAGGATAAAGTCGCCGAGGTCATAGCCATGATGACAGGTGTTCCCGTCCAACGTATCGCCCAGGCTGAGGGTCGCCGTCTAAAGGAGATGAATCCCAAGCTCAAAGGGCAGATCATTGGTCAGGATCAGGCGATCGACAAGGTTGTCCGCGCTATTCAGCGCAGCCGTATAGGTCTGAAGGATCCCAATAAACCGATAGGAACGTTCCTTTTCCTCGGGCCTACCGGTGTCGGTAAGACTCATCTTGCCAAGAAGCTTGCTGAGTACATGTTTGATTCCACGGATGCTTTAATCCGCATCGATATGTCGGAGTACATGGAGAAATTCACTGTCTCCCGTCTTGTCGGTGCGCCTCCGGGCTATGTCGGTTACGAAGAGGGCGGTCAGCTCACAGAGAAAGTACGGCGCCATCCGTATTCGATCGTTCTTCTTGACG
The DNA here is from genome assembly GCA_964581555.1 of uncultured Staphylococcus sp. GTDB lineage: Bacteria > Bacteroidota > Bacteroidia > Bacteroidales > Muribaculaceae > Duncaniella. The sequence continues at coordinate 6,237 of CAZOOY010000111.1, forward strand.
AGATAGAGAAGGCTCACCCTGATGTGTTCAATCTCCTTCTTCAGGTGATGGACGAGGGCCGTCTCACCGATTCGCTCGGTCGCCGTGTAGACT
>CAZOOY010000112.1:0-6183 GCA_964581555.1 uncultured Staphylococcus sp.
TAAGACCAAGGATCCAGTTAGGATTCTCGTGACCTACGATCTGACGGTCATCGTTGCCATAAGCGTGGAGACCACCATCGCCATTTTCACCATTTTCGTCAAACTTCTCTACAGTCTCGATCTTAATGAAACCGGGTTCAACCTTATAAGTTTTCATGAGATCAGCATCATCGTTGGTGCCCCAGATACCTGCATATTTCCATGAATAGATGGAGTGGATGGGATAACCCTCAAAGAGGCTCTCGGCGATAAGGTCACCATCAGGAAGTGACTTGATCTTCTCCTTGCTCCATGTACCGGTAAGAGTTGTGGTCCAGGAGAAATCCTTGGTAATGATGTTACGTGAGTTGATGGTGAACTCAATACCATGGTTAGTGGTCTTGGCAAGATTCTGCCAGTTGGTCTGCTGGGCGCCCCAAGCAGTCAGACCTGATGTGGCGGGAACACCACGCTTGAAGAGAAGACCCTTAGTATCTGTCTTGAACCATTCAATAGATCCGTCGATACGGTTATTAATAACACCGAAATCAAAACCGACGTTCCAGTTGTAAGATTTTTCCCAAGTAAGGTCACGGCTCGGAGTCTGTCCCCAAAGCCACTGTGCGTGAGAACCAGGCTGACCACCGACAGTGATTCCACCATTATGATAAATTTCAGCAGCACCGGTTGTACCATAGGCACCAATACCACCAGAGTTACCGGTGACACCGTAGCTCACACGAATCTTGGCATTGTTAAGCCAATCGCGAGTTTCTTCCATGAAAGATTCATCGGAAAGACGCCATGCTACTGCACCTGCGGGGAATGAAGACCATTTGTGTCCCTCTGAAAGCCAGCTGACACCGTCCCAACGATTGGAGAAGCTGAGAAGATAGCGACCCTTATAGTTATAATTTACACGGAATGCATAAGACATTTTCTGAGTTCTTGCATATCCTGAATTAACTCGGGGTGCTGAACCTGAAAGAAGCTTATGAAACTGGAAATAATCAAATACGAAATCACCTGACTCTGCGCCTGTGGTCTCCGACGTATTCTTATTATAGGATGTAATGAATTGAGCACCGAAAGAGTGATCCTTAATATCGGCATTATAGGAAAGGATATTTTCCCAAGTGTAGGCCCAATTATTACTCTCGTTCTTCTGAGCCCAGTTTGCTGAGTTTGCATAAGTGGGGAGGTTTGCATTTGCTTCAGCACCCCAGTACTTACCCTGACGACTGTTGGAGAGAGTAGTGCTGATCTGCGTGCGGAACTTAAGCCCCTTGAAAGGAGTAATATCAAGATAACCTATTGAATTAATATAGGTAGACTTAGTATTGTCCTGGTATTGGTCTTCGATAAAGTCACCGAGGGGAGTGTACTTTCCGTTGATGTACTCATATTTATATGAACCATCCTCATTGAAAGCATCACCAAGAGGGAAAGCGGTCATGGCATTTGTGAATGTCTTCTTCTGGCCGCGATCATGGTCAGAGTAAGTGAGGTTGCTGGTGAAACCAATTGTAGCATACTTATTGATAACCTGGTCTATATTGAGACGAAGAGTATAACGGTCAAGCTGATCATTCTCAAGCAGACCTTCCTCACGTGCATAAGAGGTAGAAGCGAAGATACGGGTGTTCTGAGTACCACCGGTCACTGAGAGGGCATACTTCTGAGTGGTTGCCTTGTGGCCTGATGCGAGGTCAACCCAGTCGATCCACTTACCCTGATTGTAAGCTTCGGTGTAGAGAGGATTGCCAAGGAGAGAGCCCATATCAGCGGGATAAAAACCGTTGATATACTTGTAAGCCTCCTTCTGATAATCCAGCCATTCATCGCCGACCATACCGTGCTTGTAGTTCACGTCGCCAGAGAAGCCATAGTAAGCATCGAAGTTGACGGTAGCCTTACCCTCCTGACCACGCTTGGTGGTGATGATAACGACACCATTGGCACCTGCAGAACCGTAGATAGCGGTTGAGGAAGCATCCTTGAGGACGTCAATGCTCTCGATATCGCTGGGGTTGATCTGGTTGTAGCTGCCGGGGAGTCCGTCGATAATGAAGAGAGGTGAGTTGTCACCATAAATGGAGCGTGAACCGCGGAGGAGGATGTTCACGTCACTACCGGTTTCTCCGGAAGTCTTGGTGATGTCCATACCGGCCACTTTACCCTGAAGGGCCTCCATGACGTTGTTGGTAGGAGCTGCCACAACGTCAGCATTCTTCATCGAGGAAACTGCACCTGTGAGGTCGCGACGCTTAACAGTGCCATAACCCACGACGACAACCTCGTCGAGCATCTCGCGGCTCTCTTTGAGAGTGACATCGATGACGCTCTTGCCTGCAACAGGAACTTCCTCAGTCTTGTAGCCTACATAGCTGAAGACGAGTGTGCTGTTGGGGTCTACATTAAGTGAATAACGACCGTCAAGATCGGTGGCGGTGCCGATTTTTGTGCCCTTGACCATAACGGTCGCACCGATGACTGCTTCACCGGATTCATCGGACACGGTTCCACTGACAGGCTTCATCTGTGCCGTGGCCATTACAGCCAGCATAGCAAAGAGCACCGAGAAGCAGAGTCTTCCCATGTAGGAGATACACCTACGCGGGGAATCAGAAAAAACGTTGGTTTTCCCGTTTCTCATGGTTAAAAATTGATTGGTTAATTGATGTGATTTAGATCGTGAGGGCAAAGTTAATATATTTTTTCTAAATTATTGCAAATTTTTTGCCGGATTTTTATGTTAAAAAAACATTGACCTCGATACAATAAGGCCAATGTAGGGAAAATAAAACTTAAAAAGGTGTCAAGAATACACCTTTCTTACCGGAAAAACTGCTTTGCACGGGCCGGATCTACACCGAGAGCCACCGCACGGCGGGCATCTGCCTCAGCATCGTCCGGACGGTAGCGCATGCGGTTGAGAGCTGCGCGATAGAGATACAGCTCACCGTCATCGGGATTGAGATGCAGCCCCTCGGCAATATCGTCGGATGCTTCCTGAAGATTATCGCACATCAGATGACAGAGGGCTCGCCCGGTGTAGAACTCGGCATCAGGCGTCTCATCGATCAGTTCATTATAATAAGGTATAGCCTCGCGGTATTGCCCGAGGGCACAATGGAGAGTCGACATTCCGATACGAGCCTCGCGGGAAGAGGGAAAATTTTTCTCAAGGAAACGGAAGTCATCACGTGCAGTGCGGATATCACGCGCACGCAGCGCTATCATTCCGTGTCGCAATCGGGCATTGAGGTCTGCACTGTCAAGCTCAAGCACAAGAGAATAATCTTCATAAGCCTCCCCGTCAAAACCACATTCAAGCAGGATGGCCGCGCGGTTGGATAGAATCGTGACCGAGGCCGGGGCACGACGATGAGCCTCAGTGAGGGTAGCGAGTGCAAGGGAGTCCTCCCCCATCATATGCTGAACCATCCCGAGATTACTCATGAGAAGAAGATTTCCAGTATTTTCGGGATCAACCTGCATAGCTTCCTGTAATATACGGGCAGCATCATCCCAACGCTCTTCACTGCATGCCTTGTCGGCTTCCTCCACCTTATAATAATATAAGGTGTCCTGACCGTAGGCGGCCACGGAGAGAACGACTGTCAAAATAAACGGGAGAAGGCGATAGAGAACGGACATATGGAGGAGATTAGAGTAAGTGAGGGTTACAGATTGGCACGGAAATCACGCGGGGAGCGCCCGGTGAGATGCTTGAAATATTTACCGAAGAAAGATTGATTGGAAAAGTTAAGCGCGGTGCTGATCTCCTGCACATTCATTCCGGTGGTGCGGAGGAGAAGCTTTGCCTCAAGGACAACGCGATTGTCAATCCACTCGCCGGCCGTCTTGCCGCTGATCTCCTTCAAGACTGCAGAAAGATGTTTGGGAGTGACGAAAAGTTTGTCAGCATAAAAGCTTACAGCACGGCATGTCTTGAAGTTTCGCTCAAGGAGTTCGATAAACTCCGAGAGAAGTTCCTCCCGACGGCTCTTATGAGGAGCCTGCTGCGAACGGGAGGAGTAGATGCCGAGTGCCTCGTAGAAAAGCATTTCGAGCAGAGAGCTGAGCACCATCGGAGCAAAAGGACCGGTCTCGTTCAGCTTACGTCTCATCATGTCATAGATAAGTGACAGGGATTCAAGCTCGGCCTCGGTCATGCCTATGACCGGATCGGAGGCATATTTTACAGTGTAAGGTATAGCGTATTGAAGCGTAGGGAGAATGAGGTGAAGCTTTTCACGGGCAACTGTGATGAAAAATCCATCGAAATCCTCACTGACCTTACATGCCGAGATGAGATGACCGGGACGAAGCACCATGACAGAGCAACTCCCCAGACGACGTGTCACAAGATCAACATCGGCCTCAATCTCGCCTGTCTTGCAAACTACAAGAAGCATCCGGTCCAGTCGGGTGGGAAAAGTGATGAACGGGATGTCGGCAAGTGTGCGGAAGACGGCGATAGATTCGTCGGTTGTAGAGGATAACTGTGATCTCATAGCAATGTTGGCCTGTTGGGATTGCAAAGATAAACCAAAACCGCCAAATACTATCCGCTTTTTCTTTTTTTAACGTATATTCCTCCTGTTCAACTCTGCCTGATAACGGCGAGCATTGGCAAGATGAGTGGAATAATCGACGGCAAAGTTGTGATAGCCTGAGAAATCCTCCTTCGCGCACATGTACAGGTAGTCATGGCGCGGAGCATTAAGCACATCATCTATCGCAGCCGAAGTCGCAACCCTGATGGGACCCGGAGGGAGTCCCTGAATCTGATATGTGTTGTAGGGGGAATTTACCTTTAGATGCTGTCCCGTGATACGCCGGAGCGAGAAGTCACCTACAGCAAACTTGACTGTAGGATCAGCCTGCAGTTTCATACCCTTGTGGATCCTGTTGAGATAAAGACGTGCCACTTTCCCGCGTTCGTCGGCTTTGGCTGTCTCCTCTTCGATTATAGACGCCACCGTCGCAGCCTGGACCTTGGTGAGGCCTAGAGACTTAGCTTTGGCGACGCGCTCGGGTGTCCAGAAGCGGTTGCGGTAGTCAAGAAGACGCTTCACGACATTGCGCGGCGAGGCACTCCAATAAAACTCGTAACTATCCGGGATGAAAGCCGCCGGATAGGCGGCACGCGAAAAACCGCTGTCAGGGAGCACGTCGTCACATGCATCCAGAAACTCCTGAGGAGAACATTCAAGCTGAGAAGCTATCCGTTCGGAAAGTTGAGACATGGTGCGTGTGCCGTTGAACGTGACATTGACAGGGGTCTGACGTCCGGTGGAGATACGACGTGCTATAGAAAGTGCCGTTGTACCGTCTGTAACCTTATAGGCTCCATTTGACCGCGAAGGTTCACCCCCCATCATGCTCCAGAGAATATAAACACGTGTCCCCATCGAGGAGCCGAGGGAGCTTTTGAGACTGTCACGCACCGACTGTCTGGACGAATCACGGGGAATGTAGACCCAGTCACCATCCTCGGACGCCTGATCAACATAAGGAATGAAAGCAAAGGCAAGAATTGCGCCGATAGCAACCACAACCGAGATGGAGGCGATCAGCAGAGCGAGAGAGTGGCGCGAGGCCCAACTCTCCGTCTTGCGAGAACTCTTTTTCTTCTGTTTATTTGCTTTTTTTTGTTCAGCCATGACTGAGGGGATAGAGCGATGGATTAACGGAGTTTATGCAGCGAGTCAAGAAGATCTTTGAGACGGTCACGGACACTCACAAGCCCGGCAACAGCCTCTGCCCTTCGGGAGATACCCTCACGATTGATCTTGAGTTCTTCCTGCGCAGCTTCAATACGCAGACCCTTATCACGCACGAGATAATTGACCATTCTTATGGCCTCTATGACCTGAGGTGTATAGAATCTGGTCCCGGCAGCATTACGCTCCGGCCGTACGGAGGGGAACTGTGTCTCCCAAAATCGGAGCGTTGGCTGCGAGATGCCAAGCATCTCGGCCACCTCACCTATTTTATAATACTTTTTATCCGTGCTTTTTTTCACAGGGACAAAAGTACTAATTTCGCCCGAAGAAATCAAAAAAACGTTTGCTCCGATAAAAATTTTGCCACTTTGTTTGGTGGTTTAGGAAAATATGTCTACCTTTGCATCACGAAAACAAACCCATGGTTCCTTGGCCGAGTGGTTAGGCGCCGGTCTGCAAAACCGTTTAC
>CAZOOY010000113.1:0-6071 GCA_964581555.1 uncultured Staphylococcus sp.
GTCGTATCACCGGAACTTCCCTCAAGTTCCAGCGCCGCGTGGCACAGGCCGTTAAGCGTGCCCGTCACCTCGCGCTCCTCCCCTACGTTACCGACTTGATGAAATAACTTTAAAAGCTAACCAGGAATTATGAAGATCATTCTTAAAGAAGACATCGCAGGCCTTGGATACAAGGACGACGTAGTCGAAGTCAAGAGCGGATATGGCCGCAACTACCTTATCCCCACCGGCAAGGCCGTGATCGCATCCGAATCGGCTCTTAAAGTTCTTGCCGAAAATCAGCGTCAGCGTGCCTACAAGCTCGCCCGCATCAAGGCTGAAGCTGAGGAAGCCGCCAAGGCTCTCGAAGGCGTTAAGCTCACCATCGGCGCCAAGACCTCATCAACCGGCACCATCTTCGGTTCAGTCAACGCTATCCAGATCGCCGAGGCCCTCGAGAAGCTCGGTCACAACATCGACCGCAAGCTCATCTCCATCGAGCCCGTCAAGGAAGTTGGCAACTACAATGCCACCATCCGTCTGCATCGCGACGTGACCGTCGAAGTTCCCTTCGAGGTTGTCGCTGAATAAGCTCACTGAAGCATAGACATTCGCCCAATATCCCGGCCCTGCGGAGAGACTCTCCGCAGGGCCGTTTGTGTGATGACTTAGCTTAAAAAGCAACGGCAAACTTCTTTCTTTTTGCTTTTTTCACCTTTAAACAACGAGTGTTAACAAAAATCTTGTTATCTTTGCAGCTTGAAAACTTTTGCGGTCATCGCAAGCCGTAAATATCGCATTATGACAAGGAAAACTCCGCTATACCTCATCACACTCCTGCTCTCGACCATCTTCGTCGCCGGCTGTAACGACAAGTCGGCCGACATTATCGAGACTGTCGAGACGTATGCCAATACTTCCATCTCGTCATTCTCATTACAGAAAGATGACAGTGTGCTGGCCCATCTTGACTCGGTGTTCTTCAGTATCGACCTCGTGGGCGCACGCATATTCAACGCCGACTCTCTTCCTGTCGGGACCGATATCAGCCGCCTTCTGGTGAAACTTGAGACAGCATCGGCAAGCGCATGTGAATTCACATTCCGTGTGCCCGATTCGCAGCGTGACACCACCATCGACATCATTTCTCACCCCAACGACAGCATCAACTTCTCCGAGGGTCCCGTGAAGCTTGTCGTGACAAGTTTTGACGGTACAGCCAAACGTACTTATCAGGTCTCGGTCAACGTTCACAAAAGCGTCCCTGACACCCTCATCTGGAGCCGACTCTCATCTGACGGTCTCCCATCGGCATTAACATCGGCAACCTCTCAGAAGACCGTCTTCTACAAAGAGGCCGTCTATTGTTTCACTTCAGACGGGACTTCCTATAGCCTCGCCCGCAGCAATGACCCCTTTGACAACACCTGGGATAAAGCCACTGTGACCCTTCCTGCCGGTGCAGATATCAACAGTATTCAGGCAACCACGGAGGCACTTTACCTCATTGACGCCGACGGTATGGTTCACACTTCCACAGATGGGCTCTCCTGGCAATCGACCGGGTGCAAGATGAACTATCTTTACGGCGGATATGGCGCGACGCTTTTAGGAGCACGCCGGGATACCGACGGATGGAAACATGTCACTTATCCTGCAACTACTGAGAATGCCGTAGCCGCAGGATGTCCCATCGCCGGAACAAGCGGTCTTATCAACTATGAGACCAAGTGGAGCGATACCCCCATGGCCATCACCCTGGGCGGACGCAAAGCCGACGGTTCACTTACCGGAGAAGCGTGGGTATATGATGGCGCAAACTGGACTCAACTCAGCACCACCGGGTTGAAAACGGGTGCTGAAGGAGTCACTGTCTTCCCCTACTCCACCATCCGTACAAATAAAAACAACTGGAAAGTCAACGAGCGCTCGGCTCTCATAGCATTCGGAGGTCTGACAGGAGCAGGCAAAGCCACCAAGGATGCCTTTGTATCATATGACTTCGGAATCACCTGGAGCGAAGCCGACTCTTATCTACATCTACCGGAGGAGATGGAGGCATTCTATGGTGCCCAGGCCGTCATATACGACACCACACTTCCCGTCTCACGCTACACCCGACCCGTGGAGAGCTGGGAATGTCCTTACATCTATCTGTTCGGCGGTTACACCGGCAATGGAGCACTCATCAACGAGATCTATCGCGGAGTGATCAACCGTTTCACCTTCAAGCCCATCTATTGATCTGATTCCGTGAGCCGCCTTTTTCAATCCATTCTGCCGCTGCTGATCTTCCTGACCGCTCTCACTGCCGGGACTCCCCGTGCGGGGGCTCAGGCTACATCTCAGCCGGAGGAATATAAGTTTGATTTAGGTGCCGGTCTCGGAATGACCGGATATCTCGGGGATGCCAACGAAAGCGGTGTTTTCTCTCATCCGGGCTTCGGCGGCAATCTGTCGTTGCGCTATCTCATGAATACCCGCTTCGCCCTGCGGGGACTTCTCAGCATAGCATCACTCAGCGGCTCGACTGCCGACATGGAGAATGTCCTTCCGACTGTGGATCCGATCGACTTCAAGGCTACCGCCTATGATCTGCAGGTGAGAGGCGAATACAACTTCTTCAACTACGGCATCGGCGAAACCTACAAGCGTCTCACCCGCATCTCACCTTATCTTGCACTCGGACTCGGAGTGAGTCTGGCAGGCGTGTCGGGCGACACCCATGTTGCGCTGACGCTCCCGATTGCATTCGGAGTGAAATATAAAGTAAAACCTCGCCTTAACCTCGGACTCGAGTTCTCGATGACCAAGGTGTTCGGCGACAAGGTCGACGGCCCGGGGCTGTCTGACCCTTATCTTATCAAAAGTTCATTCATAAAAAACACCGACTGGTACTCGGCTCTCATCTTCTCCGTGAGCTATGAGTTCGGGCGCCGTTGTGTGGCATGCCACAGAATCGACTGATATGGAAAAGGAAATAGAGATAGACCGAACCCGCCTGCCCCGCCACGTGGCCATCATCATGGACGGCAACGGACGCTGGGCCACCTCCCGCGGGCTTGACCGCAGCGAGGGACATGTGGAGGGCGTCAACACCGTCCGCCGCATCACTGAAGCCGCTTCGGAGATCGGGATAGGCTACCTGACCCTTTATACATTCTCCACTGAAAACTGGAATCGCCCAAAGGCTGAGGTGGACGCTCTCATGCACCTGATTGTCATCGCCATCGAGCGCGAGACTCCTGATCTGATCAAGAACAATGTGCGTCTCACCATGATAGGCGACCGCGACCGTCTCCCGGCCGATGCCCGCCGACGGCTGGAGCAGTGCATGGCCGACACCGCCCACTGCACCGGTCTCACACTCATCCTGGCTCTGAGCTATTCGTCACGCTGGGAGATCCGAGAGGCATGCCGTAAATTTGCTCTCGATCTGGCCGCCGGACGCGCCAAGCCGGAAGACATGGACACAGACCAAGGATTCGACCGCTATCTCACCACCGCAGGAATACCCGATCCGGATCTTCTGATCCGCACCGGCGGTGACCATCGCGTCAGCAACTTCCTGTTATGGCAGATCGCCTACACCGAGATCTATGTCACCGACACTTTCTGGCCTGATTTCTCCAAGGAAGATTTCTATAGATCGATAGCAAATTTCCAGAACCGCGAACGACGCTTCGGACTCACGTCCGCCCAACTGAAATAAGCCTCTCTCCCCCACCTTTCTTCACCACGAAACATATATGCGCAAATCATTATCACATATCCTGCTCCTGATCTTCGGCCTCTTCTCGGCCGGGGTTTTGACGACACATGCCCAGATTGCAACGGACACGGTGATCAATCCCAAGGTGATCTTCACAGGTATTCCCAAAACCTATGAGATTGCAGGGATACGCGTCACCGGAGCCGACAACTATGAGGACAAGAACATCATCAGCTACGCCGGTCTCAAAGTGGGCGACCGTATTCCCATCCCCGGCAGTGACCTGAATGATGCGGCCAAGCGACTTTGGAGACAGGGACTTTTCTCCAAAGTGCAGATATCGGTAGACAAAGTTGCCGGCGACAAGGCGTGGCTCGCGCTCAATCTGCGCCAGCAGCCGCGCATCTCGTCTATTCACTATTACGGTGTGAAAAAGAGTGAGCAGAAGGATCTTGACGAGTCACTCCAGCTCATGAGAGGCAATCAGATCACACAGAACATCGTCAACCGCGCGGAACAGATCATCTCCAAATACTATTCCGCCAAGGGTTTCGGCAACGCTCAGGTGAAGATCAATCTCGTGGAGGATCTCTCGGCACCCAACGAGGTGATAGTCAATATCAATGTGGACAAAAATGATAAAGTGAAGGTCCACAAGATCTACATCGACGGAAATGAGGTGCTCTCCGACAATCAGATACAGCGCACCATGAAGAAGACCAACGAGAAGGGCAAGCTTCTCAATCTCTTCCGCCAGAAGAAATTCGTGGAAAGCGACTACGAGGATGACCTGAAGCGCATTATTCAGAAATATAATGAGAAGGGTTACCGTGACGCCACTATTCTCAGTGATTCCGTCGTGCCTTTTGACGAGAAGACCGTTGATGTCTATATTTCTCTCGACGAGGGTAAAAAGTATTACATCAATGATGTGAGCTGGGTTGGTAATACCGTGTATCCCACCTCCGTGCTCTCCGAAGTGCTCGGCATAGAGAAGGGTGACGTCTACAACCAGAAGCTCCTTGACAAACGCACCACCGACGACGAGGATGCTATCTCCAACTACTATATGGACAAGGGTTATCTCTTCTTCAACATCGTACCTATCGAGAAAAATATCCATGGTGACAGCATCGATCTCGAGATGAGAATATTCGAGGGACCGCAGGCCCGCATCAATAATGTGATCATCAACGGTAATGACCGCCTGTATGAGAAAGTGATCCGTCGCGAGCTCCGCGTGAAACCGGGCAAGCTTTTCAGTAAGACCGACCTCATGCGCTCGGCACGTGAAATCGCCCAGACCGGCCACTTCGATCCCGAGAGCATGGATATCCGCCCCGAGCCTAACGAGGAGGACGGCACCGTGGATATCCTCTTCAACCTCACCTCCAAGAGCAATGACCAGCTTGAATTCTCGCTCGGTTGGGGCCAGACCGGTATCATCGGTAAAGTCGGCATCAAGTTCACAAACTTCTCCATCAAGAACCTCTTCTACCCCAACTCCTACCGCGGACTTATCCCCCAGGGCGAAGGACAGCAGCTTTCTATTTCTGCACAGACCAATGCCCGTTATTATCAGGCATACTCTATCTCATTCCTTGACCCGTGGTTCGGAGGCAAGCGCCCCAACTCACTCTCAGTGTCGGCCTACTACAGCCGCCAGACGGGTGTCAACTCTTCCTACTACAACAACCGCTACATGAGTAATTATCTTTACTCCTACGGCGGTCTCTACAACACAGGCTACAACGACTACTACAACAACGCCATTGAAAGCGCCTACGACCCCAACAAGTATCTCCAAATGCTCGGTGCCAACGTGGGCTTCGGCAAACGTCTCTCGTGGCCCGACGACTGGTTCATGTTCCAGGCCGACCTCGGTTACAACTGGTATCACCTGAAGAACTGGGAATACCTTCTCAACATGCAGAACGGTACGTCCAACTCTCTCGTGCTCGGTCTGACCCTCTCGCGTAACTCCATTGACAATCCTCAGTACACCCGCTCAGGCTCCTCCTTCTCGCTCAGTCTGCAGATGACACCGCCGGCCTCGCTCTTCGGCAAGAAAGACTGGAAGAAACTCTCCGAGACCAACACTGACGAGGCTCACCGCGAGCTCTACCGCTGGATCGAGTACTGGAAACTACGTTTCCTCTCCCGCACCTATACACCGCTCACCAACCCCGACGGCAAGTACACTCTCGTGCTCATGACGCGTGCTGATGTGGGTCTGCTCGGAAGCTACAACAAGTATCTCCAGTCACCCTTCGAGACATTCTATGTCGGTGGTGACGGTATGTCCGGCTCCTACACCTATGCTCAGTAGACCATTACTCTACGCGGTTATGACAACGGTCAGACAACCCCCTACCGTCTC
>CAZOOY010000114.1:0-6033 GCA_964581555.1 uncultured Staphylococcus sp.
AGGCGCCGGTCTGCAAAACCGTTTACAGCAGTTCGATTCTGCTAGGAACCTCAAAACCAGTTCATCATTGCCGATGAGCTGGTTTTTTTGTACGTTCGAATGAATTTGTGACGCGGAATGGCAGAAATGATGATTTTTGATTATCTTTGCAGATATTTCTTACCTGAGCAAATAAATAAAAATACATGAAAATACTAAATATCCTCCTCGGACTCACTCTCGCGACAGCATCATTACCTATCGCAGCGCAATCGTTTCCTGCAGAAATCGAGCCTATCAAGGCCCCGTTTGAGATGCCGGAACTCTCCCGACCATCGATACCTGACCGGTCTTTAAGCATTGTCAAGACCGGCGCAAAGCAGAGGGTAAAAGCGACGAAAGCAATACAGAAAGCAATCGATAATCTTGCCTCCCAAGGTGGCGGAACCGTAATCGTGCCGGAAGGGAAATGGCTCACAGGCCGACTGACTCTGAAAAGCAATATCCGCCTTCAGCTTGACAAGGGTGCGGAACTGCATTTCAGCGGAGAGATAGCTGACTATCTTCCCGTGGTTCCCTGTCGAAACGAAGGTATCGACATCCAGTCCATGGGTGCCCTGATCTATGCTAATGGCGTCGAGAATATCGCGCTTACCGGAGAGGGAAAACTCGTCGGTCCTGACTATGAGAGCGAACTCGGCACGAGGCACGAAGGTGGCATAAGCGAGGAGGTCGGGAAAATACCGTTCGAGCAGAGAGTATATGACGGCAGCAATAATGCCCCGGTTTATCTCCCGGTTTTCTTCGGCCCAATGAACAGCAGGAATATACTTGTAGAAGGTGTGACATTCGAGCATTCTATCTTCTGGAACATCGTCCCGACCTATTGTGAGAACATTATAATCAGGGGGGTCACCGTGAGCAGCTACGGGCGTAGCCGTACAGACGGAATCGACATAGATTCGTCACGCAATGCTCTTATCGAATATACATCTCTTGATTGCGGAGACGACTGTTTCACCATCAAATCAGGACGAGGTATAGACGGAGTGAAGCGCGCACGTCCCACGGAAAACGTGGTGATACGTCACTGCCGTGTCAAAAGAGGCGTAGGCGGGATCACGATGGGCACAGAGACCGCTGCCGGGATCAGAAATGTCTATATGCACGACTGCGTGATGGAACATCCCTCTTTCCCATTCTACATAAAGACTCGTCGTCCACGCGGCGGCGGTGCAGAAAATATTACAGTCGAAAGGGTCACAGTAGAAAGCAGCCGCAAGACAGCATTCAAGTTTGACATGCTCGGATCGCCTGAATGGATCGGAGAACTTGCCGAAAGATATCCGGCCCGACCGATAGGCGAACTCACTCCCCGATTTGCCAACATGACATTCAGGGATATCACCATCAATTCCTGCCCCGCCCTCATCAATGCAAAGGGAATTCCCGAGCAGCCAATAGAAGGACTCGTGTTCGAGAACATCAAGGCGCCCACCATGCAGATGGATCTACAGGATGTGGGGACACTCATTTTCAAATAAGTAGCTTTCAAGATGAGACTGCTCAGAAAGATTCTGATTTGGATTGTCTCTATTTTCTTCGGGAGCACCATTCTCGCGGTGATCTTCTATCGTTTTGTCCCGGTCGCAGTCACACCTTTGATGGTGATCAGGGCTGTCGATCCGGTCGGAACAGAGAAACAGAAGCATAATCAGCGTCACTGGAAGCACGACTGGGTGTCTCTCGACGAGATCTCCAAATGGATGCCGGCGGCGGTCATCGCCTCGGAGGATGGGCATTTCCACTCTCATCATGGATTTGATTTCGATGCGATAAAGACTGCGATTGAGGAGAAAAAAGAAGGAAAACGAGAGAGAGGCGCCAGCACTATAACCCAGCAGACAGCCAAAAATGTTTTCCTATGGCCCGGTCACAGTTGGGTGCGAAAAGGCCTGGAGGCTTACTTCACCGTATTAATCGAACTATTCTGGTCAAAAGACAGGATAATGGAGGTCTATCTTAACAGTATTGAGATGGGTGGCGGAATATACGGGGTACAGGCTGCCGCAGAATATTATTTCGGGACGACTGCCGCCTCGCTCACGAAGCGACAGTGCGCTCTTATAGCTGTCAGTCTCCCCTCTCCGCTCAAAATGGATCCGGCACGGCCCTCAGCATATGTCAACCGCCGCGCCTCACAGATTATGAAATACATGTGAATATGATTAAAAATATCGTATTTGATTTCGGGAAAGTACTGGTTGATTATGATTTCATGCAGCTTCTGGACGGACACTTCGGATCAGACGTGGAGCGAAAGGAGCAATTTTGTCGTCTGTTCCTGGATCAGAGATTCATTGACCGTTGTGACCGCGAGGAGATCCCTTTCGCAGATATTATCGAGGAGGAGAAGAAAGCGCATCCCGAGCTTGCGAACGACTTGCAGTTCTTCTTTGATTACTATGCCGATTTCGTTCTTGGGGAAATGCCGGGGATGAAAGACCTGCTCGGACTTCTAAGAAGGAAAGGCTACAGACTCTATGGTCTTACCAACTGGTGTAGCGCAGTCTATGAAGTGATGCGAAGATATGAAGAGATCTTCAGTCTGCTGGACGGACGCATAATCTCCTCGGAAGAGCATGTCATCAAGCCCGAGAAGAAAATTTATGAGATACTTTGCAATAAATACGGCCTTAAAGCAGAAGAATGTCTGTTTGCAGATGACAAGCCGGTGAATGTCGATGGGGCTCGCAAAGCCGGACTTAATGCCGTGGTGTTTACCGACGCTGAAAGTTTTATATCTTCCTTGCGATCCTACGGAGTAGACCTCGACTGAGCCTCAGAACGAGAAGTGGAACATGAAGCGGACTCCGGCACGACAGGCACCCGGATTATCCCGATACGTGAGACGCCATGTATAATCCACACGCAGGCATTTGAATAGATTGTCCACACCTACTCCGGCCTCCATGTAAGGAGTATCGGTCATCATCTGAGTCATGGCATCCGCCGGGAACGCATAGAGAGAGGGATTGAGCCACGGACGGTTACGATCACTAAGATGTCCCCACAGCCCACGGAAGAAGAAGGCCTCCCTCAGTTTCAGCTTTTTCAACAGAGGCACATTGTTGAGTATCGCCCCGTTGGCCCAGTAAGTGAGATCCCACTGAGCAAAAGAGTCATTGATAAATTCCATAGGATTCATACAGCTGAATGACTCGACCTGTACAAAGTAGGAAAGGTTGGCATTAGGTATGAGAAGATCAGGATAAAGAGATCGACTCCACACATGGCCGCCTTTAATAAATGTGTCGATGTAGCCGAAGGCTGACAACCAGAAACGCTTGGAGAATGAAAGCTGAGTGACGTTGAGGCCAAAGGTGTTTCCAAGGATTCCTTTAGGAGCAAAGGTATGGGATAGTATGAATACCGGGGCATCGAAGTTGATGGGCATTCGCCCTGTCTTCATCTGGTAAAATTTCTCTCCCGGAGCGTAACGTAATTCAAGCGAGATGGAATTGGTGGTGTAATGCCCGAAGCTTTCACCATATCCATTGACAAACGGCATGAAGCGGGTTGCTTCCTGTCGTGCACTTTGCAGCTTGGCATTGAGTGAAAAACGATTCTCAAGCTCAAGAATATACTCCAGCTTCGTGAGACGTCGGTAGAGCATCTGGAAATCTTTGTCGCGCCGGAAGGACATAAACAGATTGTCCTGATTATTGCTCGTAAATTCCTGTCCGAGCATGTTCATGTCATATTCATGAGTGAATCGGAACGCATTGACAGGGAACTCCCTGGAATGATACTTCTTATCCACAAATGAATACTCTACTTCAGCCCTGTATTTCCACTTGTGATCCTTGAAACCATAAGCCCCGAACCCTCTTGCAAAGAAGCGCGGGGAAAGATTTGCGGTCGTTATTCCACCGAGTCGCAGACGGAGTCCCTCAAGCTCGTTGTGGGAAACGAGTGACGTGAGTGGACCGATGTCAAATTTCGATCGACGTCCTGTAGTGACATATCCGGATGCGACCGCTTTCACCACCTTTTCGCCCCAGTAATAAAGCTTATCAGCCCGAAGTTGACGCATCATTCTATCAATATGCCCTACCCCGCGGTCAATCGGAGCAGTACGGTTTTCAGCCCAGTACACCGTGTCACGGTCAAAAGCCTCCTTAGCATAGATCTGTGTCAAACCTCGGTCAAAGATAGCCTGATCCTCAGCCGGCAGGAAGTCATGACCTGTATAGACAGTCGTACGGGCAACATACATCCCCGGCAAGCCCGGGAGGAGAGAGGCCTCGACTAACATCTCATCCGATTGCTTGAGACGCGAACCATCATCTCCCCGCTCGTAATCCTGGGTGATTAAGAGATTATCTACGAAATTGAGATTGATGTCAGCAGGAACTCGCATGATTATCCTTTTGATAAACATGGTGGAATCTCCTTTCTCGACATAGAATCTACCGGTGAAACCGTAGGATGCAGGATTGCGTGGCACGAATGTAAGTTCGACACATTCCACAGAGTCAATCCTTACAGTATCCGTAAGATAAAATTTGTAGAAGTCAGGGGCGATACGGGAAAGAGGACTGACAAAACGTTGCTGGAGAAGGGTGACATCATTACCGTAGACATCCACCTCTCTCATCACGTCCTCATAGAACATCTGAGTGCTCTGAGGATCCAGAAACTCATCAAGTCCGGCATTACGCAACGCCGTGACATATTCCTTTTCATCCTCGGAAGGGTTAAGGCGATGATGGACCGAGGACAACTTCTCTCTGAGAGCAACATTCAGGATAGGTTTCCCGGAGAGACGGTTGGTATCCACATAGTCCTTCAGGAAAGAAAATTTTTTATCAATACCACCTTTGGCCGAATCCTTGAATTGGTAGTCATTGATGGCAAGGGTTATGCGCTCGTATTTGTTATAATTATAGTTCTCTTTCTTTCTCGGATCATTTAGGTCAGCAGTAGAGCGGATTTTTTCCATAAACTCTACCGCAGGATTGTTCTTCTTGGAGTACTTCTCCTTCTTCGGGCGGGCAATAACAGTGCCAAGCATCACTCCGGTAGAATGGAGGTCAAAGTCAAGATTAATTCTTGCACTCCCTTTCTTAACGGGTAGAGTCTTAGTTCCATAGCCCATTGCCGAGCCTTGGACCGAATCGAACGCCAATGCGGTCGTAAGGCGGTAATGACCATTATCATCGGTGAGAATGCCTCTGTCTGTGCCTTTGAGTAGGATGGAAGCGAACGGTATAGGCTCGCGGGTCAAAGAATCACGGACAACACCCGAAATAGTCACGGTCTGAGCAACACATGAAAGACACATGACAATCACAAAAGTCAGCGAAAAATATAGTCGTTTAATTTCTGTCAATTTTGTCTGTTGGAAACTCTATTTTTTTTTAATTTTGCAAAATTACTCATTTTTCATGAAATAACCTCAATGGCACTTGAAATCGAACGGAAATTTCTCGTAAAGGACAAAAGTTATAGAGAAAAAGCGGTCAGATCCTCCATAATCCGCCAAGCATATATCTCTGACAAAGTTAGCGGAACCGTCAGAATCAGAGTCCGGGATGCAAAGGCCTATCTTACGATAAAAGGTAAGAATAATGGTGCGATAAGGTCGGAATGGGAGTATGAGATCCCGGTAAAAGATGCTGAAGAAATGGCGTCAGAACTTACAGGTGGATGGAGCATAGACAAAGTGAGACATATCGTCGATGTTAATGGAATGGATTGGGAGGTGGATGAGTTTCATGGGAAACATGAGGGTCTAACATTGGCTGAAATAGAACTCGCATCACCTGATGCTCCCTGCCCTATTCCCGACTTCGTAGGTGAGGAAGTGACGGGTGATCCGAGATACTATAATTCCGTTCTCGCTAAAGTCCAATAGATCATTTCAAGACCAACCGAATAATGGTAAATAAAAAATCCGCAGGGACTGATTGATCAATCACCTGCGGATTCTTTTCGTGTCCGAAATGAGACTCGAACTCACACGACATAACTGTCACTACCCCCTCAAAG
>CAZOOY010000115.1:0-5976 GCA_964581555.1 uncultured Staphylococcus sp.
TTGGTCAGAAGTGCGAAGACAACAAGTGTAATAAACTTTATTCTCATATCATTAATTATACGTTCTTGCGGATGAAAAGCCCAAATTGGCTATTAATCGGGTCGAGGGGTTTCCTTTGCAAGGATGTTTTAGATGGCATTAATCGTTGCGAATGTCCGACAGAAACACATCTTGCAGAGACAATCGAAATAAAAAAGAGGTTACATTCGCTACACCCGCTTAACGAATTAATATCTCAGGATTGATTGATTTCAATGATGATATAAATTCTTCCTGATTTTTGGGAGAGACATAAACCCAATTCGTTTTCCCATATTTTAATCCAATTCGTTTTGCGGATAATGCAGGAGAAGATAGTATAGTGGACTTATGTGTTATTTCTATAATCTTGGAAATGGGAAGATCCATCTTGAATAAAAAGCCACATCTAATATGCAATTTCTCGCCATTTATACAATAATCAGTATGCAAAAGCATGTCATACATCATAAATAAGCCAATCCCGATAAAGACTATATCAATCAAGAGAACCCATGTTGATTTATAACACAAGTATATTGAGCCAATGAATGCAATGGTCATACCAATGCAAAACCATATGTACCATTTAGCTACTTTTGATTTAAAGATTTTATTCATGGCATAAAGTTGCTTGAGTTCAAACAAAGGATATTCTTCTTTTTTCAAATGTCGTGTACTGAAAAAAGCTGATCAACATACAAAATTCCAAAAAAGCTTGGAATAGCATTCTCCGTGACGATCACTCTCGTCAAGCCATATAAAGACCATCACTCCTCCCCTTTCTTCTCTCCGAAGTAGCGGTCGAGGACGTCGCGGGCGGCGGTGAAGGAGCTCTGCATGTTGGCCAACACTCTCATCTCCTTATCGGCAAGCATTTTCTCAATCTCAGGATTGTTGTAGAAATGATTGCGGAGCTGCTCGTTGATGGTCTCATACATCCAGTAGCGGGCCTGTTCGGCACGTTTGCGCTCGAAATAGCCATTGGCCTTGACGAAAGCGAAGTAGCGGTCAATCATATCCCAAACCTCGGGGATGCCAAGCTCATAGTATCCCGAATACGTGAGGACCTCGGGAGTCCAACCCGAGGCAGGGGTGGGGAAAAGATGAAGTGCATTCCTGAACTGTGCCTGAGCCAACTGAGCCGGGCCGACATTATCACCGTCGGCCTGGTTGATCACAATTCCGTCAGCCATCTCCATTATGCCTCGCTTGATGCCTTGCAATTCGTCACCTTTCCCGGCAAGCTGAATGAGCAGGAAGAAGTCAACCATCGATTGGACTGCGGTCTCACTCTGCCCTACTCCCACAGTCTCTACGAAAATATTATTAAACCCTGCGGCTTCGCATAATACGATTGTCTCACGGGTCTTGCGGGCAACACCTCCGAGAGATCCTGCTGATGGGGAAGGCCGGATGAATGCATCGGGATGGATGGAGAGCTTCTCCATACGTGTCTTATCGCCCAGGATGCTACCCTTGGTTCGTTCGCTCGAGGGATCGATGGCCAACACCGCAAGCTTACCGCCATCCCTGAGCACATGGAGACCGAATACATCAATCGACGTACTCTTTCCTGCACCGGGCACTCCGGTGATGCCTATGCGGCGGGAATTTCCGGAGTATGGAAGGCATTTCTCGATTACCTCCTGAGCTACGACCTGATGAGCAGGAGAGAGACTCTCGACGAGAGTCACCGCGCGAGAGAGCATGGTCATGTCGCCTTTGAGAATACCCTCGACGAGTTCGCCGGAAGTAGGGAGCGGTGCCCTGCGGCGCTTCTTGAGATAGGGGTTGACACTCGGCGGCTGGGTCACGCCGGAATTGACGGTTAGACCATTGTAACGGTCGTCATTCTCTATATGTTCCATCCTGGGGAAAGGGGGGGGATTATTTCAGTTCAGCCACGACCCTGACCATCGTCGACGGCCGTTGTGGATCGTTGGCAATAATGTTTATTCTTGCGTTGAGCAGCTCATCCTTCTCGATCTTACCGGGAATAATCGTGACCTCAGCCTTGACGCTTTTGCCCGGCTTGATCTTGGTCTCCTTAAGGGACACCTCGACAGCAGGATCTGGACATGAGATCTTGCGGATGACAAGGGGTGTCTTGCCTTTATTGGTAATCGTGAACGATCGCTTCAACGGCTTATCGGTCTTGGAGATTCTCTCGAGATCAATGGCCACCGGATCGGCGTCGATGACGGGTGCATCCGCCAATTCCTTGGCAGTCATGCGGGAGAAATCCTCGCTCACTATCGCCACAGTCTCTATCTCCTGAGAGTCGGAGCTTCCCTTGTCGGGATGGAAGATGAATGAGCCTGTGAGAGTTCCCCATTCCGAACGCGGAGCATGAAGGACAGTGGAGATTATGAACTGCTCTCCGGGCCCGACGGCCTCAGGCTGGATCATGGCGTTGAGATACTTAGGGAGATCCGTCAGATAGGGACGGACGGTATCCGAGGTGGCGTTATATCCTTCTATATACTGACCGGAGGTCTCACCGTTGTAGACCTTTCCATAAGGGATATTGGTGGTGCGGAGTTTTACGCCACTCTCACCTACAGAGATCGGAAAACGGGTGCGAAGAGTGTTGGAAGCACCGATGACCGTACCCCGGATCGTGAGCATGGTGCGTGTTGGCTCGGCATTACACTCCACACGGATCTGCTTGGTGAATTTACCGGGCCGTCCCTCCGGATCATAACCCACGCGGATTACAGCCGTATCGCCGGGTGCTACAGGCGAAGTGGAGTATTCCGGTCGCGTACAGCCGCAGTTGGCTCTCGCCGCGAGAATGGCAAGCGGTTCAGTACCGTCATTGACAAGATAAAACTCGCAATAAACTATCCCGAGATTCTCGTCGAAAGCCCCGAAATCATGTGTCTTTTCTATCCAGTGGCCCTCAGCGGATGCAGCGAGACACCCCATCGCAAGCGCGAGTCCGATTACACCTGCTCTTTTCATGGGATGACGACTCCGGTGAATGACAGCTTGACACGCTTGGACTTATTGGAGAACTGCACTTTGACGCTGCGGTTCACCTCACCCTTATATGAACGAGGATCAAACTTGATGGTGATCTTTCCTTTCTTGCCGGGCTGGATGGGTTCCTGGGGGAACTCGGGCTTTGTGCAGTGGCAACCGCCATTAGTCACAGTCACGATGCTCACAGGTGCGGATCCGACATTTGTAAACTCGTAATTCATCACCACCATGCCACCCTTGGCCGGGACATTTCCGAAATCAATACGTGTGGTGGCGAACTTAATATCTCCTTCCTTACCGGCAGCAGCGGCAACGACCGCTACACCGAGGACAAGGAGAAGGGATAACAAAAACTTTTTCATCATAACGAAAGTGTTTCTTGCAGTCATCTGCAAAAGTACATAATTTATTTTACAACACCTCGCATTGACACCTTGTTGAATTGAAACGTTTGTTAAAATGGCGTTGTCAGGCGTAAAAGATTTTCATTTCCACGGGTCGTGACTTTTTCGTAACTTTGCAGTGTTAAAAAGGAGTTTTTAATGACTACAATTTCAGTTTTATCTTCTAAGGAAAAAGTAATTTCATTCGTCTGGCAGCACATTCTGCTCCTCCTCTCTCTCTATCTCATGACGCTCGGCGTCGTCCTGTGCATTAAATCCGATCTCGGAAGCAGTGTAATATCATCATTGCCATTGTCTCTCTCAATCGCCGGCTCCGACGGGATCGTGCCTCCTCTGAGTGTGGGTGGTTACACTATCGTGATGAACTTCGTCTTCGTAGCGCTCCAGATCCTCATTCTTCGCCGCCGGTTTGAACCCGTCCAACTCTTTCAGCTTGTCATCGGTCTCGCTTTCGGGTGGCTCATAGACCTGAATATGTATCTCACCGGTGCCCTCTCCTGCAATACAATTCTTGCACAAGCCATAACTCAGGCGGCAGGATGTACAGTGATGGGTATAGGAATCGCTTTTGAGATTCGCTGCGGCTCGGTCACGATGCCCGGTGAGGGACTGCCAATCGCTTTAAGCCGAGTGACAGGACAACCCTTTCCGAAACTGAAAATCATTGTTGACACGACTCTCGTACTCCTCGCAGTAGCAAGCTGCTACATTTTCTTCGGGAGCTGGAAATGGAACATTATCGGCCCGGGCACACTTTTCGCCATGATCTACGTGGGAATGGTGGTGAAATTCGTCGGCAGCCACATCGGGTGGTTTGACCGTGTGCTTCTCTATCGTCCCGGGTTCCGCCGTTACATCTTCGGTCTGGCGCGTTTTATCTATCGCCGTTAAGCACCGCAGGGTTACATCCCGCAGTAAAGCCACACTATATAACCTACGTAAGCCGCAAGCATCACTCCCCCTTCCAGGCGGGTGATGGTGCGCTCACGGAAGAACCAGCCGAATATCCAGAAGATCACGGAAGCAGCGAGAAGCACTCCGAGATCAAAAATGGTGATGTCGCCAAACGTGAGTGGCAGAATGGTCGAAGTCGTACCCAGCACAAAGAATATATTGAAGATACAGGAACCGATCACATTGCCAAGGCATATCCCTGAGAATCCTCTGACGGCAGCCACAGCCGAGGTTGCAAGCTCTGGGAGCGAGGTGCCCGCGGCAAGAATGGTGAGTCCGATCAGTGCTTCCGACCATCCGAGAGCACGCGCCACCCCGGTGGCACCATCCACAAACCACTGTCCTCCGAGGATCAACGCCCCAAGACCGCCTACAAGATATACCAGCGCACGCCAAAGAGGAAGTTCCTTGGTCTTCGCTCCGTCAGCCGCCACCGGCTCGTCCGGTGCAGGATCCTTATGGGCTGAGCCGATGGTATAACGCATGAATATGATGAAGAATATCAGCAACAGGATTCCGTCGACTCTCGTGAGCTGCATAGGTGAACCGTCAAGCCAAGGTGAAGAACCCATAACGAAGAGCACCAGCGAGGAAAGGATCACAAGCGGAATCTCATTCACTAGGATTCCCTGCTCCACCTTTATAGGCTTGATAAGCGCCACGACACCTATGATGACAAGGATATTGAAGATATTGCTACCCACAATGTTGCCTATCGCCATGGCCGGAGAGGCTTTTACGGCACTCATCACGGAGACCACGAGTTCCGGCGCGCTTGTCATCATGGAAACTATTGTCAGACCGACGATGAAGTCACTCATCCCGAGACGTTTGGCCACAGCGGCTGAACCTTCCGTAAGATAATTGGCGCCTCCGAGAATCAGCAGAAGCCCCACAATGAGAAACGTGATGTCAAGAAACATGAGGTAGCGTTATTTTGATAAAAAAGATGCTATTATCCCTGCAAAGATAGCATTTATAATTCAATCAGTCAAGATCCCGACTGCCCGGAACAGCTTGGCGTAATACTCTGCTTTCTTCGCAGGAGACAAGGGATAGGCACGGCTTGTGGAAGGCATGCGCCAGATGGAGAGTCCGTCCGGGCAGTCGACCCTCTCCCCCATCCGTGGAATCGGACTTCCCGTCAGTTCGGCTATCACCCCGGCTGCTTTCTCGCCAGTCGTAGCTATGGCATGACAATGAGGTATTTTTTCCAGAAGCTCATAGAGAGGGACGGGAGTGACTATCTCAAGGAATTTGTCGGACGCATTGTCGCGCAGACGTCTCACCTCCCGGCCTGTGTCATGCAAGGCAATCCCTTTTTCCCTGAGAAAGCTTTCGATATCCTCACGTAAGAATCCGCCGGTCTTTAGGTCGCGGAAACGATCAGGGTCACCGTAGAAGATCAGTCCCATGATTTTCCAGAAATCATTAGTCCGGTTGGGGTAATAGAAATCCATGCTCCAGCGCAATGGCTTTGGAGGGAACGTCCCCATTATCAATACCCGTGCATTCTCGGGCAGGAAAGGTGGGAAAGGATGAGTCTCGAGAGGTAATTCGTTAGTGTTAGTGTCCATACAATGAAAACAACCGGACGCGGATGAGAGTTGCC
>CAZOOY010000116.1:0-5844 GCA_964581555.1 uncultured Staphylococcus sp.
TCACCAGGACTTTGCTGAAGATACCTACCGCACACTCACCGCAGTTGACAGTGTCATCATCGTAGTCGACGTGGCTAAAGGTGTGGAGCGACAGACGAGAAAACTGATGGAAGTGTGCCGCATGCGCAATACACCCGTCATTATTTTCGTCAACAAGCTTGACCGCGAGGGTCGCGATCCCTTTGATATCCTCGATGAGCTTGAGAGCGAGCTCAAGATCTCCGTCCGCCCTCTCTCATGGCCTATTAATATAGGTGAGAAGTTCAAGGGCGTCTACAATATTTTTGAGCACTCTCTTGATCTTTTCACCCCTGACAAGCAGCGCGTGAGCGAGCGTGTGGAGATAGACTCCGTCAACGATCCCCGTATCGACGAGGCTGTCGGCGAGCAGGATGCTGCCAAGCTTCGGGAGGATCTCGAACTGATTGAAGGCGTTTACCCCGAGTTTGACAAGGAGGCATATCTGCGCGGCGAGGTCGCTCCCGTTTTCTTCGGCTCGGCTCTTAACACATTTGGTGTAAAGGAGCTCCTCGACTGTTTCGTGAAGATAGCTCCTGCGCCAAAGCCCGTCATGGCCGAGGAGCGCGAGGTTCGTCCCGAGGAGGAAGGTTTCTCCGGTTTCGTCTTCAAGATTCATGCCAACATGGATCCCAACCATCGTTCATGTATTGCATTCGTCAAGGTATGCTCGGGCAAATTTGAACGCAATGCTCCTTATAAGCACATCCGTCTCGGCAAGACGCTGAAGTTTGCTTCTCCCACTGCCTTCATGGCCCAGAAGAAAAGCATCGTTGATGAAGCTTATCCCGGTGATATCGTTGGTATACCGGACACCGGAAACTTCAAGATCGGTGACACGCTCACTTCCGGAGAGACCATCCATTACAAGGGTCTCCCGAGCTTCTCGCCTGAGATGTTCAAATATATCGAGAACGCAGATCCCATGAAGTCCAAGCAGCTTGACAAGGGTATCCAGCAGCTTATGGACGAGGGTGTGGCTCAGCTCTTCACCAATCAGTTCAACGGGCGCCGCATCATCGGCACCGTGGGTCAGCTACAGTTTGAAGTCATTCAGTATCGCCTCGAGCATGAATATGGAGCGCAGTGCCGATGGGAACCTATCTCACTTTACAAGGCTTGTTGGATCGAGAGTGACGATCCCGAGGCGCTCGCTGCGTTCAAGAAACGTAAGTATCAGTTCATGGCTACCGATAAGGAGGGCCGTGACGTCTTCCTGGCTGACTCGGGCTATGTCCTGCAGATGGCGCAGAATGATTTCCCCAAGATCCGCTTCCACTTTTCGAGCGAATTCTGAAAATAGTATTCCCTTTTATTCACTCCCCTTCACGGCGGTGGTGTCAGTCTTCAAGGGCTGCCGCCACCGCTGCATTATAGCACCTCATGCTGCCGGCCTTATTGATAGCTTTAAGCGCACGATGTCCTATCTCAGGTTCAAGATACTCCCAGAACGGCTTGAGTTTGGATAGCAATTGCGTGTCGCCGCAATAGCGGTCGGCAGCCACGGCGGAGATCTTACCATAAAACTTGCGGAGATACTCCATTCTCTTCTCACGACTCCACTCGCAGCCGTCGCGTAGTTCCGCCGCAAGTGAGGGGCGTGCCAACAGACCGCGTCCTACCATCAATCCCTCGATTCCGGGGAAACGCTCCTCTATGTTCCGGCAGTCCTCCGCCGATAGAAGGTTGCCGTTGAACACCACAGGATGGACCGATCGTTCCCTGAACTTCCCGAATTGATCCTGATACAGTTCACCACCGTAACCTTGTCGGCCCGTTCGTGGATGCATAGTGATCCTTGCCAGAGGCATGGAATTAAGAATCTCCATTAGACTCATCCATTCATCAGGTTCTTGCATCCCGAGACGCATTTTCACCGAGAAACTGATCTCTGGGCGTCGGGTGACCACCTCCGCTATCTCCCTGAGCACATCGGGTCGGAGTATCATACCTGCTCCACGGCCTTTGGCTGTCTGTAGTGGAAACGGACATCCGAGATTTAGGTCAATCTCATTGTAGCCGAGTTCGGTCACTTTGTCGGTCAGGAGCTCAAACTCAGTTCTGTCTCTGAAAATTATCTGCGGTATAAGCCGGTAGCCGGATGCTTCCGCAGGATCTATGTCCCTCAGATCCTTACGGCGTACATCCCCCTTTTCAATCCTCATGAATGGAGAAAGATATGCATCGACACACTGACCGTAGACCTCTGAGTGAAAGCGTCGCCACAGACTTTCAGTGAAGCCCTGCAAGGGTGCGGCATAAAACTTCAGGCTCATCTTCAGAAGATGGTGAAAGGTGAAGGTGAATAATTCTTCAGAGCCTCCTTGAGCCCGGAGATGACGCCATAGTCACTGTCAGCCCCCTCATAGTTCAGATCATAGTGGAATGAACCGTGGTTGAGACGCCCGGCTCCGAAATAACCCTTGACATATGCCGGAACCATGATGG
The DNA here is from genome assembly GCA_964581555.1 of uncultured Staphylococcus sp. Lineage (GTDB taxonomy): Bacteria > Bacteroidota > Bacteroidia > Bacteroidales > Muribaculaceae > Duncaniella. The sequence continues at coordinate 2,467 of CAZOOY010000116.1, forward strand.
CCGGTAGGGGAGAGTAGGGGTACATCCACGCCGGGTCAGTGTCAAAATTATTGTAGGTCGTGCCCCCGAAGAGTGTCTTGTAGGTATCAGGCACTTTCTCATCCCGGCTCTCCGTCCGAATGCAATCGAAGCTTGTGGGCGATTCCAGCTGGGTGATGATTGTGTAATTGCTGCTTGTCCCCTTGTCGGCATAGACGTTTCCGTAGCTTTTGATCATACCTCCGTTCTCGCCCGAGAAAGTTCCGGAGCCTTTTGCATCCGTACCCTGCCGCGAGATAAGCATCGGATCGGGTGTGGCACGATAGAAGTTGTTTTCCACAAATATACTTGATCCCATCGTGGCGCCTACGCCATACTTGGCCACGCCGTCATAATAGTTGTTCCACACATGCACGGTCATGGTCCTCACACGCGGGTGTCGTGAGTCGCTGTGATCGAACCAGTTGTGGTGATAGTCCGCACAGTCTTCCGTGCTCTCTGACTTCATGCCGCAGAGAGAAGTCTTACCGCAATCCCAGAAACGGTTGTAGGAGATGGTTATATAGCGCGAATGGCTTTTAAGGTCCACTGTTCCGTCCCCTTTGGCCTGATCGCTGTCACTCCCCGTGTTTCCGTAAAAGAAGTCCATGTTGTGCACCCAGCAATGTGAGTTCCCTGTATCGAACGACAGGCAATCATCGCGACACAGCATCACGGCAAAGTTGCGAAATTCCACCGACGAGCAGTTCCTGACGAGTACTCCGAACCCCCATATCACGGCGTCGTCTCCGATTCCCTCGATAGTGATATTCATGGGAGAATAATTACTTTTCCCTTTCACCTGCAGCCCTTCGGCCGTGCTAAGGAGTTCATCCATGTCAGCCTCTCGTATCGTTCCGAGCAGTCTCACGTCGAGTGGACGCGTATCCGCTCCTTTCTGGTAAGCGTTGATGATGGCTTGCAGACCCGTAAATTCCTTCCCGTCACCATCCTTGGAGCTTTGTTTCACCATGCACTTCACCGTTTTGGCCGTCTCGGCTGTCACATAGATCACCCTTGCGTCCTTCTTGAGGGAACCGTCATCATTGTAGGCGCCTATGCCTCCATCATGATCCTTGAAGGCGAAGCCGCTGCGATCAAGAGGACGGACCTTCAGGTCGCTCACCTCCGATGCCTCCTGCTCGAGTTCCGCACCTGCCGCCACGGGAACAACCTTGAGTGAATAAGTCCCGGCCGGGAGTCCCGGCACATCGGCGCGTCCATAGGTCACGTAATTTCTCACGAGCTCACGGTCGATGCGGGTATAGTCCCCATACCCTTCACCTTTCACATACACGTTATATGAGTCGGCACCGGGCATAAGATCCCATGTGGCATATATGGATTCCAGCCATGGCTTGCACTCTGTGATCTCCACTCCTCGGTTGACGATCTTTCCGCTCACATCTGCCGCAGTCTCGGCCTTGCAGAAGTTTATGGCCCGGATATTACCGGCGTATTTATCGCTCCACTCTTCACTGTGAGGATTGACCGTCACTTCACCCGTTTCCGGATCGAATGTCAGGTCGGAAAGCAAGCCTGTATCGTAATATTTCAGTGCATAATCCTTGAGCGTTATAGCCATCTGATTCTTGTGAGAGGCATAACTGGTGGAATGGTCGGCCATGCAGACGGCTCCCGACATAAAAGCCGTGAAAATAATCAGAAATCTTTTTCTCATTTCACCAGAATCTTTAAACCGTTGACAATATACACACCCGGCATCAATCCTTCGGGTCTGTCGGCCACACGTACCCCTTTGAGATCATACACTCCCTCCGGCTTGACGTCATCAGCCTCAACGATGTCGAGAGAGCTTTCTCCCGGCAGGGCGAAGGTGATCTCGACCAGCGACATATCTGTTGTCTCGGAAGTATTGTCAGAGAATGTGAGGGTGATCATCTCCCCTCCGTCAAATGTGATCTTCGAGAGAGTACGTTCCTCTCGGGTGCCGTTTATCGTGGTGGTGATCTCGTCGGCCGCAGTAGCTGTGGGTATTAAGGTGAAAGCCATGGCTGCGGCACTCATGAGTGGAGTCAATTTCATGGTGGCTGAGGATTTAAGGATAAATAAACACCGGGTGCGGGCTCCTTTCTTTTGATTAAGCCTCTGCACCCGGTGGGTAAAGTGTTGATATCAGTTCTTCTCCTTGAGAAGATCGCGGATCTCGGTGAGGAGTACCTCTTCCTTGGTGGGTTCGGGATCAGCAGCGGGAGCCTCCTCGGCGGGTTTCTCACGCTTCATCTTGTTGATGGCCTTGATGGCTACGAAGATACAGAATGCCACGATGATGAAGTCAACGATGGTCTGCACCCATGAGCCCCAGTTCATGGTCACTTCGGGTTTGAGCACCTCCTGGGTGGTTCCGTCGATCACGGCCTGCTGGATCACCCACTTGTAGTCGGTGAAATTCATTCCGCCGGTAGCTACGCCCACGAGAGGCATGATCAGATCGTCGACAAGTGAAGAAATGATCTTGCCGAAGGCTGCGCCGATCACGACGCCCACTGCCATGTCAATCACGTTGCCTTTGACGGCAAACTCTTTGAATTCCTTTAAGAAAGACATAATTATAAAATTAACAGATAAATACAAACTACGCCAAAGGTAAGCAAAAAAATTCAAACATTTACAGACGCTACGTGAAAATCATGAAAAAAATCGTTCCATCCCGTCCCTTAGGATTAAAAAAGCTCAAAAAGTGATACTTCACACAATATTTTAGCTCCGATTGACCGTAACTTTCTAAAATTATTTGTAATTTTGCACTCGATCGGCGGAGAGCCCCCTCTTCCCCGAATGTGACAATAGGAAATTTCAAAATAGACAGATAAAACCCAATTTTTCTAAAAATTATGACAAAAATAGGTATCAATGGATTTGGCCGTATCGGCCGGTTCGTATTCCGTGCTTCGACCAAGCGCGATGACATCGAGGTAGTTGCTATCAACGACCTTCTTCCCGTTGACTACATGGCCTACATGCTCAAGTATGACACCATGCACGGCCACTTCGACGGCACTGTTGACTATGATCTCGAGAAGAGCCTCCTCATCGTCAACGGCAAGCCCATCCGCGTGACCGCCTGCAAGAATCCCGCTGAGATCGGTTGGGGTGCTGTAGGTGCTGAGTACGTTGTTGAGTCCACCGGTCTCTTCCTCACCAAGGAGAAGGCGCAGGCTCACATCGAAGCAGGTGCCAAGTATGTGGTTATGTCCGCTCCTTCCAAGGACGACACCCCCATGTTCGTTTGCGGTGTTAACGACCAGACCTACGCAGGCCAGCAGTTCGTTTCCAACGCTTCTTGCACCACCAACTGTCTTGCTCCCATCGCCAAGGTGCTCAACGACAAGTTCGGTA
>CAZOOY010000117.1:0-5806 GCA_964581555.1 uncultured Staphylococcus sp.
CGTTGGCGTAGGTGTAAATGAAGTGAGATCCAATAAACTTATCCATAATATCTTGTTTTTTTGATTTTCTGTTATTAAAACAACCGAAATGCGAAAATCAATTGTGCTGTATGGCTCAATTTATTGTGCTCTGTGGTCCAATTTATTCCTCTTTCACCTGCCCCGCCATCACCCGTGTCTCGGTGGGTGTCTCACCCCATCTCTCGCGATACCGCCGGGAGAAATGCGAGAAGTTCCTGAAGCCCACCCGGGTCATCACCTTGTGGACGGGCCAGTCTGTAGTCATAAGCAGATGTCTTGCCTCGCGCAGGCGCCGTTGTATCATCCAGTTGGCGGGTGAAAGATCGCTCAGCCGGCTGAATTCACGCTTGAATGTAGAGACACTCCTCCCCGTGTACTTGGCCAGATCCTCCACCGAGAGGTCATACCTATAATTCTTCTCCATGAAATCCTGGATATCCAGTCTCCAGCGGCTTGTGAAATCAAAGAGCGACGCATAGACCGACTCGTCGATCAACAGCAGCAACCTTATCGCCTCCAGCACCTTGAGACGTAGCCAATGCTTCTCTGGACATTCTCCCTTCTGCCAGTAAGGCTTGAACGATTCGAATAGGCTGGTCAGCAGCGATGATGACGGGACGCTCAGATAGCTCCTCTTGCTCCTCTCCACATTCTTGGGGAGATCCCAGTTCTGGAGTCCCTTGTAATAATCGAAAAGATACTGTCGCGGGAAGAACAGGAACACTGTCAGATGATAGTCAATATCGTCGGCCGCATTATTGATCAGGGTCATGCGGTGATCCTTCCTGACGAACACACTCTCCCCCTTTCCGTAGCTCGCCACCACCTTACCGTCCATCAGCACCTCCAGCCTTCCGGCTGCAACATAGATCAGCGCGTGCTCACGGATGAAATACGAACTCTCCCCGCCCGACTTGTGATAGCAGGTAGCGAAGACCTCGTCACCTTCCGGCAGGACAAGCTTCACTTTATCATCAGCTGCATATTTCTCCGGCTGCTCTTCCATGCTTTTACCACTTTTACCTGACAGCAAAGTTAAAAAAAAATACTGCTATCCTTCCCTCTTCCTATATATAATATAGTGTTTTTTGCGTATCTTTGCGTATCAACCTCTAACAAACCCTTTCAGATATGAGCAAAGTTTACGTCTATCTCGCCGACGGCTTCGAGGACATCGAGGCTCTCACCCCTGTAGATTTCCTCCGCCGCGCCGGCATTGAGGTGCGCACCGTCTCCATCAATTCCACTCTTGAAGTGACCAGTGCCCACGGTGTCACCGTGAAAGCCGACCAGCTCGTGACCGATACCGACACCGCCGATGCCGATTTGCTTGTGGCTCCGGGTGGCATGCCCGGCGCCGCCAATCTCGCTGCCTGTCAGGCTGTCTGTGATGCTTTCAGCGCCCAGGCCATCACCGGTCGGCTCGTTGCAGCCATCTGTGCAGCGCCCGCCGTCCTCCTTGCATCCATCGGCATCCTTAACGGTCGCTCCGCCACTTGCTATCCCGGTTTCGAGAGCGCCCTTGAAGCCGCCGGAGCCACTCATGTGGCTGAGCGTGTGGTGACCGACGGTAACATCATCACCGCCAACGGTCCCTCCTCGGCCATCCCCTTCGCCCTCACCCTCATAGCGGCTCTTTCCGGCGAACAGAAAGCTGCTGAAGTCGCCGCCGGAATCCTTCTGTAAACTTTCGGGACACCACCGGTGTTATAAAGTCAAACAATCAATATAACAACAAACGATATGAGCGACTTTAAAGAAATAATCAACAGCGACAAGCCGACCCTCGTCGACTTCTTCGCCACCTGGTGTGGTCCCTGTAAGATGCAGAGTCCTATTCTCGAACAGCTTAAGAACAAAGTAGGCGATGACGCCACCATCGTAAAGATCGATGTGGACCGCAACCCCGATCTCGCAGCCGAGTATCAGGTGCGTAGCGTCCCTACCCTCATCATCTTCAAGAACGGCATGCCCCAGTGGCGTGCATCCGGTCTCCAGCAGCTTGAAGTGCTCGAGGACAAGATCCGCATCCAGATGGAACCCGGCAAGTAATAAGCCGGATCCCGTTCATGTCCGGGACTTTTTGTCCCGACCATAAAGACATCTAATGCGCTCCGGCATCCCAATTGATCACCGGAGCGCATACTTTTATTTTTTCCACCCCTTTCATCAATTCCTTTTCCGGTTCATCACGCAATGCTATCTGACGGCAAACTCGGTTTCTGGGGCCTCACGGCGCTCGTCTTCGGCCTCATGGTGGGAGTAGGCATCTTCAATCTCCCCCAGAACATGGCATCCCTCGCCTCCCCGGGTGCGGTATTCATCGCCTGGATGGTGACCGGAGCCGGAATCCTCCCCCTTGTCATAGCTTTCAAGTGGCTCAGCGACCACTATCCCCGCTACAATGCCGGGCTTTATCAGTATGCTCAGGCCGGATTCGGAAATCTCGCCGGATTCCTCATCGCGTGGGGCTACTGGCTCTGCACCGCTTTCTCCAATGTGGCCTACGGCGTGATGCTCAACGATGCCTGCGGATCCATCTTCCCCATCCTCTACGAGCATGGCTGGCCCATGGTGCTCTTCGGTTCAGCACTCATCTGGCTCATGTACTTCATCGTGGCGCGAGGCATCCGCACGGCCAAGTTCATCAACAATCTTCTGGCCGCCGTCAAGATCTCCATGCTTGTCTTCATCATCCTCATCTTTATCCTCTGCTTCAAGCTTGACCTCTTCACGGCTGACGTGTGGGGTGCTCTTGACTCCACCGAAAGTGTCGGCCAACAGGTACGCTCCACCATGATGGTCACCCTCTTCTGCTTCTTCGGAGTGGAGGGAGCGGTAATGATGTCGGCCCGTGCCCGCCGCGCATCCGATGTGGGTAAGGCCGGAATTGCCGGCTTCGCCATCTCTCTGGTCCTCTATCTCTGCGTCTCGCTCCTATGCTTCGGTCTGATGGGACGTGCTCAGCTTGCCGGACTCCACAATCCGTCCGTCACCTATATCCTCCTCGATCTGCTCGGACCGTGGGCCTACTGGCTCGTGATCAGCGCCATTATCATCTCCCTCCTCGGAGGGTGGGTCTCCTGGACTCTCGTCGTGGCTCAGGTGCCCTATGAGGCCGCGCTCGTCAAGATTCTCCCCCCTGCCTTCCGGAAAGTCAACAAGCACGGGATGCCCACCTTCGGCCTCGTGGCGTCAAGCATCGTTATGGAGCTCTTCCTCGTGCTCGTGGCGATGGCCGACGATGTCTATCTCACCGCCCTCAACATCACGGGTCTCATGATCATCCCCTGCTACCTTTTCACAGGAATGTTCCTTTGGAAAGTTGCACCTTCCCTCAAGATAAAGCTTCTCGCAGCTGTGACAGTCCTCTTCTGTCTCTGGATGGCCTATGCGGGCGGTCTGCGTGAGATGTTCATGACCTCCGTCTTCTATCTGGCCGGAATGGGTTTCTATGTACGCGGCAGACGCGACAATTTTCCCCAAGAGAGACGCCTCTTCACGCCGCTTGAGAAGACATTTCTCATCCTTCTCTGTGTGGCGGCGGTTGTCACCATCTATCTGCTTGCCCGTCAGTTCAGCTGATCAGTCCCGGCGTCATAAGCCTCCAGCCTCCTCATGAAAGCTTCCCTCAACGGGCTGGAATAACGGCCCACTCTTGTTTTCATGTTTTTTATCGATCGGCTTATCCTCGGCATATACTCCTCGGTCATCCGGTGTGCTTCCAGAAATTCCGTGGTCTCCGCATACCAGTTCAATGCGTTGCAGAACACGTTTTCGGCCAGGATCTCGATATCGGCAAGGCTCATGTAACCCTCCAGAATGTGCACCATGAGCCTCCCGACGTATTCATCGTCAGGCTCGAAGATCTTGAAGCGCCTCACTATCCCGTTCAGCGTGGTGGCCTTGGGACGGAACGCACGGCGTTTGCGGCGCCCGAGCTCTTTGTCAGCCAGAGCCTCATATTGCTCAAGCTTTTTCTCGAGATCAGGCTCGGCATAGAAATCGAGCAGTTCCTTCGTCTCCTTGCTCTTGTCGTATATATCGAGAATGAGCCGGCGAAGTTCCGGCTCATTGAACCCCTCGAGGGCTTTCCTCAAAGTTGTTTTTGACATGTGGGGAAATATGTGCTCTGGTTTTATTTCTTATAATCCCTGATACCTTTCTCCAGGAAGGCGGCGAAAGCGGGGATATTCTCGTCATATGAGAAGGGACCCGACAGTAGCTGGCCGGCATCGTTGAGTATCACGTAGTAGGGCTGCGCATTGGCGTTGAACTTCGAACGCTGCAGATAGCTCCACTTGTCGCCATAGGTGTAAAGTGTCACTTCCTTGCCATATTCTGTCACCTTCATCGGAGCGGGAAGAGCCTTCTTCTCATCCACCATCAGCTTTATCACCACGAAATTGTCGGTGATCATGGTCTTGATGTTGGAATCGTCCAGCACGGCTCCCTCCATCTTGCGGCAGTTGACGCAGCCGTAACCCGAGAAGTCGATGAGCACCGGCTTACCCTCGCGCGCACCTATTCGCATTCCCTCCTCGAAGTCGTCATACTCCTTGAAGCTCTCGCCGTAGAGATTGAAATCCTGAGTGTAGAGCGGGGGAACGAAAGCGCTAACTCCCTTCAGGGGCGCACCCCAGAGGCCGGGGATAAGATAGACGGTGAACGAAAGCGATGCAAGCGCCAGGAAGAAGCGGAACACTCCGATACTCGAGTCGGCAGGTCCGTAGTGGGAGAAGTTGAACTTACCCAGCAGGTAGAGACCGAGCAGAAGGAAGATCACGATCCAGAGCGCCAGGAATGCCTCGCGGTCAAGCACATGCCAGCCATAGGCAAGGTCGGCCACGGAGAGGAACTTGAGCGAGAGAGCGAGCTCGACAAAACCGAGCACCACCTTGAGTGTATTCATCCAGCCTCCCGAACGGGGAGCTGACTGAAGCATGGTGGGGAACATGGCGAAGAGCATGAACGGCAGTGCAAGTGCGGTCGAGAAGCCAAGCATGCCGATGGCCGGGCCCCAGACGTTGCCCATCGAAGCAGCTTCCACGAGCAGGGTGCCGATGATCGGACCCGTGCAGGAGAACGAAACGAGCGTGAGCGTGAACGCCATGAAGAAAATCGAGAGCAGACCCGAGGTCTTCTCGGCCGAAGCATCCATACGGTTGCCCCACGAGGAGGGGAGCTTGATCTCGAAGGCACCGAAGACGGAGATAGCGAATACTACGAGCAGCAGGAAGAAGATGATGTTGCAGGTGGCCGAGGTGGAGAGGGCGTTAAGCGAACTTGCCCCGAAGAGGCCAGTGATGATGAGGCCGAGGGCAACGTAGATCACTATGATCGAGATGCCGTAGGTGCAGGCATCCACGATGGACTTGCGGCGATCCTTGCCTTTCTTGAGGAAGAAGCTCACCGTCATGGGTATCATGGGCCACACACAGGGAGTGAAAAGCGCCACGAGTCCGCCTAAGAAGCAGGTGAGGAAGATGTAGAGGAGTGACTTGCCGGCTATCGAGGTGTCGGTCTCGCTGCCGTCAAAGCTGACAGGAGCCCAGAGTCCCTCGGCCGGGGTATCGGCGGAAGCTATTGAAGCTGAGTCGACAGCCTCGGCTATGACGACGGAGTCAGCGGTAATCTCCTCAGTTGCAGCGTCCTCACCCTCGGGGGCTTTCGCTTCATCAAGCTTGGCAGGGAGATCGGCCACGGCCTTAACCTTGGCAGTCCCCTTGAAGTCGAATGATTCGCGTGAGGGAGGTATACAGTTCTGATCATTGCATGCACCATA
>CAZOOY010000118.1:0-5750 GCA_964581555.1 uncultured Staphylococcus sp.
CATGAAGTTCTCGGCTCTCTGGCGCGAGACTCTCGAGAATACTCCCGGTCTTTACATGTGGCAGGATTCAGTGACTTCGCTTATCATTGATGACGGAAAGGTGAAAGGGGTCAGGACGGCCCTCGGACTGGCATTCTCGGCGCGCTCGGTGGTGCTCACCGCAGGCACATTCCTCAACGGACTCATGCACACGGGTCCGGTGAAGATCGAGGGTGGACGAGTCTCCGAGCCTTCGGCCCACGGCATCACGGAACAGTTGAGTGATCTCGGTTTCGTCACCGACCGCATGAAGACGGGTACTCCCGTGCGCATTGACGGTCGGTCGGTCCGCTGGGAACTGACGACGCTCCAGGAGGGGGATGATGATTTCCACAAATTCAGTTTCCTCCCCGGCGTGGGTCGTGAACTCAAGCAGCGTCCATGCCATACGGTCTACACGAATACTTCCACCCATGAGGTGCTTCGCCGCGGCCTGCCTGACTCGCCTCTTTTCAACGGTCAGATTCAGAGCATAGGTCCCCGCTATTGCCCGAGTATAGAGACCAAGATCGTCACCTTCGCCGACAAGGAGGAGCATCAGCTTTTTCTGGAACCTGAAGGAGAGACAACAACGGAGTATTATCTCAACGGTTTTTCATCGTCGCTCCCCGTCAACATTCAGTTTGAAGCTCTCGAGACAATTCCCGCGCTACGCGACGTGCAGCTCTATCGGCCCGGCTACGCCATAGAATATGATTTCTTCGATCCCACCCAGCTCCACCACACACTCGAGACAAAGCTCGTGAAAGGTCTCTTCTTTGCAGGTCAGGTCAACGGCACCACGGGGTATGAGGAAGCCGCAGGCCAGGGTCTGATAGCGGGAATAAATGCCGCCCTCTCCATCCGGGGGGAAGCTCCGTTCACTCTCGGTCGCGATCAGGCATATATCGGAGTGCTCATCGACGATCTCGTCACCAAAGGGGTCGACGAGCCTTACCGCATGTTCACCTCGCGTGCGGAATATCGCATTCTGCTCCGGCAGGACGATGCAGACATGCGTCTCACTCCGCTCGGCCATACCATCGGGCTTGCCTCACGGGAGCGGTTTGAGGCCATGGAAAGCAAGCGTCGACAGCGGGACGCACTCATAGCTTTCTGTAATGACTTCACTGTCCGCACAGCCATGATCAATCCCTGGCTCGAGGCCGAAGGTGAGGCTCCGTTGACGCAAGGTGTCAAACTCCAGACACTCCTCACACGCCCGGCCATGAGCTTCGCGCGTCTCATTCCGGCCATCGCACCTCTTGCCGAATTTATAGAAGTAAATATCGAAAAAGAGCGCCGTGACGAAATCATCGAAGCTGCCGAGATCCTTATAAAGTATCAGGGATATATAGTGCGTGAGCAGCAAAACGTAGATAAACTTCACCGCCTTGAGAATCTCAATCTTCGCGGCAAAATTGACTACAAGAGTGTCCATGCCCTCTCTACCGAGGCCCGTCAGAAGCTTGAGAAGATCGACCCCGAGACGGTGGCACAGGCTTCAAGAATTCCCGGTATTTCTCCTGCCGACATCAACATTCTTCTTCTCCTTTTAGGACGTTGAAAAATCATTGTTCCACGTGAAACATTTTACATTTTTTCATCCAATAAATCTATAATGGAATACCTCAAATCACACATCCGAGACGTGGCTGACTTCCCTCAGAAAGGTATCATGTTCAGGGATCTCACCACCCTCTTCAAGGATCCCCGCGGCCTTCACATCATCGGCTGGGATCTCTCGCAGCTTTACCGCGACAAAGGTATCACCAAAGTCGTCGGTATCGAGAGCCGCGGCTTTATCGGAGGTTCAATCCTCGCTTTCGAACTTGGCGCAGGTTTCGTTCCCGCCCGTAAGCCCGGCAAACTTCCCGCCGACACTATCCAGATCTCTTATGACAAAGAGTATGGAAAGGATGTTATCGAGATCCACCGCGATGCCATCACTTCAGATGACGTGGTGGTGCTTCACGACGATGTCCTCGCTACCGGTGGCACCATGGCTGCTGCCTATGAGCTCGTGAAACAGATGAATCCGAAAAAAATCTATATCAATTTCATTGTGGAGCTCTCACAGCTCAACGGCCGAGCCATTCTCCCTGCAGATGTCGAAGTGACATCACTCATCAAATATTGATAAATTGTCGGGACATGCCTTTGGATCGCTGCACGAGTCAGCAGACCGCCAATAGCATGTCCCGACACTAACGCTAAATGACTCACTATTCTCTCCAAAAAATATCCCGATTCTTTCTCCTGACCTATGAAACACCGCAAATCCAAAGAACTTGAAGAGAAAATCTCGATCCTGCCAGATACTCCCGGAGTGTATATGTACTTCGACTCCGAGGGAACGGTCATATATGTAGGTAAGGCAAAGAATCTCAAACGTCGCGTCAGCTCATATTTCAACCGCACCCACGATTCCCTACGCACTAATCTTCTTGTCCGCGCCATCGCCGACATGAAATACATAGTCGTCCCGACCGAACAGGATGCGCTCAATCTCGAGGCATCCATGATCAAGGAGTATCAGCCACGCTACAATGTGCTTCTAAAGGATGACAAAAGTTACCCGTGGATCGTGGTGACCAATGAACCTTATCCGCGTGTCTTCCTGACTCGCCAGAAGATCAAAGACGGATCAAAATATTACGGCCCCTATTCCGACACAGGAGCTGCACGCACCACTCTTGACCTCATCAAGAAAATTTATCCGACGCGCTCCTGCCGACATCTCATCACTCAGGAATATATCGACAAAGGGAAAGGACGTCTCTGTCTGGACTATCATCTCAAGAGGTGTAAGGGCTGTTGCACCGGTCTCATATCCATGGAAGAGTATGGCAAAGATATCGATCATATCCGTGCTATACTGCGGGGCGATACATCCGAACTTCTTCACTATCTGAAGAGCGAGATGGAAAAACTCTCCCTCGAATTGCGCTTCGAGGAAGCTCAGGAACTTAAGGAGCAGTATGATCTCGTCAGCCGCTATCAAGCGCGCAGCTCCATCGTCTCGCAGACCATCGAGGATATTGATGTCTTCGGTATCCACGATGAAGAAAATGATGTTTACATCAACTACATGCACGTGCGCCGCGGTGCGGTGGTGCGCTCCGTCACTCTTGAATATAAGCGGCGTCTTGACGAAACTCCCGCCCAGCTTCTCGGCTACGCGATGAACGAGATAGCTGACTCTCTTGGAGTGAAATTTGCCGAGGTTATCGTGGCCGAGGAGCCTGACGTGGAGATGGAAGGAGTCAGATTCACCATCCCCCAACGAGGGGACAAAGCCAAGCTTCTTGAGGTGTCACAGAAGAATGCCCGACAGCATCGCGTGGATAAAATCAAGACCATGGAGAAGCGTGACCCCTCCCTGCGCACCGACCGCATACTTGAGCGAATAAAGAGCGACTTCCATCTCTCGGAACTCCCGCGTCATATCGAATGCTTTGACAACTCAAATATTCAAGGGACCAATCCCGTCGCTTCATGCGTGGTCTTCAAGGATGCAAAACCTTCCAAAAAAGACTACCGCCATTTCAACATCAAGACCGTTGTCGGTCCCGATGATTTCGCATCCATGAAAGAGGTGCTTACGCGGCGCTACACCCGCCTGATGGAGGAGGGAGAGGAATTACCTCAGCTCATAGTCGTCGACGGCGGCAAAGGGCAATTATCGGCCGCTGTAGAGGCTCTTGACGAGATGGGTCTGAGGGGTGTGATAGCAGTCGTGGGAATTGCAAAGCGTCTTGAAGAAATCTACTTTCCGGGCGACAGCATTCCTCTATATATAGACAAGAATTCCGAGACACTCCGGGTGGTACAGCATCTGCGCGACGAGGCCCACCGCTTCGGTATCACTCATCATCGCAACCGCCGTTCCAAGACACAGGCTGTCTCCCAACTTGACGGTATCAAAGGTATCGGAGAGAAAACCCGCACGGCTCTCCTCACTCATTTTAAAAGTGTCAAGCGCATCCGTGAGGCTGATCTTGACGCTATCGCCGACCTGATAGGTCCGTCAAAAGCCTCTATAGTTTACACTGCCTTGCATCCCGAAGAAGAAAACAAGGAATAATTCGACACAAAAATTTAGGCGATATGCCGTGTGATAACTGACGTTATCGCACCCTTTACCCTTATCCCGTGGCGTAAATTTGCAGAAAAAAGCCATGCGGAAACTGATCCTCTACACTCTCATCCTTCTCGTCACCGAATATTCCGGTGTAATGCTCACTGTCCTTGCTGATCTAATAAGCGGTCTGCGCAAAGCACGTCGTGACGGCCATCCTCTCACTTCGTGCGGATTCCGTCGTACGGTCCGCAAGCTCGTCTCTTATTTTCTCGCCCTATTCTCCCTCAGTGTTGTCGACGGTATGATCATCACCGCTATCGTCGTCTATGGCATGAACGGACGCGAAATGTCCTTATCACCATTCCCTTTCCTTACAACATTCGGAGCCATCGCTCTCGCTATGATTGAAATAAAAAGCATATGCGAAAATTCACCACACCGTAATCTCTTCACACAAGCCTTCGAACTACTCAAAAATCTTCCTTTACTTAAAAATAAATAATATAACTACTTAATAATCAATATTTTAATATATAATTAACCGGGAATCATCATGAGAAATCTCTCTGATGATTCCCGGTTAATCATATCTGACACCAAAAAGAGGTGCTATCGTTTACTTACCCAACTACTATATTGACAATCTTGTTGGGAACTACAATTACCTTGCGTACAGTCTTTCCGTCGAGCCACTTGGCAGCGCTTTCATGAGTGAGAGCTGTCTTCTCGACCTCCTCCTTGCTCATATCGGCAGGAACCTGAATATTGAAACGGGCCTTACCGTTGAACGAAACGGCATAATTGACAGTCGATTCCTTCAGATATTCCTCGTTCCATTCAGGCCACTTGGCATCACAGATAGTAGTGTCATGGCCCAGAGCAGTGTGCCAGAGCTCTTCAGTGATATGAGGAGCGAAAGGAGCAAGCACGACAAGCAGGTCAGAGAGCACCTCGCGTGAATGGCACTTCATCTGAGTGAGCTCGTTGACGCAGATCATGAATGCAGCCACCGAAGTGTTGTAGGAGAAAGTCTCGATATCGCCTGTCACCTTCTTAATGAGCTTATGAATGGATTTAAGCGCTTCTGCCGACGGTTTGGAGTCGTCGACAAGACAAGTATCACCTTTATAGAAAAGAGCCCACAGCTTCTTTAAAAAGCGGTTTACGCCGTCGATACCGTTGGTGTCCCAAGGCTTGGACTGCTCAAGGGGACCGAGGAACATCTCATAGAGACGCAGGGTATCCGCTCCGTAACGCTCAACAATATCATCGGGATTGACTACATTGAACATCGACTTGGACATCTTCTCAACAGCCCAACCGCAGACGTATTTTCCATCCTCGAGGATGAACTCAGCATCGGCATAGTCAGGACGCCACGCGCGGAACGCATCAAGATCAAGGATATCATTGGATACAATGTTGACATCTACATGAATGGGAGTGGTCTCATACTGATCCTTGAGTCCGGCAGAGACGAAAGTGTTCGTCCCCTGAATGCGATAGACGAAGTTTGAGCGGCCCTGGATCATACCCTGATTGATGAGCTTGCGGAAAGGCTCAGGCTCCACAACGTAGCCCAGATCGTAGAGGAATTTGTTCCAGAAACGTGAGTAAATGAGGTGGCCTGTGGCATGTTCGGTTCCTC
>CAZOOY010000119.1:0-5525 GCA_964581555.1 uncultured Staphylococcus sp.
CTTCTGCTCGGCATCATCGGTCTGGGCTGGCAGGCATTCGTCTCCAAGCGCGGCATCGAGCAGTTCTGGGTGGTGTTCTTCCTCTTCTTCATGACGGGTATCGCCATCGTGCTCTATCTGAACCAGACCCCAACTCAGCCACGTGAACGTGACTATGCGTTCGCCGGCTCGTTCTATGCGTTCGCCATCTGGATCGGCATGGGCGTGGCCGGACTCTGGTGGCTCATCCGCGCCGCCCTCACTCCCAAGAAGGGAGCAAAGGGAGGAAAAGAGCGTGATTATTCCCTCGCCGCAGCAATCGCTGCTGCAGTGGTCGGCCTCATCGTTCCTCTCCAGATGGTATCGCAGACCTGGGATGATCATGACCGCTCGGGCCGCTATACCACCCGTGATTTCGGCATGAACTATCTCGACTCGCTTGACGAGAACGCCATCATCTTCACCAACGGCGACAACGACACGTTCCCCCTCTGGTATGCCCAGGAGGTGGAGGGTCACCGCACTGATGTAAAGGTGGTCAACCTCTCATACCTCACCACCGACTGGTATGCCAATCAGGTGAAGCATGCCTCCTACGATGCACCCGGTATCGAGACGATAGCCAAGCCGGAGGACTATGCTTATGACCGCATGAACTTCAGCTACTTCGCCGTTGACGAGGACACCACGGCTACAAATGTCTACGCATCCCTGCGTCAGCTCTACGATCCGAAGTCGAGCCAGAACGCCTGGGGCGCGCCGATGATGAAGTATCCCAACATGTTCATCCCCGTCGATCTTGATGCCGCCGTCAAGGCGGGACGCATCACCGAGCAGGAAGCCCGCACGGCCGATCCCGTCATGGAGGTCAATATGCACAATGACCGCGGCACGGCCCACGGCGGAATGTCGCTGAGCCAGGTGCTCTCGCTCGATATGCTCGCCACTTCCGTCAAGAACGGTTGGGACCGTCCGATCTATTTCGCGTCCACCGTCCCGAGCGAGTACTATCTGGGCCTGCAGCCCTACATGCGCTCCACGGGTATGGCCTACGAGATCACACCCGTGGTCAATCCCGAAAACTCGGACTATGACGTGACCGCCGTCAATACGGACAAGGCTTACCGCAACATCACCGAGCGCTTCCGCTGGGGTGGTCTCGACAAGGTGACCGAACCGGGACAGGTGTATCTCGACGAGACAGTGCGCCGCATGGTGACCACCACGCGCTCATATATCCTCGCAACGGCCACCGCGCTTGTCAACGAAGCCATCATGGCCGAGCGCGTCGACTCGACCGCCATCTCTCCCGAGGATCTCAAGGCGCTTGCCGCATATAAGTCCGACCGTTACGACAAGGCGCTCCACCTCATGAATCTCATGGAGGAGAAGCTTCCCGAGGCTGCCGCTCCCTATTCAGTGCAGATTCCCCAGAAGATGGCTCAGGTCTATGGCCGCATCGGTCTGGCCACCGGCAACAAGGAGGCCTCGGCCCACGCCCTCAAGCTCCTCGAGAATGAGCTGCGACGCTACGGAAAGAACGTGAAGTATTATCAGAGCCTCGCTCCCTGGCAGTATGCCACCCTGCCGCAGACCGACCGCTACATCGAGACCTACTACATGGTCTATCTGCTCCAGGATTACACTGACCTCGGTGGCGATCCCGAGCCGATCGTAGATGAGCTCACTGATATGGGGGTCAACTTTGACCGCATCGTGAGCATAATCGAAGGGAACGGGCAGCACTGATCTTCACGCCCATCATCAATCACATAACTAAAGCAAAATTTGGAAGATAAGAAAATAAAGGTGGGTATCACCCACGGCGATATCAACGGAATAGGCTACGAAACGCTGCTCAAGGTGTTCGAAGATCCCCGTCTCGGCGAGATCTGCACGCCTGTGATCTACGGCTCGGCCAAGATAGCCTCCTTCTATCGCAAGGCCATGGGGCTCCCCGAGGTGAAGTTCACCCAGATCGAGAGTGCATCCGAGACAGATCCCTCTTCCGAGCGTGTTTATATTATAAATGTAGTGCCGGAAGATACCCGCATCGAGCCGGGACAGGCCACAGCCGAGGGTGGAGCCGCTGCGCTTGCAGCGCTGAAACGCGCTGTGGCTGATCTGCGCGAGGGTGCAATCGACGTGCTCGTCACCTGTCCCATCAATAAGAACGCCATCCACGGCGAGGAGTTTGCCTTCCCGGGCCATACGGAGTTTCTCGAAGCCGAGTTTGGAGAGGAGGGTGACAAGGCCATGATGATAATGTGTGCCGAAGGGCTCAGGGTAGCCCTCGTCACGATCCATGACGCGCTGCGCGATGTGGCCTCCAAGGTGACACGTGAGGCAGTGACGGATGCGCTTGTGGCGTTCAATCGTTCGCTCGTGAACGACTTCGGCGTCCATTCGCCCCGCATAGCGGTCCTCTCACTCAATCCTCATGCCGGTGACGGCGGAGTGATCGGAGCCGAGGAGACTGACGTGGTGGCTCCGGCCATCGCCGAGGCTGCCAAGAAGAAGGTGCTCGCCTTCGGTCCCTACGGGGCTGACGGCTTCTTCGCCAGCGGGACCTACCGCAAGTTTGACGGCATCCTGGCCATGTATCATGATCAGGGACTGACACCCTTCAAACTCATAGCCGGGGAGAACGGCGTGAACTTCACGGCGGGACTGCGCTATGTCCGCACCTCCCCCGATCACGGGACAGCCTATGACATCGTGGGTAAAGGAGTGGCCGATCCCCAGTCACTCCGCGAGGCCATCTATGCCGCCATGGATATCTACCGCAACCGTCAGCGCGAGGCCGAGGCAACCCGCAATCCGCTGCGTAAACAGAACTTTGACCGCGGATCGGACAAAGTGCCCCGCGAGTCACGCGAATCCAACTGAGAATCATGAAGTATGCCATCATAGCCGCCGGCCGGGGCTCACGTCTCGCAGCCGAGGGAGTATCCCTCCCCAAGCCGCTCGTCACCGTAGGGGGGATCCCCCTGGTGGAGAGGCTGGTCCGCTTCATGGCATCAAGGAGAGATTGCGAGGGGGTAGAGCTCATAGTCAACGAAGAGACCGGCCCGCAGATCAAGGCTCATCTCGACTCCCTGACCCCCAAGCTCCCTGTCTCAGTCACCATGCTAACCACCGGAGGCTCCATGCAGTCGCTCGCCGCACTTCTGCCGCGACTCGGCGAAGGACCGGTGTGCGTCTCCACCGTGGATGCCGTGTTCCCGGCGGAAGAATTTGACTCATATGCCGAGGCATTTTCCTCCTCTCCTGTGCCGGATGCCCTGATGGCTGTCACCCGCTACGTCAATGACGAGAAGCCGCTCTATGTGGCCACCGGGGAGACGGAGAGCATCACAGGTTTTTTCGACACACCTGCCGAGGGAGTGACATGCATCTCGGGAGGAATCTACATACTCGGGCGTGAAGCTCTCGCCGTCCTTGCAGACTGCGTGGAGAGCGGAGTGACACGCATGCGCGACTATCAGCGAGCCCTCGTGGCGGCGGGTCTCGACGTCAGGGCCCACCTCTTCAGCCGGATAGTGGACGTGGACCATGTCTCCGATATCGCCGAGGCGGAGTCGCTCTCCCGAACATCTCAAAACCATCAATAATCTCACTCATGCAATGGCCGAAATAAAGATAGCAGCAGTGCTGCGGGCGGGAGCCTACTCCCCCAATCACATAGGCAACGATGCCGCCATCATGAATCTCACAGCCGAGCAACTCCGCAAGAGAGGATGTGAGGTTAAGACCTACAGTGAGGAGCAGCTCATAGCGGGAGCCGTGACCGAGAGGGTGATCATCCACATGTGTCGTGACCAGCGCTCTTTCCCCATCCTTCAGGCCATGGAGGATGACGGCTGTCTGGTGTTCAACTCAGCCTATGGGGTGGAAAACTGTACGCGCGAGCGCCTGTCGCGCATCCTGCTCGGATCAGGTATCCCTTATCCCGACTGCCTCATGGTGGACACCAATCAGACGGTGACCGCCCGCATGGAGGCCGCCGGGATGGACCGCGCATGGATCAAGCGCGGCGACCTTTATGCCCAGCACAAGGAGGACGTCACCTACGTGCGTCACCCGCAGGAGGCTCAGGAGATGCTGCAGGAGTACTTCCTGAGAGGTATCAAGCGCGCGGTCATCATGCGCCATCTCGACGGCGAGCAGGTGAAATTCTACGGCGTGGCCGGGACGCCGTGGTTTCAGTGGTTCTATCCTTTCGAGAAGAGTTACTCCGTCAAGGGTGACGACTCGTCGGCCCTCAGCACTTCGGAACCCCGTTTCGATCTGGACAAGCTGAAGGAAGCCTGCGCGAATGCCGCCGATATACTCGACATCCGCTTCTACGGGGGCGATGCCATCGTGGCCCCCGACGGGACATTCCACATCATTGATTTCAACGACTGGCCCAGCTACGCACCCTGTCGTGTCGAGGCTGCCTCGGTCATAGCCCGTACCGTACTCGCCGAGATCAAGAGTCACAGACAATGAATAATTTACGCCTCACAGTAATGCCTGAAAATATCACCAGCCTGAAGAACCGCTTCCTCAACAGCGGGGATATAGTCACCACATTCCTCCGCTCTTCCATCTCGTCGCAGATCGCGTCGTGGATAGACATGGGTGTGGGCTTCGTCTTTTTCGCGTTTCTTCACCTCGCTCCGTGGCTCTCGACAGCGATCGGTGCTGTCTGCGGCGGCATAGTCAATTGCTGTATCAATTACCGGTTCACCTTCCATGCGTCAGATGTCCCCGTGAAGGCGGTGGCCCTGAAGTATGCCCTCATCTGGTGCGGCAGCCTGTTCCTGAACGTCTACGGAACACAGTTGGTCTACGAGCTACTCAACCAGTTCAGCTTCCTGGCGGAGAATCTCGGATTCAAGCCCAACGGCTTCTATGCGGCCGCCCGTCTGAGCGTCTCCCTGATAGTCTCCCTCTTCTGGAACTTCCTGATGCAGAAAAATTTCGTCTATCGTCGCACTAATTTTGACACTACCGCTATCCGCATAGTGGATATCCTCACATTCAGCAAACACAAGTAATAACTACAATGGAAAATAAAGTCTCCACATTCAAGAAACTGCGCGACGCGCTCCAGCAGGGAATCTATTGCGTCATCAATCCCTTTGTGAGACTCCTCATCCGTATCGGTGTCACTCCCAACATGGTCACCACCATCGGACTGCTCGGCAACATCGCCGCCGCCGCCCTGCTCGTCTATGCAGGCTGGCTGGGTTCTCCCGCCGACATGAACTACCGTCTCGTCACCTGGGCGGGAGCGGTCATCATCCTCTTCTCGCTTTTCGACATGCTCGACGGTCAGGTGGCCCGCATCGGCAACATGACCTCGACTTTCGGTGCGATGTATGACTCCGTGCTCGACCGCTACTGCGAGCTTTTCACTCTCGGCGGCCTGAGCTACTATCTGATCCAGACGGGCTATATCATCGGAGCGCTGATCACCTTCGTGGCCCTTGTCGGCTCGATCATGGTCAGCTATGTCCGCGCACGCGCCGAAGGCCTCGGTATCGAATGTAAGATCG
>CAZOOY010000120.1:0-5475 GCA_964581555.1 uncultured Staphylococcus sp.
GCCCGCTCTCTTCGTGATCTTCCAGAAGATCCAGGAGAAGATCACTCCGCTCAAGTGGGAAGACACCGACAACGAGGGTATCGAGAACGAGATCGAGCAGTACACCCCCTCCAAATAACACCATCACATTATTCTTGACTTCAAGATGAAAATCAGCAGTATATCATTCATTCTTGCAGCCGCTCTGGGCGCCTCGGCGCTCACCGGCTGCGGGATCTATCAGAAATATGATCCCGAGCGCGTGGACTCCGAGATGGTCAGGGACTACGCCCATGCCCTCAAACAGGAGACCGACTCAAGCGCCTTCGGAAACATGCGCTGGCAGGAAGTCTTCACCGATCCCGTGCTTGCCGACCTCATCGGCCGCGCGCTGGCCAACAACAAGGATCTCCGCAACGCCAAGCTCAACGTTGACATCGCTCATGCCCAGCTCAAGGGTGCCCGTCTGAGCTACCTCCCCTCCGTGGCCTTCGCGCCCAACGGTGCAGGCGCCTCCTATGCCGGCAGCGACATGACGTGGACCTATACTCTTCCCCTTGCCGTGAACTGGGAGATCGACGTCTTCGGCAAGCTCCTCAACGCCAAGCGCACCGCCGCTATGGCCGAGCTCCAGACCATCGCCTACGAACAGGCTGTCCGCTCGCAGATCATCGCCGGCGTGGCCCAGTGTTACTACACCATTGCTGCGCTTGAGAGCCAGCAGGAACTCCTCAGGGAGACTGCCGTGCTCTGGAAAGAGAGTGTCTCCGTGATGCGCAACCTCAAGGAGGCAGGCCGTCTGCGCGAGGATGCCGTTGTCCAGAGTCTCGCCCAGTATTACAGCATCGAAGCTCAGGTGACCGACATTGACCTCTCGCTCCACGAGGCCAACAACACCCTCTCGCTCCTGCTCAACACCATGCCTCAGACCTGGTCCATCCCCTCCTCGGCCACCCTCACAGTCCCCGAGATGAAGCGCACCGCCATCCCCATGGCCGAGCTTGCAGCCCGTCCTGATGTCCGCGCCTCAGAGATGGCACTCGCCACCGCCTTCTACACCACCGCATCGGCCCGCGCAGCATTCTATCCCTCGCTCGCCATCACGGCCAACGGAGGATTCACCAATCTGCTCGGATCATTCATCCAGAATCCCGGCGACTGGTTCATCCAGCTTGCAGGCTCGCTCACCGCGCCCCTCTTCTCACGTGGCCAGAACATAGCCCGTCTCGAAGCGGCCAAAGCCCAGCAGAAGCAGGCTCTCAACAACTTCGAGTACACGCTCATGAGCGCATCGGCCGATGTCTCCAACGCCCTCACCACCTACGAGAAGAGCGTCGCCAAGCAGCAGTGGCTCACTCTCCAGGTTGAGAACATGTCAAAGGCTGTCGATATCACCGGCGAACTCCTCCTCTTCGACGGCTCCACCACCTATCTCGAGGTGCTCACCGCCCAGAAGAATCTCCTTGCGGCACAGACAGCTCAGATCACCACCAATCTCACCGCAGCCCGTGCCGTCATCAACCTCTACCAGAACCTTGGCGGAGGCCGCTAATCTCTCATCTAATACCTCATCACTATGATCAGCGACAAAGCTCACATCGATCCGTCAGCCAAGATCGGCGAAAATGTCACAATCTACCCCTTTGCCTTTATTGACAAGGATGTGGAGATCGGCGACGGAACTGTCATAATGCCCTTTGCAAGCGTCATGCACGGCACCCGTGTCGGCAAGAACTGCAAGATCTATCAGAGCGCCATCGTCGGCGCCGATCCCCAGGACTTCCGCTGGCACGGCGAGGACACCTACTGCTTCATCGGCGACAATGTCACCATCCGCGAGAATGTCATAATCAACCGCGGCATCTCCGCTGAAGGTGGCACCAGCATCGGCAGCGACTCATGGCTTATGGCCGGATCTCATGTCGGTCATGACTCAAAACTCGCCGGCAAGGTTGTTCTCGGCAACAATGTAGCCGTGGCAGGCGACGTCACCATCGGCGAATGCACCATCCTCTCCTCCGGAGTCATCGTTCACGAGAACTCCTCTGTAGGTGACTGGGTGCTTATCAAGGGTGGATGCCGCATCACTGGCAATGTTCCCCCCTACTGCATCATGGCCCACAATCCCACCTCCTACTTCGGCGTCAACGCCACCATCCTCCGCAAGGGGGGCAAGATGGAGGAGGAGCGCATCGACGACATCGCCAAGTGCTACCGTCACATCTATCAGACGGGCACATCGGTGTTCAACGCCCTGCGCCGCATCGAGGCCGACGTCGACGAGACTCCCGAGCGCAACAACATCCTCAACTTCATCGAAGGATGCAAGCTCAAGATCGTCGCAATCCCCAAAGACCTCGAATAACTCTTTAACAATAAGTCTTCTGACCAAAGGACCGGAGCCTGCCCGGAGAACCGAAACAATAATTATATCAAGTATAATTTATGGTTCTATGGCAAAAGCTTTGGTCCTTTGGGCTAAAATAGCTCCACCCCATG
Source organism: uncultured Staphylococcus sp. (assembly GCA_964581555.1). Lineage (GTDB taxonomy): Bacteria > Bacteroidota > Bacteroidia > Bacteroidales > Muribaculaceae > Duncaniella. The sequence goes on from CAZOOY010000120.1 coordinate 2,479, forward strand.
ACTCCATCCGATCATCTCTCGCCCAAAAAGATTCTTTTCGTGTGCCTCGGCAATATCTGCCGCTCGCCGGCCGCCGAAGGGATCATGCGCTCGATAGCCGATCCGGCTGTCGTCACGGTCGACTCTGCCGGCACCGGCCGTTATCATATCGGTCAGCTCCCCGATCAACGCATGCGCATCCATGCCCGCAACCGCGGACTTGATCTCACCCACCGCTGTCGCCAGGTGACGGCTGAAGACTTTGACGAGTTTGACCTCATCATAGGGATGGATGGCTCCAATATAGCCAATCTTCACCGCATCGCTCCCTCTCCCGAAGCGGAGAAAAAGATCCATGCGATGGCTGAATACTTTGACCCCGGTTCGCGCTGGGATCACGTGCCTGACCCTTACTATGAAGGTTCCGAGGGTTTTAAACTCGTCCTTGACCTCCTTCAGGAGGGATGCCGAAATCTCTACGATCAAATCAGCCGCTCATGAAAGACCGCTCCATCAACATTCCCGTCACCGAGTGCAGCTACGATGAGCTGTCCGCTCCCGAGCAGCGTCTCGTCGACCTCGCGCGCCGTGCCTATCTGCGCTCCTATGCACCCTATAGCCATTTCAGCGTAGGCGCAGCCATCCTTCTTGACAACGGCGAGACCGTCACCGGTTCCAATCAGGAAAATGCCGCCTACCCCTCGGGGCTCTGCGCCGAGCGCACGGCCGCATTCTACGCCCATTCCACCTATCCGGATGCCCGCTTCGTCACCATTGCCATCGCCGCACGCGGGACCGACGGGCTCGAACTCGCCTCCCCCATCTCACCCTGTGGCGGTTGCCGCCAGTCACTGCTGGAATATGAGACGCTTGCCGGACATGACGTCAAGGTGATCCTGGCAGGACGGGAGCGTCTCTATATCCTCCCTTCCATCCGATCATTGCTTCCCCTCGCCTTCACCGAATTTTGACTTCGGCCCGGCGCGGGAGCCTGCATGCTCCTTATCTGACTGAGAATCTTGTTTTTCAATCTCTCGGCCGCACGGCGCTGACGGCGATTGAGCCTTATGGTGGGGCGCGCTGCCGGTTCCTCAGGTTTCTTGCGTCGGGCAGCGCTCTCGCGGGCACGGCGTGACCGCTCCATGGCGCGATCAATCTCCGGGCGTATCATATTGAAGGCCAGCATGGCCATACAGTCGGCGCTCACAGCCTTTTCTCCACGCATATGACACCCGACGAGCCTCAGGGCTTCATCGGCCGATTTCTTGGCGCCGGCCAGTGAGGAGTTGATACGTGAGGTGATGTCGGCATAGAACTTGCGCGATACGGGTAAGGTTTCTCTTTTCATGTTATAGCTCTTTTTTTGACAAAATTACGACATGAATGAGGGAGAAAAGGTGCGATAATATCGCAATATAGCGTAAAATTTCACGTTATATTATCACGAAATAATGTAACCTGATGAAGCGACTCATATACCTCTTTCTCCTTCTGCCGCTCCTCGCTGCTCTCACTTCATGTATAGAGGACGGTTTTGACAATTCACCTTCAGCACAGCCGGCATTTTCGGTAGACACTCTCCACATGGGAGTTCATTTCACCGACCAGCCCACTCCGACCCGCCGGTTCACAGTCCATAACCACAACTCGAAACTCATTTCCATAAGCGACATCTCCATCCGCGAGGCCGACAACAAGATATTCCGCATCAATGTCGACGGCTTTGCCGGAACGACTTTCCACAATGTTGAGATCCGTCCCAACGACTCCATTTTCATCTTTGTCGAGGCCACTCTTCCTGTCAATTCAGCTCCGGTGCTCACCGACGTTGAGGCCCACCTTGACTTCGTCACAAATGGCGTGAGCAAGACTGTCGTGCTCTCGGCCAAGGGTCAGGATGTGGAGCGCCGCAGGGGCGTCACCGTCACCGCCGACCAGACCTGGGGTCCGGAGTATCCCTATCAGATATTCGATTCCCTCGTCGTGGCTCCCGGCGCCACACTCACCCTTGATGCCGGAGCCGCCCTCCACTTCCACGACAAGGCATACATGCGTGTCTATGGCCGTCTCGTCAGCCTTGGCACCCCAGAGGCTCCCGTCAACATGTCGGGTGACCGCACGGACAATGTCGTGGGCGACATCTCCTTTGACCTCATGGCCTCCCAGTGGGAGGGTCTCCATTTCGCTCCCGGTAGCCGCGGCAATTCGCTGAGCCACACCGTGGTGCGCAATACCTCATCAGGTGTGATAGCCGACAGTCTCTCGCAGGTCACCTTCATCAACTGCCGCCTGCGCAACTCCGCAGACTATTCGCTCGTGGGTCGCTATGCCGATCTGACCCTCATAGGGACAGAGGTTGCCGAGGCTTCCTCGGGCCTATTCGCCATGATGGGAGGCAACGTCATCGCCAACCACTGCACCTTTGCCAACTATTACCTATTCACGGCCCTGCGCGGCGCCTCCCTGCAGTTCTATCATTTCAGCGAGGAGAGCGACAATGGCTCCGGAATGCCGCTGCTTAAAGCCGATATCACCAACTCCGTGATCTATGGCAACGGCAACGACCTCTCGGTCTCTGACCTTACGGGAACCGCCGTCACCCTGCGCCGCTGTGCCCTCAAGAGCGAGGGTAGCGATGACGACAACTTCATCGACTGCCTGTGGGGCGAAGATCCGCTCTACGCCACCGTCCGCGAGGATTATTATTTCGACTACCGTCTGCTTGACGGCTCTCCCCTCACAGGCACCGCCGATCCGGGCCTGACCCTCCCCGAAGCCGCCCGCGACTTCTACGGCACCCCCCGTCTCCCGTCTCCCTCCATCGGCGCCTATCAGCAACCCGCCCCTGAGAAGTAAAAGCAGGAGAGACAGCCTCCGAGCTGTCTCAACCTCGTGTGTTCCTTTTTCGACCAAAGCACCAAAGCTTCCCCAAAGGTCCAGAGGATTTTTGGGGGAGTTATTTTAAAAACATCATCCCATTTGAGCTGTACGGACGTGCCTTTGGCACGTTGTCCTGTG
>CAZOOY010000121.1:0-5474 GCA_964581555.1 uncultured Staphylococcus sp.
AGAAAGAGTGCCGGAATCCTGATCTCAAGCGTATCCCGGGGAGCCGAAACTTCTACGCCAAAATAATCCTCTCCTATGGCATATAGTACAGCGATACTCTTTTCCGGCAGGGAGCGCAGGAGGAACTCCCCCGGAGAGGGTAGCCGTTCGCCATAAGCCAGAATTGTATCGTTTTTTTCAGGATCGCATGCAAAGGGCACGTAGTCATTGAGTCTCTCAGAGGTATTCTCTACACTCATCACCACGACCATATCATAGGCCATCGAGAACAGCCTTGAAAAAACGATCAGAAATATGACTAATAAGATCCTCATTACGCATCAACAGAAACAAAACCAGAGTATTTCTACAAAAAACCGCCGGGGGAAGGGCATCACCTGTTTCCTATGGTTTTCAGCGTTTCACGGACTGGTCGGAACGAAGGCCGTTGTCCACACCCGCGGCACCTCCCGCATTGGGGTGACGGCGCGCCTTACCCTTCGAGAAGTAAAGCGAAACCCGGAGCATCAGGCTGTGTTCTCTACCCCTGCTGACATCCGTGAACATGAAGCCGTCAGCCTCTCCTCGCTTATACTCTTTCTGTGGACTGTAATTCCACTGAAGACCCACGGAATAGTTTCCATGCTTCCAGTTGAGGGAAGATGCGTACTGTGCGGTGCTGAATGTGTAAAGGTCACCAGTCACATATTTTACCGGACTGTTGGCTGCCATTGATAGCGTGAAGCCATGCCACGCGAACTCCACAGATCCTCCGGCCCTGAAATAATTCAGCTCCACATGTTGAGTAGGTGTGGTGTAGTCGTTCATATAATATTCGAAATAGGGACCGATATTGAACCAGTCACGTACCCTCCACTTTCCGCTGAGCGAGAAGCTGTGACTCCATTTGTGGCCGAGATCCATGGAGGTCTGATAGAAATATCCCTCCTCGCCGGCGAATATCACCGGAGCATTGTTGCGGTTGGAATAGCTTGGATTGTAATTGAGCTGTGCCGAGAGCTTGCCGTCCGGCCGGTAATAGGCAAGCGTAAAATTCCCGGACGCAAACCATATGTTCTTGAGATAGGGGTTGCCCACGATTATGAAACGGTCGTCCGCGTAGGTCTGTGAACCTGTTAGCTTCGAAGCCGATATATAGTCGGTGCTCACCAGGAAATAAGCTCTTCCCGAGAAACCTTTCAGCTTGTCACCCTTGGCCCAGATATTGTAATTGAGAGTGAAATAGGGCACCGTACGGTCGTTCTTCACTCCCATCGACGAGTTGTGGTTAAAGATGACTCCGACATTGGGCGTGATGGTCATGTTGTCACCGGCGGAGAACGGATAGCCCGCGTAGAGATAGGTCTGCTCCGACACAGGCCGGTATTCGATCCCCGCCGAGGTCTGGTCGATGCGCGAGTAGCTGTAGAATGCTCCGAAATATAACTTCCGGATATTATACCCGAAGTTGGCCGTGAAGGAGTAGACACGGTTCCTTACATCGTTGAGCAGGTTGTAGGCCAGTGCCGGATTCCGGGAATCCCTCCAGAGGCGACTGTCGGCTCGCGAATCGGCATAACCTCCCGTGACCTGTAGAGAATAACCCTGCGTATTGCTCAACTGATGATTGAAGAATAGACTCAGTGACGAGACGTTATAGCGGTCCTTGCTGTCGCTGCCGCCCATCCCTTCATAGAGCGCTCCATCATCAATGACGGAATACCGACGGTCCATATGCGACTTGCTTGGGTGCCACCCCTGCGAGAACGTGGCATTGAAAAGATACTTGTTGGAGAAATACTGATAGGAGGCGGTGAGATTGTTGCCATGGTATTTGGTGCGACCCCTCCCTGAGTATTCATTGACGATCCCGTCGGGATAGCTGTAGGTTGTCTCATCCCGGTGGAAATTGTTGCCGTGTTGAGTGTAATAATTGATCTTCACCTGGTTAAGGGAGTCGGCATAGGTCAGGGCTCCCTGGAGCTCACCGTTGGTCTGTAGCAGCCCCTCCCAGCCATTGATGTAGGCCGAATACAGGCGGTCCACCCTCTTGCGGGTGATCACATTGACCAGCGCGCCCTTGGTCAGATTCATATATTTGATAGGCGCATGGGGATAGAACTCCACCTTGAGTACATCCTTTCCGTGATAGGAGCGGAGCGTCATGGCATCCGACGGCACTCCGTTGATGAGGATGGTCACCGCCTTGTTGTCGATCGTTGAGAGTGAATTGATCCCTATTCCCTGCTGAAAGCTCGGCAGGGAGGAGACGGCCTCAAGTGCGTTGTTGCCGTAATCCACATTATACTTCTTCTATACAGCTCCATGTGGTCATCCTTGTGGGTATAGGCGGCGCCCTCAACCTGAACTTCACCTAAAGAGATGGTGTCGGGCTGTTCGGTCCTAACGGAGTCGGCCGGAGCAGAGGTCTGAGAAAATGTCGGGAGAGAGATAAGCGTCAGAAATAGTATTACAAGAATTTTTATTTTTCCCATAAAGATAGATATTTCGATAATAGCAATTGTGATTCGTCACAAAATTACCCATAATTATTATAATTTCAAATAATCGGGGGGGGTAATTTTTAAAGTTTGTTAATTACGATGATTTTATATCGAAAAGTAATATTTCCGTACATGTCTCATTTATTATACAACTCTACCCCGCTAGCGATCTTACGGTATTTTCAACCCTCTTTACTTTACTGCTTAGTAAAAAACAGAAATCATCGAGATGATGAGAACGATAAAAGTGGTGATTGAGTTTTTCATAATATATTGAAATATTAGGATGATTTTAATTGCAAATTTATAGGATCTATTGCATATAATAAGCAAAACGCCGCGATATAAATCTATCGCGACGTTTTGCAATCATCTTATATTTAATATGTTACAACGAGCTTAAAATAAAAATCTATCGCGGGGAAAGATTCTGTGAAAAAATTGGCATTTTAAACTAAAATTTATACTGTTTCGGAAAATCCGCGACCTTATGATTTTAAGAATCTCGCGGGCAGCCTCGTTGTCGAGTTTTCCGAGTCGTTCCTTGAGACGGGATTCCCTATTATAGATGATATTCCATTGCCACCTGCTCGGCAGCAAGCCGGTTCAGCTTAGATTCCCTAAGTTCACGAGAATTATGACAGGTAGACGGTGCATATGTCAGACGTAGTCGATCGTGGCGCCGCGGGGAGTGACGGTGAGGGTGACGGTGGAGGAGCAGACGAGGGGAATGTTGTGGTTGACATGACCGACGGGGACACCAAATGCTATGGGATAGGAATAGTCTGCGGTGATGCGCGCTATCATGGCCTCCATCGATTCATTGTCGCGATCGGGAGAGTAGTCGGTGAATCGGCCGACGATGAGTCCGCGAAGCGAGCCGAGAACGCCACTGAGACGGAGATTGTAGAAGATGCGCTCCACCTTGTAGATGGGTTCGGCGATATCCTCGACAAACAGTATAGACCCGGGCTGTAGAACGTCGAAGGGGGTGGAGATGAGTCCGGCTATTACGGCGAGATTTCCACCGAGCAGGGGGCCGGTGGCGGTGCCCTGACGGTTGAAGCGGTTGGGATCGACCGTCACGCGGTCAAAGCGTCCTTCAAGGATATCGAAGAGGCGGCGGGAATCGGCGTCACGCCCGTTGGAGCCGGAGATGTGCTTGCACATGGGGGCATGGATGGAGCGGATGCCATGGCTCGACATGAGGGCATGGAGGGCAGAGATATCGGAGTAGCCGACGATCCACTTGGGGTCGTCGCGCAGGGGCAGACGGTTGAGCCGCTCGAGAAGATGGACAGCGCCATAGCCTCCGCGAGAACAGATGATGGCCCGGGTGGAGGGGTCGAGCAGTGCGGCTTCGAGATCGGCATAGCGGTCCTCGTCGGTGCCCGCATAGGTCCCGTGGCGATCAAACGTGTGTTCACCCACGTAGGCCACCCAACCGCGGTCAGTGAGCACGGGAAGGGCATTGTAGACCACCTGGGGCTTAATGATGGAGGAGGGGGAGAGGACGGCCACGCGGTCGCCGTGGCGCAAGGGTGGGGGAGTGAGGATTTCCATAGTTCGGGGATTGGGGTTCATGATGCGGCCTGCACCGGGATTCCGGTCTCGGCCTCGATGCGGCGGCCTATAGCGGCGAGCTCGTCGGCGGGGACTTTTTCGAGTCCTTCGGCGGGGGTGCGGCGGTCAATTGAATAGATCATTATTTCGGCCGGGCGGATGGTCCTGTAGGCTTCGATCAGGGCGTCAACTTCGGCGGGGAGTGTATTGTCGATCTTTACACCCTCGTGCTCTCCGCGCAGAAACATCGTCTGGATGATGCAGTCGCTGCCGAACTGCGCGAGCTGAGGTATCACCCTCCCGGGGGTGAAAGAGGTGGAGCCGGGGCGGTCAAGAACCCGCATGGTCTCCGGTATGGCCGAGTCGAGCTTGAGGATATTATTGTCCACCTTACGCAGGGCTTGGCAGACTTCGGGGCGATCGAGGCGGGTGGAGTTGGAGAGGACACTGACGCGGGCCGAGGGATAGTACTTGTCACGGATACGCAGCGTGTCGTCGATCACTCCGGCAAACTCCGGATGGAGCGTGGGCTCGCCGTTGCCCGAGAAGGTGATCACGTCAAGCGGCTCGCCGGCCTCGCTCATATTCTTCAGCCTCGACTCCAGGAGACGGGCCACGCGCTCGCGCGGAGGGAAGCCGGTGGTGCCGGGACCCTGGGCATTGAAGCCCGCCTCACAGTAGAGGCAATCGAAGGAGCAGATCTTCCCGTCGTCGGGCGTAAGGTTGATCCCCAGCGACACTCCGAGGCGCCGCGAATGGATGGGACCGAAAATGGTGCTGTGGAATAAGACTGTTTGCATAATGACAAAGTTAGGGATTTTTTCGCAACAATAGAAAATGGCGTTTGGAAATCCGGGGATATTTTCCCATATTTGCATCATTAAGAAATCATATCATTTTTATCGACATGAAAACAGCCGAGAAATTCTACAGTGTCTTTGAGGACACCACCAGGAAATATCATGAGACGGACCATGTGGATGCCGTCGTGGAAAATCCCTTTGAGGAGGGAACCATCGAGCACACCCTCTTCGCCAAAAACTGGATCGACGCCGTGCAGTGGCATCTCGAGGATATCATCCGCGATCCGGCCATCGATCCCGTGGAGGCTCTCGCGCTGAAGCGCCGTATCGACCGCTCCAATCAGGACCGCACCGATATGGTGGAGGAAATCGACACCTATTTCCGCGAGAAGTTTTCAGGGGTGACCCCGGCGCCCGATGCGACCATAAACACCGAGTCGCCCGCCTGGGCTCTCGATCGTCTCTCCATCCTCGCCCTGAAGATTTATCACATGAAGGCCGAGGTGGCGCGCACTGATGCCGACCCGGCTCACATAGCCAAGTGTCAGGGGAAACTTGACATTCTGCTCCAGCAGCGGGAGGATCTCACCGAGGCCATCGACACTCTGCTCGACGACATCGCCGC
>CAZOOY010000122.1:0-5460 GCA_964581555.1 uncultured Staphylococcus sp.
TCGCCGTATGCCCACCCTCTCCTGTCTCCGTCGCCGTGGCTTCACCCCTCGTGCCAGCCGCAACTTCATTGATGCCATAGGCTACACAAAATACGAAGCACTCAACTCCATCTCGCTCCTTGAACATGCCGTGCGTGACGACCTCAACAAGGTTGCTACCCGTGGAATGGCTGTGATAAATCCCGTGAAACTCGTGATCACCAACTATCCCGAGGGACAGACCGAGATGGTGGAGATGGAGAACAACCCTGAAGATCCCGAAAGCGGCACACACAAGATGCCCTTCTCCCGCGAGATCTTCATCGAGCGAGAGGACTTCATGGAGAATCCTCCCAAGAAGTTCTTCCGTCTCGCTCCCGGTGGGGAGGTACGTCTTAAAGGTGCCTATATCATCAAATGTGAGGATGTGGTCAAGGATGCCGACGGTAACATTACCGAGATTCGTTGCACCTACGATCCCGACACCCGCAGCGGTCTCCCCGGAAGTTCCCGTAAGGTCAAGGGGACACTTCACTGGGTGGATGCTAAATCAGCCGTTGATGCAACGGCCCGCATCTACGACCGTCTCTTCTGCGTGGAGAATCCTGCCGCCGAGACTGAACGTGACTTCCGTGAGATGCTCAATCCTGATTCCCTCAAAGTTGTGGAAGGGATAAAAGTAGAGCCTTATCTTATGGAGATCGCCAAGCCCGGAGTTCCCCTGCAGTTCCAGCGCATAGGTTACTTCACTCTTGATCCCGATTCCACCCCTGAAGCACCCGTGTTCAACCGCACTATTGCACTCAAGGATTCCTGGGAGAAAGCCAAGAAAGCCTGATCACCCTATTGTTAATCCCTTTCTCCCTCATCACTGAAAGAGACCCGCATGGACGAAAACCAGTCAGAAAACGCACGCCAGAGCCTGTTTGACGAATTCGAATCGGAGATAGTCAAAGCCGGAAACTCCGAGGCATTCTTTGATGAGAATGACCTCATTGAAATCTTTGACTATGCTTCGGATCTTGATAATTATATCGTCAAGATGGAAGTGCTTCTCTATGGCGCGCGCCATTATCCTGACAGTCAGGCTCTGGCCACAAGAAGAGCCTGGTTCTACTCCTCGTTCGGGGAAATGGAAGCTGCCGCCGATGTCAACAGCAGGGTTTTCAATGGGGGAGTTCTCAACAAACTTCTTGATCTCAGAGCAAAAGGAGCGGCAAATTCTCCCGAGACACGCGAACGTCTCGACGAGATGATTGCTTCCGCTCCCGAGCTCGGAGATGAGGATGTGATCCAACTCGTGGATTTCTGTGCCGAGCTCGGGATGCTCGACTGGGTCGAGGGTGCCAGGAAAAAGGTTGAGTCCAAGACTTCCTATCCCCAGACCTTTATCTACGAGTATGCCGATCGCGCTGAGGAGGCTATGGATTATCCCACAGCCATCCGCCTCTTTGAGGAGTTGACCATGATGGAGCCTTTCACCCTCGACTTCTGGCTCCGTCTTGCCACAGTGCAGCACAACAATAGCGAGTTTGAGGCTGCTCTCGCCTCGGCCGACTTTGCCCTCGCCATCTCGCCGGATGCTGCCGAGGCTCTCAGAGTGAAAGCTTCGTCACTGTTCCGCCTCGGGCGAGATCCTGAGTATGTCATCGATACTTTCCGGGAACTTGTGAAGCGCCCGGAGGCCACCGAGCAAGACATCATCTATCTCGCCTATGCCCTCTATTCAAGAGGAGGAAAAGAGGAGGCCGTCACACATCTCGTCAACTTCATGAAGTCTCATCCGGGTAGCCGTCAGATTCTCGACTGTCTTCTCACGATGGACATCGAGAAAGGGAAGCCATTCATCGAGACTCTTTCGGATGATTTTGCCCCCGGAAGCGAGGTGTTCGTGGAATGGTCTCTCGATCATCTCCGTCTGGGCAACTACGAGATCGCGGCTGCAATTCTCTCGGTGGCGGCTGAAAGGGAGATCACAGCCGAGATCATGAGCCACATTGTCGAGGCATGCTATCTCGCTGCACGATATGAAGATGCTGTCAGATATTTCGAGGAAAACGTGACTGTGAGTGAAAACGTCTGGATCCACTATCCCTCCCTCGTGCTCCCCTACGTGATGAGTCTCGTCCATCTTGATCGTCGCGATGAGGCCCTGAAGAAAGCCCATGAATTCCTTCAGCACTTCTACGCCTATCACGAAAAGTACAATCCCGCAAAGGGCGAATCGTCACCTGTCTCTTTTGTCTGCCAGGCCGCAGGTTATCAGGCCTACCTCCGCAACGTCATCAACGCTCTTGAAGCGCCCACTCATCTTCCGGCCGATGATTTCGATCCCCTGAAGATGTGATCCCTGTCGCCAGTTACGACATTATTTTCTTTCCAATTTTTATCATACTTACTTAAATTCTTTTCTACATGAAATCACTTTACAGTATTGCCTGTGCTGTATTTGCTGTCTCGATGGCGGCCTCAGCCCAGACTGTAACGACCGAGCCCGCTATTCTGACTGCGGCCGACAATTCTGTAACGATCACGTTTCACTCCGATGGCGGCAATCGTGCCCTTTACGGGACAACCGGAGATGTCTATGCCCACACCGGGGTGATCACCTCCCAGAGCGTGACGGTCTCCGATTGGAAATATGCTCCCGCGTGGGGCGACAATTCTCCCAAGTATAAACTTACTCCCGCGGGAGATGATACCTGGACACTGAAGATAGACAACATCCGCGAATACTATGGAGTCACATCTTCCTCCGAGCAGATCAAGTCTCTCGCTTTCGTTTTCCGTGATGCGCAGGGCAACAGTGCCAAGACAGCGACCGGTGGCGATATCTTCGTGACAGTCTTCCCTGAAAATTTCCCTCAGTCGAAGGCTGCCGATTATCCCGGAGGTACACCCAAGATGGGGACTGTCAGAAACTCCGACGGTTCCGTCACCTTCTGTCTCGGAGCACCCGGCAAGTCCAATGTCACTATCGTAGGTTCATGGAATGACTATACTCCTACTGCTGCTGATGTGATGAACTATCAGGACTACGATGGTTTCCGCTATTTCTGGGTCAATGTGCCCGGTCTGGAAGAAGGGAAGGACTATACATACTATTATATAGTCGATGGTGCCACCCAGGTTGGTGATCCCTATGCCCATCTTGTGCTTGATCCCTGGAATGATACTTATATTTCCGACAAGGTCTATCCGTCACTTCCCGCTTATCCCTCAGCCGCTGTCGGCAATATCGCGGTAGCTGTCTACAACTCCGCTGCTGACGACTATGCCTGGAAGGTGGAGAATTTCAAAGGTGTCCCGCAGGACGACCTTATCATTTACGAACTCCTTCTCCGCGACTTTACCGGCTCGGAGGGTCGTGCGCTCGGCGACGGTACAGTCAAGGGGGCCATTGAAAAGCTCGATTATCTCAAGGAACTTGGCGTCAATGCCATCGAGCTTCTCCCCATCATGGAGTTCAGCGGCAACAATTCCTGGGGCTATAATCCCAACTTCTACATGGCACCTGACAAGGCTTACGGCACAGCCGATGATTACCGTGCGCTTATCGACGGTGCTCATGAGCGCGGTATGGCTGTGATTCTCGACATCGTTTTCAACCAGTCGGATGGTCTCCATCCCTGGTATGACATGTATGGCCGCAATAACACTCCCTTCTATAACAGCTCCGCACCGCATGCCTACAGTGTACTCAATGACTGGAATCAGGACTGTGCCATGGTCCAGCAGCAGTGGGTTGATGCGCTCACCTACTGGATGACGGCGTATAAGGCCGACGGTTTCCGCTTTGACCTCGTGAAAGGTCTCGGGAACAATGACAGTTACGGTACCTCCTATAATGCTGCGACCAATACCTGGGCCAATCCTACGGATGAGGGTACGAACCGCTACAATGCAACCCGTGTTGCCCGCATGAAGGCTCTCCGTGACGCTATCGTCAAGATCAACCCCGATGTCTATTTCATCAATGAGAACCTTGCCGGACCTGAGGAGGAAAACCAGATGGCCAAGGATGGGGAGATCAACTGGGCCAATGTCAACTATCAGGCCTGTGAATATGCCATGGGATATCCTACCAATGCCTCGCTTGATCGCTTTTATGCACCCCTCGACTCCCGCGAATGGGGTTCTACCGTGAGCTACGCCGAGAGCCATGACGAGGAGCGTGTCGCTTATAAGGCCCTCCAGTATGGCACTGCGGGCGTCAAGGGTAATACCAAGACAATCATGAAGCGTCTCGGGTCATTAGCCGCTCAGATGCTTCTGACCCCCGGTTCGCATATGATCTGGCAATTTGAGGAACTCGGCAATTCCGAGTCCACAAAGAATGATTCGGGCAATGATACACGCCCCAAGAAGCTGAACTGGAATCTGCTGAATGATGCTGACCGCAAGGGTCTTCACGACACCTACGCTTCACTTTGTGCCATCCGCTCGGACTATGCTAACTTATTCCGCGAGGGGGTTGCCACCTCCGTTGATCTCAAGGAGTGGGGAGCTCGTTACATTTCTCTTGCCAACGACCGCACAGAGCTTTATCTCATAGTCAATCCTTCTGTCTCGGAGACTGTCACTATCCCCATGCCCAAGCATCCCTCCACCGGGGCTCCGGTCGATCTCTCCGCTTCCTCCTACCGCCTTCTTGCAGCCGGTTATGACTGTGTTCCGGCTCTTAAGGCCGAGGGTGTCACTCTCCCGGCAGGATCTTTTGCGGTTTATGGAGGCGAGCCCGATAGCGCCATCTCAGATGTGTCCGCTGACAAGACCGGTGTTTTCGACCCTGAGGCTCCCGTGGAGATATTCTCAGTTTCCGGCATGTGGCTCGGAACATTCGGCTCGCTTCGCGAGGCTTCCGTCCTCCCCGGTATCTATCTGATCCGTCAGGGAGCGCTGACCGTCAAACATGTGGTGCGCTGACGGGCTTATATTTCAATTTGCTGAATTGCATATTTTTTGTTAATTTTGCAGGACCAAAAGGGATGTTGTGGCCAAAAGCCACGGCATTCCTTGTGGAATATAATGTAAATACTAATAAAATCAGATAATTACCCACAGCAATGAACATCACCAAAGAAGAACTCTCTCCCGTTGAGCTTCGTCTCACCGTAGCCATCAATGAGAGCGATTATAAGGACGAGGCCACCAAGAAGATCAAGGAAATCGGCCGTACTCATGCTCTGCCCGGATTCCGCAAAGGCCATGTTCCCTTCGGCGAACTCAAGCGCCGCTTTGGCAAGCAGGTCACCAGCGACGTGATCAACGATACCGTCTATCGTGCGGTCATCGATTACATCAACGAGAACAATCTCCGTGTCATGGGCCATCCCATGCCTGTTGAGGTCAAGGAGGTGCTCGAGGAAGGTGATCAGGAATTCAAATATGACTTGGCCCTTATCCCCCAGCTCGACATCAAGCCCACCGCCGATGCCCACTATCCCTTCTATGAGATAGAGGTGACCGACGAGATGATCG
>CAZOOY010000123.1:0-5089 GCA_964581555.1 uncultured Staphylococcus sp.
GATGTGCCCACGCCGATCTCATCTTCGGCGCAGATCATGCCGAGCGACTCCACGCCGCGGATCTTGGATTTCTTGATCTTGAATTCCTTGTCGCCGTCATAGAGGGTGGTGCCTACGGTGGCAACGACGACAGTCTGGCCTGCGGCCACGTTGGGAGCACCGCAGACGATCTGGACGGGGGTGCCGTCGCCAAGGTCAACGGTAGTGATGTGGAGATGGTCGCTATCGGGATGCTCGGTGCAGGTGAGGACCTTGCCGATGACGAGACCGCGGAGACCTCCCCTGATCGACTCGACCTCCTCGACACTTCCGGTCTCGAGGCCGATTGAAGTCAGAGCGGCTGCGAGTTCGTCGGGGGTGAGGTTGAAGTCGAGATATTTTTTAAGCCAGTTATAGGATATATTCATGAGAATGATGGTTTTTTCAACTTGCAAAGGTACAAAAAATAAATTTGATTTATGAACTTTGCCTGTTGAAATTTAGAGTGGCCGAAAGTGAAACCACATCTACAGAATGGTATCCCTTTATGGCGGTCGTGACCGTGGGGCTGTCAGCGGACACGGATGATGGTGAGTCCGTCGCGGAGTGGGAGGATGACTGACTCAAGGCGAGGATCGGAGGCCACGCGGGTGTTGAAGCTGTCGAGGGCAAGGGTCTGGGCGTCATGATGGGTGACGGTGTCAGCCACCTTGCCGTCCCAGAGGGTGTTGTCGGCGATGATGAAACTGCCGGGATTCATGAGGGGGAGGACGAGGTCGAGGTAGGCGGTGTAGTCGCGCTTGTTGGCATCAATATAGACGAGATCCCATGAGCCGGGGATGGCGGGGATCAGCTCAAGGGCATCGCCTATATGGAGGGTTATCATTCCGCGGGCCGGAGGGGTGGAGAAGAGCTCGAGGAGTTCGGGCTCCATCTCGTCGTCAATCTCAATGGTGTGGAGTTCTCCCCCTTCGGGGAGGTTTTCGGCAAGGCAGAGGGCCGAATAGCCGGTGAATGCTCCGAGCTCGAGGATGCGGTGCGGGCGGATCATGGCTACGAGCATGCTGAGGAGCCGCCCCTGGAGATGGCCCGAGCACATGCGGGGGTAGAGGTGGGTGAGGTGAGTGTGGCGGTAAAGGGCCTGGAGATGAGGGGGCTCGGGAGAGATATGGGAAAGAATATAGTCTTCAAGCATAATAATTCTGGGGAATGCATAATGCATAATGCATAATGCATAATTAATACATCGTTAACCACCATTTTTGACCAGAGAACCATAGCTTGGCCAGAGATCCAGTTTTTTAATGCATAATGCATAATTAATACATCGACAACCACCATTTTTGACCAGAGGACAATAGCTTGGCCAGAGGACCATTTTTTTATTTAGTGGTTATGACATTATGATGGCTTGGGCGGCGAGGAAGTAGGAGTTGAGTCCGAATCCGGCAATGGAGCCTTGGCACACCGGGGCGATGAGGGAGGTGTGGCGGATGCTCTCGCGGGCGGCAATGTTGGAGATGTGGACTTCGATGACGGGGATGCGGATGGCGGCGATGGCATCGGCGATGGCAAGTGAGGTGTGGGTGTAGGCACCGGCGTTTAGGATGATGCCGTCACAGTCTGCCGCGTGGAGGAAGTCGATGATGTCACCTTCGTGGTTGCTCTGGAGATAGTCTATCTCGTCGCCGTCAAGCATCTCACGGAGCTCGGTGAGATATGATTCGAATGAGCGTGAGCCGTAGATGTCGGGCTCACGGGTGCCGAGGAGATTGAGGTTGGGACCGTTGATGATGAGGATTTTCATGATTGCACAAGAAGGAATATAGCCGCCGTGGAGAGAGCCATCACAGCGAGGAGGATCCATGAAATATAGGGACGGGAGGGATAGGCCTTGAAAGCGAGCCAGCCGGAGAAGGCCATGTAGAAGGGAAAGATCTGGATGAGGATCTTTGAGGCGCCGTCGTCGGCGGGGCAATGTCTGATAAGCCAGGGCTCGCTGAAGAGGGGGAGCACAAAGATGATGATGACGATGGTCATCCAGCGTGGGGTGGTCCTCATTTGTGTCCCTCCTTTTTCTCTTTACGGTAGGCCTCGACGGTGCGGCGGATTCCCTCGCGGAGATCAACCTGAGGAGCGAAACCGAAGTCACGCACGGCAGGGGTGACGTCGCAGTCCCAGTTGCGCTGGGCCAGGATGTTATACTTGTCGGAATTGAGCGTCGTGGCCTCCATGCGCAGTGCACCCCACTTCTCGGAGACACGGCAGGCGATGTCAAGCATCCAGAGGGGGAGACGGACAGGGATGACGAGGCGGTGGCCGAGTTCACGAGCGACGATGGAGCGGAACTCCTTCTGGGAGTAGGCCCGAGGCTCGGAGATGATGTACTTATTGTGGAGGGGCGCTTTCTCGAGGGCGTCGAATATGGCCCGGGCGAGATCCTCGACATAGATGAAGGTGAGCATCTGGCGACGGAAACCTACGCCGAAGTCGAAGTGGGCGTCGATGCTCTTGATCATCATGAGGTAGTCACGCTCGTGAGGCCCGTAGACTCCCGTGGGGCGCAGGATGATCCAGGGGAAATCGGGGAGTGACTCAAGAAGGGTCTCGGCCTTAATCTTGGAGAGTCCGTAGCGGGTGTTGGGGGCCGGGATAGATGAGGATGAGAGCTTGGTGTAATTCTTCTCGTCGCCGGGGCCAATGGCCGAGAGGGAGGACATGTAGAGGAATCTTCCGGGGCTCACTCCGGCATCGGAAAGCGCCTCGATGAAATTGCGGAGATAGACGTAGTTGATGCGGTTGAAGTCAGTGAAATTGACACACTTCGTGGCTCCGAGATTGTAGACGATATAGTCCCACGACTGACCTTCGAGAGCCTTGGCCATCGAGGGGATCGAGTCATAGTCGAGAGTGATGAAGCGGAGACGGGGATCTGAAAGGTAACGGCGCGACGTGGAGTTGCGGACGGCACACCAGGTGTCATATCCGCGACGGAGCGCCTCTGCGGCAATGAATCCTCCGATGAAACCTCCTGCGCCAACGATGAGAACTTTTTTCATAGCGTCTCGAAAAGGTCCATGTATTTACGCGCCACTGTGGAAGAACTGAAACGATCGGCCACGGACTGGTGGAGCTCCTCGCGGGAGATGCCGGAGCCGAGGGCCCAGAGGATACCCTCGGCGATATCGGAGGCATCCTTATAGCGGGCAATGTAGCCGGTCTTCTTGTGCTCGACAATGTCGTTGCGGCCGTCGCCACCGAAAGTGACGGGGATGGCTCCGGCAGCCTGGCCTTCGATGAGGGTTCCGGCAAGTGACTCGTAGAGCGACGTGGAGAGCACCACCTTGGCGGATGCATAGAGATAGTTGAGAATCTTGAAGTCGTTGACACGTCCGAGCCAGCGGTGGGAGATGCGCAGATTGTCAAGCACCTCGGGATGGCGCATGGTGCCGAAGAGGTAGACGGCCGTATCGGTGGCTATCTCGGGATGATTGTCGAAGATCTGATTGAGGGCGTCGATGGCGTAGGGGAGACCCTTGATGGGGTCGTCAAGACGGGCGGCGCCGATGAGGATGAGATTGGGCTTGGTGGTGGAGATGAGAGAGTCGACGTGATGGAGAGGGGTGGTGTAGAACTGATCGACGGGGAATGCATTGGGGATGGTCATGACCGGACGGTCGTGGAGAAGGGAGGAATGGCGTGCGCGTGATTCGAGCCAGTTGCTGACTGTGACGAAGGTGATGGGCACATCATTGTAGAGCTCCATCTTCTTTTTCCACATGCGGTGGGAGAGGTCGGTGGGGTTGCCACCACCGTTGAGGAACATGCAGTTGCCACACTGATCCATATAGTAGTCACACTCATAGGAGTGATGGCATATGCCGGTGAAGGCCCACATGTCATGGAGGGTCCAGACGAGTTTCTTCCCCATGGCGTGGAGGCGGCGGATACCTTTGAGGCCAAGCAGACCTTGATTGATCCAGTTGAGACAGACGATGTCGGCCTCTTTTACCCAAGGGTGGGCGTCAACACCGAGGGCATAGCTGCCTGTGGAAACCATGAAAAGGTTCTTGCGGTGAAAGCCGAGGTGAGGGAGGATCTGCAGGCGCTCGAGGCAGAAGCTGATGCCACGGCGGAAACGGGTGCTGATGTAGGAGACGTTCTCCTCGTTGGAGCGCTTGGTGAAGACCACCATACGGGCGTCCATCCCCTCTCGGCGGAGAGCCTGCATGAGACGGAAAGTGACGATGGCGGCCCCGCCGAGGGTGTCGCTGTGGGTGACGAGGACTATTTTCTTATCTTTAAGGTTTTTTTGATCCATTGGACTTGGAGGGGGATTGATTGCCGATGTCGATTATGGACACATGTCTGAACTGAAGCCTTGCCTCGAGATAGCGGGCGAGCTCGGCACGGCGCGCAGCCGGGAGTGGGGAGGAGAAGGTGACGAGAGCCAGGCAGGTGGTGTCAAGGCGCGAGGTAGCCATGTCGGCGAAGACGGCCTTGGTGACCGCCATCTCTCTCACCTGAGGGAAGAGCACCTGCATCTCGGGGGCAAGCCGGCCTGAGATGGTGTCGTTGAGACGGGCGGCCGAGAGAGAGGTGCGGAGGGAGTCGATCTCGATCTGCTTGGCTGCGATGGAGGTCTGCGCGAGCTCGTAGATGCTGCGGACGGACTGGGTATTGTCGGCTGTGAGGCCCGAGAGATCGGGATTGTCACCCTGAATGATGTTGATTCTCGTTCCGCTGAGGCCGTAGAATTTGAGCCGTGAGCCGAGGGCAAGAGTGAGGGAGTCGGTGGGGAGAACCTTTCCTATCAGAGTGATACTGATGGTCTTCTCGCCGCCGTGCATGGAGGCATCGGAGGCGAGCACGCGGGTGGCGGGAAAATGGCACTCGGCGGAGACGAAGCGTGACGCATTGGACTCGAAACGGCTCTGACGCAGCATGTTGTAGGTGAGGTAGAGGGAGGGTAGAAGGGCGATGAGTGCCACGGTGTAGATGATGCGGCGCACCTTGGCGGCACGGACAGGATCCTCGGTGGCGACGTGATGGAATCCGAGGAGCTTCACACCTATGTAGGTGGAGAGGGCGATGTAGATTGAGTTGATGA
>CAZOOY010000123.1:5099-5450 GCA_964581555.1 uncultured Staphylococcus sp.
CCAGGTGGCTATGCCGTAGCCAACGGTGTAGAGGGGAGGCATGAGGGCTGTGGCGATGGCCACGCCGGGGATCACATTGCCTTTCGACTTGGAGCAGATGGCGATGATGCCAGCACCTCCGCCGAAGAAGCCGATGAGGACGTCGTAGATGGTGGGTGAGGTGCGCGCCAGCAGCTCGCTGTGTCCCTCGCTCACGGGTGAGATGAGGAAGTAGAGCGTGGAGGTGAGCACGCTGAAGCCGGTGGCCATCACGAGGTTACGGAGCGCACGCTTGATGAGCTCGTAGTCATGGGTCCCTACGCCGAGTCCGATGCCGATGATGGGCCCCATGAGCGGAGAGATGAGCATGGC
>CAZOOY010000124.1:0-925 GCA_964581555.1 uncultured Staphylococcus sp.
TTTCCAGGGGCTTGAGGGCCTCGGGAAGCTGTGCCCTGACAGTGATGTCACGCCATACGGGAGCGTTCGTGTTACTTACGGGTAGTTTCATATTTAAAAGTTTGGTAGTTTCTCTGTTTCGAAGCCCGGCCGGGCTTCTTGTTGAGGAGTAATTGGATTATTTATATAATATAAGGTGGTAAAATTAGTCAGTTTCTTGCGGCGGCCTTCTCGAGGGCGAGAGAGTAGGCGTCGTCATAGAAGATGATGAAGTTGCTCCAGGCAGCAGCGGCGGCGGTCTTCATGGCCGCACGGCTGATGCGACGACGGGTGCGGTCGTCGGCACAGGTGAGGAACTCGATGGAGCGGGCGATACTGTGGACCACCCCGTCATAATTGGAGTCACCTCGACCTATCACGTTGACACCGCAATCCTCGAAGTCATTATTGAACGCCGAGAGCACCCACTGGCCGAAGCCGGAGAGAGATGTAGTCACGGTGGGGACACCGAAAGCCACGCTCTCAAGGGGAGTGTAGCCCCAGGGCTCGTAGTAGGAGGGGAAGACGGTGGCATCGGCGCCAATGATGAGGTCATAATAGCTGCGGTTGAAGATACCGTCCGATCCGTTGAGGTAGCAGGGGACGTAGATGACCGTGACTCTCGGATCAAGCGCGGCCCATCCCATCTGACGGATGCGGCAGTTCACCGCGTCACTGTCGGGATTGTTCAGCCAGTGAGTGATCACGGGCTGATCGAGGGGACCGTCCACCGGAGCATCACCGGCGAGACGTGCACGGAGATCCTCGCGAGCCTCCTTCATCCATGCGGGCACCATCACATAGGCGAGCACCCTGCGGCAGCAATCGAGACTCTTGAGTGTGGCAGCCATGTCGAGATATAGGTCGAGACCCTTGTTGCGGTACTCGCAGCGGCCACCGGTAATCA
>CAZOOY010000124.1:935-5408 GCA_964581555.1 uncultured Staphylococcus sp.
GTCAAAATCCTCCCCTGTGAGACAGCGGGCCACTTCAAGCATCGTCTTTCGGGCGGCGGCACGCTCCTCGCCAAACTTGGCGGCGGAGGGGACGAAACCCTTCTCGAAGCCATTGGGTGTTACCACGTCAGGGCGACGCTCCAGAAGCTGCTCACACTCACGGGCGGTGATCTCGCTCACCGTGGTGAAGACATCGGCCTGATGGGCGGCTGCCTTCTCGAGTGAATGCTTGGCCTCCATATTGAGCTCCCGGGCCATCTGATCGCCGTTATAGCCGGCCATGTAATCATAGAGGGGCTTGTTGTTGCCGCAGATGCTGCGGCCTATGCTGGTGGCGTGGGTGGTGAAGACGGTAGCCACCTTGGGGAGCTTCCATTTCACGTAGAGGAGGCCCATGCCTGTGGTCCATTCGTCAAAGTGGGCCACGACATCAAATTTCACTTTGCGTGGACGGCCTCGCTTACCTTTGGCTGCCACTGCACCTTCGGGCTGTCCGTAGCCTGTGGCAAGTACAGCTTCGATGACTGTGCCGGCTGCATGAGCGAAGGCACAGCCCTCGTCATAATCACCGTAGGCATGGAGGGAATCCACACCGAAACGGCTCCACATCTCGCCGTAGAACTCATCCTTGACGGCATACATGGCGTCAAATTTCACCAATATGGCAATAGGGCGGCCGGGGATGTCCCATCGGCCAACACGCACGCTGACTCCCTCGGGGAGCGCTGCGTTGATTGCGGCGGCCGTAAGGCCGGGGATATTACATTCCGTGAACCAAGGAGAGGGATTCTCTGCAGTCCATACATCGGGACCGATGAAAATATTCCTGTCCTTATTTACCTTCTGGAGAGTCTTGGCTTTAGTAGAGAGGACGGTGTAGATTCCGCCTATCTTGTTGCACACTTCCCAGCTTACTTCAAAGAGCAGATCAGGCTGTCGTGAAGCAGGTCTCTTGTCCATTTAACTAATCTGATTTTGTTTTCGAGGCGCAAAGGTACAAAAAAATTTCCAATTTCATCATTTAAAGTTATCAAAAATAACACGTTACCTGTTAAAACGCCCTCCTGCACCGCTTCCGTGCCACATGGATGTTATGATTTTGCACACGAGAACCTATTGAAAGCCTGTAAATTTATAGTCTGTGAGCACTTTCGGGAGTTCAAAGTTAAGCATAGTTAAATCAAGTGTGCAATTTTTGAGGAAATGTTAACGATTTTCAATTTTTATCTCATATTCTTAGGTGCGGCCAATTTTTTTGGCCTACCTTTGCATCCGAACAAATAGAAAAATCCAATGATTGACAATATCCTCACACTCCTTCCGGCACGCCACGCCCGGAAACAGCCGGATGCTCCGGCGGTAGCCGGACAGGATGAAAGGGACCGATGGTATGACATCAACTGGCGCGACTTTGAGGCCAATGTTCTCTCGGGAGCCCGTGCGCTTGCATCATTCGGGGTAGAACCGGGTCACTGCGTTGCCACTTTTTCGGCCAACCGCCCGGAAAATCTCATCACCGATTTCGCCTGCTATCGCATCCGCGCCGTCTCGGTGTCCATCTACGCCACCTCCTCGCTCGAGCAGGTGGAATATATAGTCAACGATTCCGCAAGCCGCATCATCTTCGCCGGCAACTCCACTCAGTATCATATAGCCCGCGAGGTGCAGCGCCGTTGCAAATCGCTTGAGAGGATAGTTGTGATCAAGCCCATAGAGCTTGATGCCGACGATACGACCTCAATGCTCTGGAGTGACTTCATCAAGACAGGCGAGCAGACAGGCGCAGAGATCGCTGCAGCCGTGGAACGCCACGCATCCGAGGCCGTTCCATCTGATATCGCCACCCTTGTCTACACATCCGGAACCACCGGCGAGCCCAAGGGAGCAATACTCACTCACTCCAACTATGATTATGCTCTGGACGCTCACCGCGAACGGCTCGACACCCTCTCGCAGGCGGATGTCTCGATGGCTTTCCTGCCCCTCAGCCACATTTTTGAAAAAGGTTTCACCTACGTCTGCCTGATGCTGGGAATCAAAGTGGCTGTCAACCGCGACCCCCGCGCCATCCAGGAGACCATCAAGCAGGTGCGTCCCACATGCATGTGTGCCGTCCCGCGCTTCTGGGAGAAAGTCTACACGGCAGTGAGGGAAAAGATCGCCTCAATGAATCCCGTCGCCAGGGGGATGATCAATCTTGCCCTCAAGGTGGGCCACCGTCGCAACCTCGACTATGTCCGTCTCGGCAAGAAAGCTCCCGCATGGCTCGAAGCGGCCTACGGATTCTTTGACCGCCGCGTTTTCGCCATGCTTCGCGGGGCCATCGGTATAGACAATCCCAACATCTTCCCCACGGCGGGCGCACCGGTCTCTTCCGAGCTCGTGGAATTCTTCCATTCCTGCGGACTTAATATTATGGTGGGCTACGGTCTCTCGGAGACCACGGCGACTGTGACCTGTTTCCCCGATGTGAATTACCGCATCGGTTCGGTCGGCACTCCCATCCCTTACGTGAACGTCAAGATAGGTCCCGATTCCGAGGTGCTCGTAAAATCCCCCATGGTGATGAGCGGTTACTACAACAAGCCGGCCGCCACAGCAGAGGCCTTCTACGAAGGAGGATGGTTCCGCACAGGTGACGCGGGCTATCTCGACGATGAGGGTAACCTCTTCCTCACCGACCGCATAAAGGATCTCTTCAAAACCTCCAACGGCAAATATATCGCGCCGCAGAGTCTGGAGACACGCCTTGGCACCGACAAGTTTATCGACCAGGTCACCGTCATAGGCGACTCGCGCAAATATGTCTCCGCCCTCATCGTGCCCGACTATGAAGTGCTGCGCAAGTGGGCTGACGAGAAAGGTATCGAATACACCTCCAACGAGGATCTGGTCACCGACACCCGTGTCAATCTCATGATGGAGGAGCGCATCGAGGATCTCATGAGCGGCCTCGCCTCCTATGAGAAGATAAAGCGCTTCACCCTCCTCCCCCGCGAGTTCTCCATGGAAGCGGGAGAACTCACCAATACCCTTAAGGTGAAGCGTAGGGTAGTCAACGAGCGCTATCGCGACATCATTGACAAAATGTATGAATAATTCCCAAAGGTACGATTTATAAATATGAAAGTAGCAATTGTAGGCGCCAGCGGCGCCGTAGGACAGGAGTTCCTCCGCGTCCTTGACGAACAGAATTTCCCCATCGACGAGCTGCTCCTCTTCGGATCCGAACGCTCGGCAGGACGTGTCTACAACTACCGTGGCAAGGATATCACGGTACAGCTTCTGCGTGACGAGCCGGAAGACTTCCGCGGTGTGGACTTCGTCTTCGCTTCAGCCGGAGCATCCGTCTCCAAGAAGTATGCTGACGTCATCACCCGTCACGGCGCAATAATGATCGACAATTCCAGCGCATTCCGCATGGATCCGGATGTGCCTCTGGTAGTGCCCGAAGTCAACGGTGAGGACGCCTTTGACACCCCGCGCAATATCATAGCCAATCCCAACTGCACCACCGCAATCATGGTGGTCGCCCTCAAGCCCATCAACGACATCTCACCCATCCGCCGCATCCACGTCGCCACCTATCAGGCAGCCAGCGGTGCCGGACAGAGCGGTATGGACGAACTCGTGCGCCAGAGCGCCGAGCTCGTCGGAGGCCAGGAGCCGACGGTTGAGAAGTTTGCTTATCAGCTCGCCTACAACCTCATCCCCCACATCGACGTCTTCACCGACAACGACTACACCAAGGAGGAGATGAAGATGTTCAACGAGACCCGTAAGATCATGCACGCTCCTGACCTCAGCGTGAGTGCCACATGTGTCCGTGTCCCGGTGGTCCGCGCTCACAGCGAGGCTGTTTGGGTAGAGACTGAGGAGCCCATCGAAGTGTCACGTGTGCGCGAGGCTTTTGAAAAGGCCGAGGGTCTGGTCGTGATCGACACTCCTGCCGACAAGCAGTATCCCATGCCTCTCCACGCAGCGGGTCAGGATCCCGTCTATGTGGGCCGTCTGCGCGCCGACCTCGCCAACCCCTGCGGACTCACATTCTGGCTCGTAGGTGACCAGATCAAGAAAGGCGCAGCTCTCAATGCCGTCCAGATAGCCCAGTATATGCTGGCTCATCCGAGGAAATAATTCCGTCAGGAATACCTGTCTGTTGCGGGAATGTTGATAACTCAGTCATAGTTATTAACATTCCCGCAAGTTTTCAACATAATACGAAATAATTGATTATCACCACTTTACTCGACGTCATTCAGCCTCCGTCAAAAAGTTATCAACATTTTTGAAAAGTTATCAACATTGCTGTTTATAAAAAGTTGATAAAATTTTAGTTCAAATCTTTGGCGGTTCGGGCTAAAAACACTACCTTTGCAGAGCAAAATTCGGAATGGCGAGATAGCTCAGTTGGTTAGAGCGTCGGATTCATAACCCGGAGGTCCCGAGTTCAATTCTCGGTCTCGCTACAAA
>CAZOOY010000125.1:0-5255 GCA_964581555.1 uncultured Staphylococcus sp.
GTCGGCAATCTGGTCAGCAACCTGACGCATACCTTTCACCGACGGATGATTACCTTTCTTGTCAATATCCTTTAACTCTATAAGGGGAACATCATATCGGCTGCAAATAGTCCTGACCGACTCATTGATATCATCGGACAACTTATCATTCAAGATGAAATATATCTTAACATTAGGGTAACGATCCTTTACACCGGAAAGAAGCCGGGCCATGGCAGGGCGGAAATCGTAGAGATCCTTCGGGGTCCAACCTTTATATATATAGTCGCCCATGGGAACCTTGGCCCATGAATCGTTGGTGGCACCGAAGATGAGAATGACATCCGGGTGGCCGAGTGAATTCATGCGGGTTATGAAGGCACGATCCGTATAATCCTCACCACGATAGCCGGTGCGAGAAATGGTGGAACCGGAGTAGGAATTATTCACACCTAATTTAAACCCGTGTTCGCGCGCAAGAATGTGCCACCAAGTCTCGGTGACATCGGTCACGTCAGTGCGGTCACGAGGAGTGGCATAGTACCAGATTTCATTACCGGAAGGCTCGACATAGCCTTCAAAGGTGGAATAGGAATCGCCGAGAATAGCAAGCTCGGGACAGGTCTGAGCACAGGCCGCAGCAACGGCTACGACACTGAAAATAAACGTTAGCAACTTTTTCATACAACAAAAATAACACTTTAACCGAAATTTTAGTAATTTTGCGACTATAATTTACAAAAACTTCTTTACAATGGACAAAGAGATAGACTGGAAGAATCTTTCATTCGGCTATATGCCAACAGATTATAATGTCCGCTGTTACTTCCGCGACGGGAAATGGGGCGAGATAGAAGTGTCGCAGAGCGAAGAGATCAATCTTCACATCGCGGCCACCTGTCTGCACTACGGACAGGAAATCTTCGAAGGTCTCAAGGCCTTCCGCGGCAAGGACGGGAAAGTGCGAGTGTTCCGTCTGGAGGAAAATGCCCGCCGTATCCGCGAGTCGGCCAAAGGTATCCTCATGGAGCCTCTGCCCGAAGAAAAATTCAAGGAGATGGTGCTCAAGGTCGTGAAGCTAAACGAGCGTTTTGTCCCTCCCTACGGCTCGGGCGCGTCGCTCTATATCCGCCCCATCGAGCTGGGCATCTCGGCTCAAGTGGGCGTGAAGCCTTCCCAGGAGTATCTCTTCCTGATCCTCGTCACCCCGGTGGGTCCCTACTTCAAGACCGGCTTCAAGCCCACCAATATCTGCATCATGCGTCAGTATGACCGCGTGGCACCCAACGGCACAGGACTCTGGAAAGTGGGAGGTAATTACGCAGCCTCTCTCACGGCCGGCGAACATGCACATGAGCTGGGCTACTCGGCCGTGCTCTATCTCGATCCAAAAGAGAAGAAGTATCTCGACGAATGCGGCCCCGCCAACTTCATAGCCATCAAGGATGGCGTCTACATCACTCCCGCCTCGCAGTCAATCCTCCCTTCGATCACCAACAAGAGTCTCATGCAACTCGCCGAGGACATGGGGATCAAGGTGGAACGCCGCCACATCACAGTGGACGAGCTCGAGACGATAGACGAGGCCGCCGCCGTCGGGACAGCCGCCGTAGCATCGCCGGTGGGAGAGATCGATGACCTCGATACCGGAAAGAAATATGTTGTGGCCAAGAACGGCGAGCCGGGTCCGATCGTCACCCGTCTTTACGAAACCTTACGAGGCATTCAACTCGGCGAGATCGAGGACACCCACGGATGGTGTACAATCGTGGAGTAATGACCTGCAAGGAAATCATAGACAAATACTACCCGCCGGATACCCTCCGGCGGGCAGTTTATCAGCGCCATTGCAGCCAGGTGGCCGAGCTTGCGACGGGGATAGCCCGGAGGCTTGATCTGCCTGTCGATATGACGGAAGTGGAGGAGGCCGCCATGCTTCATGATATCGGCATCTGCCTGACGGATGCGCCCGACATAGGATGTAACGGGCCTTCACCTTATATAATGCACGGGGTGCTCGGCGCGGAACTCCTGAGAAAAGAGGGGCTCGCGGAGGAGTATGCCCGCGTGGCCGAGCGTCACACCGGAGCCGGGATCACCGCCGAGGAGATTGAAGCCCAAGGTCTGCCTCTCCCGAAAGGGGACTACATGCCTGAGACATTAATGGAACGGCTCGTCTGTTACGCCGACAAATTCTACTCGAAAAGCGGAAAAATGGAGCGGAAACCACTTGAAAAAGTGATACGCTCGATGGAGCGAATCTCAGCCGGATCACTGGCGAGATTCATGAAACTACACGAGGAGTTCGGCCCCGGACTGCCACCCAAGGCAGGCTCTTAATTCTTGTTAAAATCTTGGGATTGCAAGGATTTATCCCTAACTTTGCAAGCGAAATACGACTGAACACACTGACAACAAAGATTGTAGAGTCTCGTGGCGGTATGCCCCGGGGTTCTAAATTTTTTACGTCAGACCTAAAATGTAAACTCACCCTCTAAAACACCACTACCATGGCAATAACTTACATGACCAAGGAAGGTTATAAGAAAAAAATGGAAGAAATCGCGTTCCTCGAATCAGTGGAGCGCCCCCGCATATCTGCCGCCATCGCCGAGGCCCGCGACAAGGGAGACCTCTCGGAAAACTCAGAGTATGACGCCGCCAAGGAGGCTCAGGGCATGCTGGAGATGAAGATCTCACAACTGAAGGATCTCGTGGCCAACAGCCGTATCATCGACGAGAGCAAGCTCAACAATGAGGAGGTGCAGATACTCAACCGCGTCAAGATCAAAAACATCGCAAACGGCATGGAGATGGAATACACCATCGTGGCCGACTCGGAAGCCAACCTCAAGGAGAAAAAGATCGGTTCCTCCACACCCATCGCACAGGGATTGCTGGGCCACAAGCTCAACGAGGAAGTAGAGATCAAGGTGCCCGCCGGCCTCATGAAGTTCAAAATCGTAGAGATCAATTTCTGATGGCAACGATATTCAGCAGAATCGCCGCCGGGGAAATTCCCTCTTATAAGGTGGCCGAGGATGAAAAGCACTTCGCTTTTCTCGACATCAATCCTGTGGCTCCCGGGCATGTGCTCGTGATCCCTCGTAAAGAGAACGACTATATCTTCGATCTGCCCGAGCAGGATTATCTTGACCTCATGGCATTCGCTCGCCGAGTGGCCGAGGCTCAAAAGAAAGCTCTCCCCTGCAAGCGCGTCGGAGTGGCAGTGATAGGCCTCGAAGTGCCTCACACCCACATTCATCTCGTCCCCATCACCACCGAGGATGACATGAACTTCTCTCACAAGGTCACACTCCCAGCCGAGGAGATGGAAGCGATCGCAGCAGCCATCGCAGCAAAGTTTGAATAAAATTCATTGACACCGCCGAGCGAGTGTCCACCCACCTATCTGGCCGGATGACTATACAGAGATTTATAGTCCTTCCGGTCAGATTTTTTTTGATATTTGAGACTCATGAAGAAAACCTTCTCATGCTGGATCGAGGCAATGCGCCTCCGCACACTCCCGGTCAGTCTGGCCGGAATTATCTACACCGCCGGTCTCGGGCTTCTTGCCTGGCATTTCAGGTTGGGCCCCTGGCTGCTCTGTCTGGTGTTCGCCCTTCTCGCCCAGATAGCGAGCAATTTCGCCAATGAGTATTTCGACTTCAAGGGTGGTCTGGACCGCAAAGGCCGGGAAGGACCGCGCAGGGGAGTGACGGAAGGTGACATCCCACCTCGCGCGATGCTCACTGCTACCCTTCTCACCCTCGGGCTGGCCTGTATCGCGGGAATCGTCCTCGTGGCCGTATATGGAGAATGGTGGATGTATATAATAGGAGTGCTCGTGGCTCTCGGAGTGATGGCTTACAGCACAGGGCCATATCCTCTCTCCCACCACGGATTCGGAGAGGTGGCTGTGGTGATCTTCTTCGGAGTGGTGCCGGTGTGTCTTACGTATATCCTTATGGGTGGAGAATTCGCCTGGTGGCTGATGGCCGCGTCGGTGGGAATAGGGCTTATGGGCGCCAATGTACTCATTGTCAACAACTATCGCGACCGCGAGGACGATCAAGCCGTGGGCAAACGGACTCTTGCCGTGAAACTTGGTCTCCGTCCGATGCTGTGGATCTACGTGGCAAACGGATTTCTGGCCGCTATCCTTACTTTCCCGGAATGGCTGGCAGTATCGTCTATCGGGACAGCCTTTCCACTGATCTATCTTATGCTCCACGGGACTCTCTCCGTGCTCCTCGCACGCCGTCACGGTAAAGGATTGAATCCGCTTCTGGGCATGACCGCAATGCTGATGCTCATCTATGCCGTAACCTTCGTAATTTTATCAATAGTCGGCTGAACATAAGGGGAAGCAGTATGGTTATATAAGTAAAAACTGAACAAATCAATTTAAAAACATTATAGCCATGAGCAATCCCGTAAACATCAAAGGCACAAAGACCGAGAAACTTCTCGTCGAGTCTTACATCGCAGAGTCAACCGCTTATACCCGATATACTTTCTATGCCCAACAGGCAGATAAGGAGAACTACTATCCTATCGGTCAGGCATTCCGCGACACTGCAGCCAATGAGTTGCATCATTCCAAAGTCTTCTTCAAGTTCCTTCAGGGAGGTCAGGTCACCGTCTCTTCAACAGTCGATGCAGGCGTGATAGGCGATACAGCCACCAATCTTCAGATCTCCGCACAGGAGGAAAAGACCGAGGGTTATGAATTCTACCGCCAGGCCGCTCAGGTGGCCAAGGAAGAGGGATTTGATGAAATCGCCGAGCACTTCCTCGCTATCGCCGATGTGGAACAGCGTCACCAGAATCGTTTCCTTGCCTATCTCCAGCAGGTCAAGGACGGAACAGTATGGAAGCGTGACCACGCCATCAAGTGGCAGTGTCTCGTCTGCGGTTACGTCTATGAAGGCACCGAGCCCCCTGTAACCTGCCCCGGTTGCAGCCATCCCCAGTGCCACTACATGGCTCTTGACATGGACAATTATTGATCCGCGTCAAATAAAGGTAATGCAAAATAGCAGCAATATTGAATAATGGTCCGCCCGACCCTCACTATTGAGGGCCGGGCGGTTTAATTCGGATTTAACGCACCAATTTAATTTGTTCTATTCAAGGGGGCTTACTGTACTTGTCACAATTTATTTCGAAAATAGCTTGGTGGACTTGGATGCCGTCTTTTCCTTGTCCTTGCAGGCTATCGGCCTGGGTTATAATCGGCAATGATGCGACGAATATCGACATATTTGTAG
>CAZOOY010000126.1:0-5216 GCA_964581555.1 uncultured Staphylococcus sp.
AGGGCTGAGCAGTCGGTAAAGATGAGTTAATTTACCGGTGGTTTCACGACACTTTATCGCCTTCCTATAATCTTTTAAAGTAAAGAATGTAAATTGAATGTTATTTTGTACTTGCTTGATTACTGGTGATGCAATTTCGGTATAAAAGAAGTCTGTATTACTGCTTGGAGTAACTCCAGCTTCAAAGTCTTTAAATTTTCTCAGAAGAGAAGAATTTTTATAAAAGAAGCGTTCAAATTCCTGAGCATCAAAAATAAAGAATTCTCTGGTATTAGTAATAATAAGATGACGGATATCTGTGTTGCCCGCTTTTCTCTGCCGGAGATAATATAATACGAGTTCTTGAAGTGCTTTGGAATTGAGATTATTTACAGTCGGCATTTCTCGATGGCCGGTAACAATCCCTTTAAACTCAAACATGACACCAATACTAGATGTTGAAGTTTTGTCGAGTCTGATGGCTAAATCAATATCATCTACCGCACTGATATTATAATCTTTATAAAATGCTTCGTGAAGAAACCTTGTTAAGATACTTTTTTGCTCTGCTTCACGCTGGTCTTCATGAATATTCTCTACAAGAATCTCAAGCGCATCAAGAAAACGGTTGTAATTATTATGATCAATTTGTACTCGACGATAGCTCTTATTAATAGCTTCGCGTGGTGAGAGGATATTCATATTTTGCAATTTTTCAATATGCAAAGATAATGATTTTCTGAAAAAAGAACATTGAAAAGAAAAAACGTGTGCCGGGGTGGGCACACGTTTTCGTTTGAATAAGATTATGTGTGGGTTCAGGAGAGGTAGGCGTCGATGGCTTTGGCGGTGTCACGCCCGGCTGCGATGCAGCGAACCACCAGTGATGCACCTGAGGCAACGTCACCTGCTGCGAATATACCCGGGACACTGGTGGCATGGGTTTCAGGATCAACCAGAACGTTGCCACGCTGGTCTTTCTCCACACCGAGAGTATCAATGAGTCCTTCGGCTCGCGGATGAACGAAGCCCATGGCAAGAAGAACGAGATCAGCCTTGATCTTGTCTCGGCGTCCTGTATGCACAAGGTTCATGCGCCCGGTCTCCGGATCTTTGGTCCATTCTACTTCTTCAACCTCGACTTCACGCACGTGGCCCTCCTTATCGCCGATGAAACGGCGGGTGTCAAGGAGCCACCGGCGGTCACATCCTTCAAGATGGCTGCTTGAGGTCTTGAGGACCACAGGCCAGTAGGGCCAGGGGGTGGCGGGATTGTCGCCCACGGGTGGCTTGGGCATGATGTCGATCTGGGTGACGGAGAGAGCTCCCTGACGATGAGACGTTCCCACGCAATCACTACCGGTATCACCGCCGCCGATCACCAGCACGTGCTTTCCCTCGGCTGTGATACGGTCTTTCTTGTCGATTTTCCGTCCGGCGTTCACACGGTTCTGCTGCTGGAGAAGTTCAAGGGCAAAGTGTACCCCCTTGAGATCACGACCTTCTACGTTGAGATCGCGTGGGACTTCCGCTCCCATGGCGAGACAGACAGCATCATATTCAGCGAGGAGCTGCTCAGCGGAAATATCCTTGCCCACCTCCACACCACAGCGGAACTCAATTCCTTCCTCTTTCAGAAGATTGAGGCGACGGTCGATAACATGCTTTTCAAGTTTGAAGTCGGGGATACCGAAGCGTAGCAGGCCCCCGGGAGCTTCGTTCTTTTCGAACACGGTCACGGAGTGTCCGCTGCGATTGAGACGGTTGGCTGCTGCGAGTCCGGCGGGACCGGAACCAACGACGGCAACTTTCTTGCCGGTACGTTTTCTGGGAGGCTCGGGTTTCACCATCCCGTCAGCAAAAGCTCGCTCCACGATGGCAGCCTCGTTTTCGCGTATGGTTACAGGTTCATGCTCCTTGTTCAGTACACATCCTTTTTCACACAGAGCGGGGCAGACCCTGCCTGTGAATTCAGGGAAGTCATCAGTCTGAGTCAGGAGGATATATGCACCTTTGATGTCATCCTTGTACAATCGATCCTGCCATTCCGGCTGGCGATTGCCGAGCGGACAACTCCAGTGGCAGAAGGGCACTCCACACTCCATGCAGCGTGAAGCCTGCAGGCGCCGCTCCTGCGAATTGAGAGTCTGCTCGACCTCTTTATAATCGGCCACACGCTCGTTTACCGGACGGTAGCCCCCCTCCTTACGGGGGATTGAGAGAAATGCTTTAGGATTTCCCATATATGTCGTTTTGAGATATTCGTGATGATGGTTAGTTCAGACGGTGGCTTTTGCCTTGGCAGCCTTGCGGACCTCCTGCTCATCCTGGAGCACTTTCTTGTACTCGATGGGGATGATCTTGATAAACTGTTTCACATAGGTGTCCCAGTCGTTGAGCATCCTTGAAGCAAGGGGTGAGCGGGTGTGCTTGTAATGGGCTGAGATGAGGCGATGGAGTTCGCGGCTATCTTCGGTGTCCTCGATGAGGGAGAGCTCAACGCTCTCCATGTTGCAGAAGTAGTCGAAGTCACCCGCTGGATCCCACACGTAAGCCACACCGCCGCTCATACCGGCAGCAAAGTTACGGCCTGTCGGCCCGAGCACCACCGTACGGCCGCCTGTCATGTATTCGCAGCAATGGTCACCCACGCCTTCCACGACAGCCACAGCACCGGAGTTGCGGACACAGAAACGTTCGCCCACACGTCCGTTGATGAAGATGTGGCCCGAGGTTGCGCCGTAGAGAAGCGTATTGCCGGCAATGATATTCTCCTCGGGAGCGAATGTAGATCCTTCCGGTGGGACGATGACGATCTTACCGCCCGAGAGACCTTTACCTACATAGTCATTGGCATCTCCTTCGAGACGGAAAGTTATTCCGTGAGCAAGGAATGCTCCAAAACTCTGACCGGCGGAACCTTTGAAAGTACATTCTATAGTGTTGTCCGGCAGACCGGCGTCGCCGTATTTCTTAGCAACCTCACCTGATAGCATCACACCCACGGAACGGTTGGTGTTGTTGATGGGGAACTCCAGTTCTACGGGCATACCTTGCATGATGGCAGGATAAGCACGGGCTATGATCTCGCGATCAAGGACATGATCCACCTCGTGGGTCTGACCTGTCACATTGTGGGTTGCGTTTGTTACGGCCTCTTCGGGAACATAGAGGATGCGTGAGAAGTCGAGACCGGGCGCAACAGTGTCCCTCAGCTCTTCCTTGACGGTGAGCAGGTCGGCACGGCCTATAATCTCGTCAAGAGAACGCACTCCCAGCGATGCCATGATCTCACGGATCTCGCGGGCGAGGAAGGTGAAGAAGTTGATCACGTATTCCGAGCGACCGATGAATCTCTTGCGTAGCTCTTCGTTCTGAGTCGCTACTCCGACGGGACAGGTGTTGAGATGGCATTTACGCATCATCACGCATCCGAGCACGATGAGAGCGCTTGTGGCGAAACCAAACTCTTCGGCACCGAGCATAGCCATGATCACAACGTCACGTCCGGTCTTGAGCTGACCGTCAGCCTGCAGTTTCACCTGACCGCGAAGGTTATTGATCACGAGGGTCTGCTGTGTCTCAGAGAGACCGATCTCTACCGGCACACCGGCATAGTGGATCGAGCTTGCAGGAGAGGCACCCGTTCCGCCGTCACTGCCACTGATGGTGATGAGATCGCTCTTTGCTTTGGCCACGCCGGCAGCGATGGTGCCCACTCCGCTCTCGGCCACGAGCTTCACGCTCACTTTGGCGCGCGGATTGACATTCTTCAGGTCGAAAATAAGTTGAGCGAGATCCTCGATTGAATAGATGTCATGATGGGGAGGGGGAGAGATTAGGGTGATACCCGGGATCGAGTGGCGGGTCTTTGCGATGATCTTGTCCACCTTGAAGCCGGGGAGCTGACCACCTTCACCCGGCTTGGCGCCCTGGGCTATCTTGATCTGGATTTCATCCGCATTGACGAGATACTCTGTCGTGACTCCGAAGCGGCCGGATGCGACCTGCTTGATGGCCGAGCGGGCGGAAGATCCGTCGGGGCGCGGAGCAAAACGTTCGGGATCCTCACCGCCCTCACCGGTGTTGGAGCGCGCTCCGATGGCGTTCATGGCTATGCCGAGAGCCTCGTGAGCTTCGCGGCTGATGGAACCGAACGACATTGCACCTGTCACGAAGCGCTTCATGATAGACTTTTCGTCCTCAACTTCCTCCAATGGAATGGGAGTAGCCTCGCGGAAAGTAAGGAAGTCACGGATGAAGATAGGATCCTTCTTGTCGTCCACCAGCGAGGTATATTCCTTAAATTTCTTATAGCTACCCAGTCGTGTGGCAAGTTGGAGCGTCGCTATTGTCTCGGGATTCCAGGCATGCTTCTCGCCATCCTTGCGGAATGAATAGTGACCGATGAAGGGGAGGGGAGACTCTGCCTCGAAATCCTCGGAATAAGCCTCGTCATGGGCTGCGATTATACCGGCTGCGATCTCGTCGAGACCAACTCCGGAAATGCGGCTCACTGTCTTTCCGAAATATTTCTCGCAAAGTTCCTCAGATAGACCTACGGCCTCGAAAAGCTCGGCACCCTTGTAGGATGTGAGGGTAGATATACCCATTTTTGACATCACTTTGAGCAGACCTTTGTCCACAGCCTTGATGAACTTGCGCTGTGCCGACTCAAAGTCGAGCTGAATCTCCTTGCGTTTTACGAGATCGTCTATCACGGCAAATGTGATATAGGGATTGATGGCCGAGGCACCATAGCCGACAAGCAGAGCGAAGTGCATCACCTCGCGGGCATCTGCTGTTTCGATGACAAGTGCCGTCTGCACACGCTTTTTCTTGTCGATGAGATGGTGGTGCACTGCCGAGGTGGCGAGCAGGGAAGGGATAGGTGCATTTTCGGCATCCACGCCCCGGTCGGATAGGATGACGTAGTTGCATCCATCGTCGACGGCCTTCTCGGCTTCCTCACAGAGTCGCTCAATACCTTTACGTAGACCCTCGGGACCTTCACTTACGGGGAAAGTCATGGCAAGCTTGCGGGTGTTGAAACCTTTGTAGCGCAGGTTGCAAAGAATGTCAAGCTCACGATTGGAGATGATGGGTCGTTTGAGA
This sequence comes from uncultured Staphylococcus sp., assembly GCA_964581555.1. GTDB lineage: Bacteria > Bacteroidota > Bacteroidia > Bacteroidales > Muribaculaceae > Duncaniella. The sequence goes on from CAZOOY010000126.1 coordinate 5,095, forward strand.
AGAACCATCTTGCACATCTCCGGAGAGAGCTCCATGAGCGAGAGATTAACAGCACCGATGTAGCTGTCGAGACTCATCACGAGTTCCTCGCGCAGAGGATCGATGGGAGGGTTGGTGACCTG
>CAZOOY010000127.1:0-5155 GCA_964581555.1 uncultured Staphylococcus sp.
AATATGGGAAAATCAACAGGGTTTTTAGATTATGAACGAAAGAGCGCAAAGGTGCCACACCATGCATCATCTCCAGGGACTCAAGGAGCGAAACCATAAGTATTTCCGTGACATCATGGAAGCCGACGGGCTCATCGACTCCACCCTCTTCCGTCCGCCCCACGGAATCGTCTGGCCCGGCCAGGCCCACCTGATACGCAAGCATTTCAACATAGTGATGTATGATCTCGTGACACGCGACTACTCCCGTCGCGTGGACGGGGAGAGAGTGCTCGCCAACGTGAAGCGCTACGCCCGCAACGGGAGCATCATCGTGTTCCACGACTCGAAGAAAGCCCACTCCAACATGCGCTATGCCCTCCCGCGGGCCATCGCGTGGCTGAAGGAGAACGGGTTTGACTTCGCACCGCTCCCGATGTGATGGATGCCGCTGAGATCAGACGGATGGTGCTCGCAGCCGGGGCCGCAGCCTGCGGGATTGCCCGCGTGGAGCCGGTCGGCACTGACGACGCGCTACTGCATGAGAGCTGGGTGGCTGCCGGACGGCACGGGGAGATGAACTATCTGGAGAAATATGCTCCACAGCGGCGCGATCCCGCCACCCTCCTGGAGGGAGCGAGGAGCATCATCGTGGCCGCTTTCAATTATTACCATCGTGACAACGGAGAGCTCCGCTGGGCGCGCTACGCGCTCGGGCGTGACTATCATGAGGAGGTGCGCGAGCGTCTCTCCACCGTGGCCGCGCGTCTGCCGGGAGAGTCAAGGGTTACGGTGGACACCGCTCCCCTGCGCGAACGCCTCTGGGCCGTCAGGGCGGGAGTCGGTTTCACGGGGCTCAACGGACTCCTCATCGTCCCCGGGATCGGGTCGTGGGTCGTGCTCGGGGAGATCCTCACCACCTTGGAGCTTGAGCCGGACCGTCCGCTTAATGACACCGGCTGCGGTGAGTGTGGCCGATGCGTGCGGAGCTGTCCCGGCCACGCGCTCGACGGATGCGGAGGGATGGACGCGCGCAAATGCCGCTCATATCTCAGCATCGAATACCGCGGAGAGCATATCCCGCCGCTTGACGGGAGGATCTACGGCTGTGACATCTGTCAGGAAGTCTGCCCCCACAACGCGGTCGCGCGTGAGAGCGAAGTCTTCACGCCGCGCAGCTCCGTGACCGAGCTGACACGGGAGCAGATTCTGGAAATGCAGCAGGAGGAATTCTCGCGCGTTTTCAGCCACTCGGCCATCAAACGGACCAAACTATCAGGGTTGCGGAGAAACGCGCTGAGACTGGGCGCAAAGGGCCGCTACGGTGACGCGGGGAGTGACACCAAGAGCGCGGACGATCTCTCCGACGGGGAGGCGTGACTCGTCGGTCTCCACGAGCAGACGGTCAGCGGGCGTAGTGGCAACGGAATGGGGATTGAACTTCTCTCCGTAGCTCAGATAGAATCCGGCCTTGAGGAGCTCACGCGCCAGGCCGGGCTTGCCGCGGAAACCATGTATGATCCAGGGCTGCGAAGGGCGCAGCTTGCGTCTCATCCTTATGATCTCGGGATAACATTTCACCACATGAAGTATGAGGGGCTTCCGGATCTCCTCGCTCACCTTGATGTGAAATTCCAGGAGTCGGCGCTGGGCGTCGAGGTCGGGAGGAGTCTCTATCGCCATGGGCTCCCCGTCACGCATCTCGAAAGTGTAGCCGATATGGACCGAGTCGAGTCCGGTCTCGCCGATTGCCACCACACGGGGATCGGCGGCAAGTGCTCTCACCCACCTGAGATCATCGGCGGAGGCCACTCCCGAATTCCACGGGTGGACACCGATGGAATAGAGCATACCGGGCCTAAGACTCATGACGCCGAGGGGCGTGGCTGCGGGGTCGATATTGATCACGGCGCCCGGGAGATGACGGTGGGTGTGACTGTCTATCATGGCACGGGATCATAACCTGTCCCTCCCCAGGGGTGGCAGCGGCAGATGCGCTTGGCGGCGAGCCATGTGCCTTTCAGTGCTCCGTGGCGGGTGATGGCCTCGATGGCATACTCGCTGCAGGTCGGCGTGAAGCGGCAAGCGGGGGGAAACATCGGCGAGATGCACGCCCGGTAAAATTTGATGGGGAGGATGAGAAGGGACTTAGTTAGATGCATAATTTTTTAAATGCATAATGCATAATGCATAATGCATAATTATTACCTACCTTAATGCATAATTATTACCTACCTAATCCTTAATGCATAATCATTACATAATATATGCATACGCTTTTTTATGCGTTGGTGGTGGTGATGCGGGTGAGGAGGCGCTTGAGGGCGCTCTCGACTCTTGAGTAAGGGAGGCGCTCAGTGGCGACGTAGATGAAAGCTATGTCAAGGGGGACGCCGGCAGGAAGGAGGTCGCGGTTGAGGCGGTAGGCCTCACGTACCACCCTGCGCATACGCACCCTGTCGACGGCATGGCGCAGCCGCTTCTTAGGGATGGAGACGAGAAAGCGTGCGGGGCGCTCGTTCTCGCGCCCTGCATCGACAGTCCATGAGGCCCTGAGGGGATAACACAGGGCCGACTTGACCTCCTCGCCGTCATGACGAAAGAGACGGGCGATGGCGGTCTCGCTGCAAAGCTTCTCTGACTTGTAGAGACGTAGCATCTTGCGCCTGTGAGTGGTGGATGGAAATGGATATCAGGATGCCTGCTGCGCGCCGGTCTCCTCGGCCTCAGCCTTGAGATAATTCTCCAGAGCGCCTGTCATCGATGGAGCCGTGGGCGACGGAGCCTCGATGTCGAGCCGCAGCCCTGCCTCACGGGCGGCACGCGCCGTGGTGGGACCGAAACAGGCTATGCGGATGTCCCCCTGCTCGAAGTCGGGGAAGTTCTTGAGGAGCGACTGGATGCCTGAGGGTGAGAAGAAGATGAGCATGTCGTAGTCGAAAGGCTCGTCGGGACCGAAATCATTGCTCACGGTGCGATACATCACCGCCTTGGTGTAGCTGATGCCGTTCTTGTCAAGCAGGCCGGAGTCCTCCTTGTGGACGTCGCTCACAACCCAGAGGAAATTCTCCTTCTTGTGCTTGGTGAGATAGTGGAGCAGGCCGTCGAGCTTACCCGTCTCGCCGTGGAAGATCTTGCGCTTGCGGTAGACGATATATTTCTGGAGATAGAGCGCGATGGACTCCGTGGTGCAGAAATACTTCATCGTGTCGGGTATGGTGATGCGCATTTCCTCGCAGAGGCGGAAGAAATGGTCGATGGCCGTGCGGGCCGTGAAAATAATAGCCGTGAAATCGTTGATGGCAATTTTGGACTGGCGGAATTCCTTGGCGGAGAGTCCCTCGACCTTGATGAACGGGCGCAACACGACTTCTACTCCGTATCGCTCGGCAATGTCATAGTAGGGAGACTTTCCCGATTCAGGACGTGGCTGGGAGACCAAGACTTTTTTTACTTTCACTTATATCTGATTTTGGTTAGCAAAGGCACGGACGCTGCCCGGATGCTTCGCCGGATACGCCCGTGAGTCATAAAAGCTCGGGAAGAAGAGCCTGCATGAAACGCACCAGTCGGTAGAGAATTACGAGGGGTACGATTTCAAGACTGCAAAGGTACAAAATAAAATAGACCAAAGAGCCAAAATTGTCGTAAAAAAGTCTAAAACCCTTACAAATAAAGAGAAAACGCGTCAGCAGATAGAACGAAGCGCCTATTGCGGCCACCACCGCGGCATCGCCGGGATTGAAGAGCACCACCAGCGCGGGAGTGAAAAGGAGCATGGCCAGAAGGGCCTGGGAGGCATAGAAACCTTTCATCCACATGCGTGCCGAGATCTTGTCGGTGAACACCATTCCGACCACCTGATAGGCCCCGAGCTGCCACACATAGTAGAGCGCGGCCACCACCGTAATCGCCGTGATGACGGGGAAGACTCCCACATAAGCCTCAAACGGCGCCCCGATGAGAGAGTTGATGATGATCCCCTCGGAGAGGCAGGCCATGAAGAGGAGCGAGATCTGCACGCCGGTCTCTGAGGCGGTGCGGACATCGAAGAATCCCTCGCGGCGACGCACCGAGAAGAGGTCATAGAGGAAGTTCTTAAGGAAGGTGGAGTAATGGCGGAAGTTGTAGGCAAGGAGCAGGAACATCCCTAACAGCAGACAGAGCACACCGGAGTCATAGCCGGGGAGCGAGGCGCGCTCGCCGGGCTCATACCCTTCGGTGTAGGGGATGACACCGGTGGCATACCAGGCGTGGGCCTGCACGGCGACAGGGGCGTCGTCCGGGCGGCAGACGGGTGAAGTGAAAGGGGTGGCTATGCTGTCGGCCTGGGAGATCATCTTGATCAGGAGTTGTGGGAGGTAGTTGTGGAGAGAATATTGTCGAGAGCATCCTCGGGGGTGCTGACGATTGTGACTGGGAGGACTCCGCCGCGCATGAAGCCTTCGGCCATCATGCGGTCAAGCATGGCGATGAAGGGGTCATAGAAGCCGGCGGTGTTTACCAGTATGACGGGACCTGCAAAGAGACCGAGCTGATGCCAGGTCATCATCTCGCAGAGCTCGTCGAGGGTGCCGATCCCTCCTGCGAGAGCAATGGCGGCACGCGAGAGGTCGGCCATCGTGGCTTTGCGGACGTGCATGCCGGGAGTGGCGATCATCTCCGTGAGACGGGGATGTGCCCATCCCTTGTCGATCATGAACTGCGGGAGCACTCCGACGGCGCGCCCACCGGCATCGACAGCGCCTTCGATAGCGGCAGCCATCAGTCCGCCGGCTCCTCCGCCACAGACAAGGTCAAGGCCTGCGCGGGCAATGAGGGCGCCTGTCTCGCGGGCGGCGGTGATATAGCGGGGATGTATGTCGGAGGAGGAGGCACAATAGACGGCCACGCCTTTTCTGTCGGTCATAGGGGAAATTTTAATGTGCAAAGGTAGTAATTTTTAATGCATAATGCATAATGCATAATGCATAATTGTATATTAGTGCTTTGGACGGGCGGACGTTCGACCAGAGTACCAAAGCCCGGCCAGAGAACCAAATAGATCTTAATAGAAGAATAATAATTGGTCTTCTGTAGGGACGTGCCTTTGGCACGTTGATATAAGTGGTTGATTTCCATGATAACGTGCCGAAGGCACGTCCGTACAGTTCCGTTGGGATGTACTTTAATATGA
>CAZOOY010000128.1:0-5077 GCA_964581555.1 uncultured Staphylococcus sp.
GCCAAGTTTGCCATTGGCGGGTTTTACGGTAGTGTTACTCATGATTTTAGTTACTATGATTCGAAAGTGTTATAAATGATTGATTTCAAGTTGACGGTACTCCCGGGAAAGAAGTTTGCACACCATTTCCATAAAGAGCGTTCAAAAGTAGTGCATTTTTTTCAAATGTAAAATAATTTTTATTTAAAAAATCGCCTTAGTTTCTAAATAAAAGTTATACAATTCGCAGACCAGTTAATTTACTTAAATTTATCAACCATTTACCTCCTTAATTATTAACCAAAGTTAAGCAGGGATGAATCGTCAGCTACTTTTCAGAAAGAAAAAGCTCCCGCCGCCTATGATGGCGACAGGAGCAATCAGTTGAACGAAGATCTACGATCAGGGGACGAGCACCTTGACAGTCATGGATCCGGCGGTGACGACATAGACACCGGCGGGAACATTGATCGTGGTGAACGACGTGCCGCGGAGCGAGGCGACAGCCTTGCCGTCCACTGCAAAGACACGGATGTCAAGTCCATCGGCACCCGCGACGGTGATCTCACCCTTGCGGGTATTGACGAGGACACCGGCAAGAGCAGCCTCGGAGAGCGAAGAAGAGCGGAAAGCAACCTCTACTACGTTGGATCCGACAGACTCACCCTTGTCATAGAGGGCGGTCACGGTGTAGCTGTAGCTACCGTCTGCTTCGGGAGAATCGCTGAAAGAGGGCTCGGGGTTAGCCTCGGAGTTGAGACGGACACCGTCACGATAGACATTGTAGCCCAGGAGCTCAACTCCGGCGCCAAGAGCCTCGGGAGTAAAGGTGACATCGTCAACCATGAGCATATACTGGTTGAGGGATACACAGTTGATGGCGAAATACTTCGCGCCTTCGGGGAGCTCGATCTGATAGAGGGTCCATGCGGCGGGAACTACATCCACTCTCTTCACTTCGATGAAGTCATCGGGATCGGTCCCGGTGGTGGAGTAAAGGAAGCGGAATGATTCGCCACCATCCTCGATGAAGAGGCTGCGGGCATAGAAGGAGACGGTCTGAGCCTCACCGCTAAGAGCGGGTGAGATAGCCCAGTCATCGTTCTGCTTGTTCTCGCTGTTGCCTATGGAAGCGAGATAGCGGTCGCCGGAATGAGCACGCATCAGGTCGCCGAAGTAACTGAGATCCATGCTTGTCGGCTGGAACACTGTCCATGCGGCGGGGCCTTCCATGCCCTCATAGTAAGCCGAGGTCATGGAGAAGCAGTTGGCGCCATCGAGATCAAGGAATGTCCAGTCGCCATAGTTGTCGACAGCATAAGCATCACCTTGTTCGAATTCCTCGGTGACAGGATCGGCAGCGAGAACGGGGACGGGCTCGCTCCAGGTGAGGTTGACCTTACCATCCTCACATACTGCAGCGAGTTGCTCGGGAGCAGGATAAGCGGGAAGATCCACCGTCACGGTAACAGGCTCGGTGGTATTGTCGCTCTCATCCTCATCGGCAGCGAAAGTAACAGAGGCGGTATAGGTGACCTGTTCGGGACTGAGAACGTCAACCATGTCAGTGAACTCGACATTTACCGAGCCGTCAGGTTCGAGACCGTCACACTCCTCGCTCAATACCTCTTTACCATCACGACTGAGAGTAACAGTGAATGAACCTGCATCCTTGCGGCCATTGTTCTCGACCTTGACATTTACGGAGGCGGGAACACCGGGACGGATGTGGGAGGGAGCGGTGACAGCTACAGCAGTGAGGTTGTTGTCATAGACAGGAAGGACACGGATATCATCGAGAGGAAGGAGCTGGAAGTCGACAAGCGTACCGCGGATTCCGAGATGGATGTCACCTTTTCCGACAAGGGGAGAAAGATCCACCGAACGCTTCACGTACTCTCCGGCCAGACACTTCTCCTGGATATCCGAGCAGATGAGAGTGGCAATGATTCTCCAGCCGTCACCGGTATCGGCTATGACGTCGATAAAGTTGTTATTGTCATGCTCGCCATCCCATACGTTCATGAGCTTGAACGAGAGGGCCGGTGATTTGAGACCATCCAGATTGAACTTGCCGAGGTGCATACAGCTTGAGACACCGGCTGTGTTTCCTGCAAGCATCACGAAACCGTTATCACCGTCGGCGGAGAAACAGCCGTTATAGTAACCGTCCGAGGTGACAGTCCACATGCCATACTCAACGGCATTGAACAGGGCGATGGGATGAGCTGACTTAGTGTCGGCAAAAGAGTTGACATAACGGTTGTAGGGTTTACCGACAGGGAGAGGCGCGCTATAGACCACACTTGACGAACGCTCGTTGTAGAGCTGGAGACCCATCTGACAGAAGTCCTGATCCTCGGGTTCACATACTTTATAGGTATAGGTGTTGTCCACGATCTCAGGCTTGTCGTCAATAATCGAGCCGGAGTTGAGGATGTTGTAGTGGATATATTCCGGTGCAAGGGGACGGCCATGGACGTCAGTGGTGACGGGGCTCCAGGAGAGGGTGACAACACCAGTATTGTCCTTCTCGACAGTGTCGAAAGTCTCAGGTCTTGCCGGTGCGTCAAGACCGATATAGACGATACGGTCGGCACTGATACCCTCGCCGATTTCATTAAAGGCGGTTACAATCCACTGATAGTTACCACTTGCATAAACATTGGTACCCACAACGTCGTCAAACTCGATGGTCTCGCCGGGAGAAGGATTTTCGATGGTCTTGATGATTACTCCGCCACGCATCACCTCAATCTTAGAGAGAGATGAGATCGGGTCACCAGCAGCATTGACAGAAGGAGCGTCAAACTTGACCTTGGCTGTAAGCGAGGGATAGACTCCGGCCTCGATAGAGAGATTCTTGACCGAATCAGGCATACCTGCATCCTTAAGCTGAATGCGGGTCATCTGGATCCAGTTGGTATTCTGACCCTTGGCATGCACGCCGAGATAACACTTGCCATCGGCATCCGGGCGGACGATACCAGTGACAGGCTTGGAGGAAAGCTGATCGATGGGAGTGAGAGGTTTAAGCACTGTGGTCATCTCCTCGGGAGAGGTACCTGTACCATACTTGATCTCGATGCCACACTGATCAAAGAACATGAAGGTATCGTTGGGATAGGAGTTGAAGGAGAAGCTTGCATAGTAAGCCTTACCTTTCTCGAGCTCGATGCCGGGGGTGAAGAGCCAGTCGTCGGCATCAAAGTTGCCGCTATAATCCACGATAGTGGCACCAATGCCGTTGCCGACCCACATGTGGTCATCCTCGTTGGCATTGAGGACGGTGCAATATGTGAGACCGTCGAAGGTTGAGAGGTCACAATCATAGGGCACTTTCTGTGTGCCGAGGATCACACCGAGACTCTGACCGAGACCCGACATCTTGTCGCCATACTCGGCCACAAGCTGATAGCTGTAACGGGTGGGCTTGTCGGGCATAGGAATTACATCCGTCCAGGTGGTCTCCTTGATCTTCTCCGCAATGACAGTCCTGTCGGGGAAACGGGTGAGGGTGTAGACCACTTCCTCGGGATCGAGGTAGCCACCGTCAATTGATTGGGTGACAGGGGCCCATGTGATAGTCACGACATTGTCCTTTACGTCAAGATAAGGAACAGGGATGGAGGGTGTACCCTTGCCGATAAACACTGTGGCAGTTGTCGTTGGTGACGATCCGGCCTCGTTGGAGAGGGAGACGGTGACAGTGGTGTTGCCGCTGTAAGGAGCCGTGAAGGGGACTTCAACCTTCTCGCCGGGATTGGCCTTGCCTGTTTTGGTCTGATTGTAGAAAGCAGTCATGGTCCATTCAACTTCACCTTCGAGTGTACCTCCGTCAAAAGTAGTGGTGGGAACTGTGAAAGAGAAGCTGCCTTCGAGACCACCCTCGGGGAATGACGCTTCGATGGAAGCGGGCGCCTCGGGTGCCTTAGGATCAGCAAGTGGGGCGCCTATGAAGAGACCCATTACTTCCTGATGATAGGGGAAGCTGCAGAGAAGTTCGCTCTCGGCTGTGGCAGGATTGATGCCGTGAAGACCTGACTCTCCACCCTCGGGATTGCAGACGGCAAAGAGGATACGGCCTCCTTCAATATCATAGCATGCACCTGTGAGCCATTCGGTGGTCAGGCCGGTGGCGCCTACGAAGGTCATCGCGCCGTCAGTCTTGTCGACGGTGTAGAGATCACCTACGAGGTCAATGGCATAGACAGTACCCTCGGCATCCACGGCACATCCGGCCCAAGGCTTCTCGGGATTGATGGTTGCGATGGTGCTACGGGTAGCATTCTCGAAGTCAGGTGAACCGAACTCGTAACCAGTACGATCGGCGTTGAAATAACAACCGTAGACGGTGCCGTCATTAGGATCGGTGGCCTGGGCGGTAGCGAAAAGCGAAAAATCTTCCAGAGACTTGAAGCTTTTATACATCCAGGTGGTTGAATCATACGCATAGAGATAGGAATAGGCCATCGTGGGGGAAACGGCATTCTGCACCACGGTATAGTAGAGGCCGTTTGACTCCACTCCTCCCAAGCTATTGAAGATAGTCATGCTATTCAACGGGGAGAACGTGCCACCCTCATGATAGGGGATACGGTTGATATAACCGTAGGAGTAATTGGCACCTGCCGAGATCCATCCGAGCAGATTGATGTCACCGGGAGCGCGCATCGGTACCTTCACCGGTGCCGGAGTCACGCGATCCTTCCGGGGCTCGAAGAAACCCGAGGCCTTCCTGGGCTCAAGCACACGCATTTTGGGTGCCTGCGCGCCGCCCATGTAGGTCGCTTCAAAACGCTCTGACAGTTTCTTGTTGGGTGCATGAACAGCAGCCGAAAGCTGCATCACACCACCAACCAAAAAGGCTGTTACAGCGAAAATTTTGGTAAATTTTTTCATGTGTAAATGTTGGAAATATGATAATGATTTAGAGATATGTACTACACAAAGCAAGCATATTCTTATAATAGCGTCACAAAATTAGTGAATTTTTCGCAAAAAGTGGAATCTTTTGCCACATTTCCTACTTTTTCATCATCTTAAGTGAAAAAACGTCATTAAAGAGGAGGGGGTGTCATTAACCTTTCAAGGTTAA
>CAZOOY010000129.1:0-2705 GCA_964581555.1 uncultured Staphylococcus sp.
CACTTTACTTTAAGTGCACTATATATGCACTTGAGATAAAGTAAAGTTTAGGTGAGCAAATATTGAGACTCTCACCCAAACTCATGCGATCTCGACTATTGAGGTAGTTCCTGTTTTCCCATTTTTTTGCCAACGCTTTAGAGTTAATATGAGTTAAAAGTGTTAAATATTATCTTTTTTGAAGGTAAAACCATTTCACCCACCACTTTTCTACCGTATTGACGCCATAATATTGAGTATCAACCACTAACAAATACTACCAATGTTCATTACTATCTTCCATCGAAATCCCCAATTCAGTCACGAGTATTGGGGTGGCGCTTTCATGAGTTGTTCTTCTCTAACGTCTTTAGAAATTCCGAATTCTATAACAATTATTGGTCGTAATGCGTTTTCTGCTTGCTCGTCACTAAAAACTATTACTTTAAGCGAGACGTTAGAAGATATACAATATGGCACATTTGAGGACTGCTCTTCCCTTGCATCCCTCTCTATTCCAGGATCTGTAGAAAGGATAGCACAATATCTTTATCATAAGGATTATGAGAACACTTTTTCAGGTTGCAAATCTTTAAAGAAATTCACTATTGAATATAGCCCAATATCATTAAAATCCGGTTATGAGGATCATGGGTTTGAAGGAGCAACTTGGACGTCATGGATTAATAAATTAGAGGATCTTTATATTGACCGAGCACTCAAATACTCAATGGCTCCTCGGTCTTTAAAAGAGCTTACTCTGGGTGAGCACATTGAAAAAGTCCAGGTGAAGGTAAGCGAATGCACTGATTTAAAAAAGTTGACAAGCTATGCCGTAATTCCTCCTGCAGGTATCGCGGCATCCGCTAATCAATATAAGAATATTGAAGTAAAGGTACCGAAGGGTACTTTGGAAGCGTATCAGAATGCTGAAGGTTGGAAGGATTTCTGGAATATAAGCGAGATGGAAGATGAAGGGTCGGGCATCGAATCTGTTATTTCAGACCAGACAAAGACTGAGATAGGGCGTTACAATCTCCAAGGTCGCAAAGTAACAGACGATTATACCGGGATTGTCATTGTCAAATACTCCGACGGTTCGACCGCTAAAGTGGTCAACCGATAGTTTATTGAGAAGATACTACGCACTTCCTTCGGCAGGAAGGTGTAGCGAAATATTATCGGATTTAGACTGTACGGACGTGCCTTCGGCACGTTTATATAACATCCTGATTTTCAGGGATACGTGCCAAAGGCACGTCCGTACAGACTGGATCAGACGGGATTCCCTGCAGATGGATGATTTATAATTAGATAAAATAGTCTTCGGGGCTTTGGAGGGCTTCGGATCTTTGGTCGAATTTGCGACAGGAAGATTTTAAGTATATACAAAACAACGGGAGCTTGCCGACGCAAGCTCCCGTTATTTTTGTTGATAGATAACCTGTCGGAGAGGCGGGTTATTCTGTGATGGTGACGAGGCGGTAGGCCTGTTTGCCAACGCCTAATTCTTCGCCGTGGGATAGGATGAGGGTACCGAGGCGCGAGTTGATGCGCTCGATGAGGTGCTCCTTACCGGGATCGTCGGAGTTCATGACCATATCCACGCATGCCTTGTCAAGAGCAACGGGGTCGAGCGAGGCGAAGACACCGAGATCTGCCATCTCGGGAGCGGCGGGATTGCCGTTGCAGTCGCAGTCGATCGAGAGGTTGTTGGCCACATTAATATAGAGGATACGGTCACCGAAATGGTCGGTGATGGCCTTGGCAGCCTCAGCCATAGACTCGATGAAATCAGGCTGATCAGCGGTTTTACGCCAGATCGAATCGACGTTGGCGGTCTTGCCTGCGGAGTGGATGTAGGCCTTGCCGTTGGACGATCCGAGACCGATGGAGATGTTCTTCAGCGCTCCGCCGAAACCGCCCATCTGGTGACCCTTGAAGTGGGAGAGAACCACCATGAAGTCATAGTCCTTGAGATGACTGCCGACGATATCCTTGGTGAGGTGCTTGCCGCCGGTTACGGGGAGCTCTATCTCACCGTCGGCATCGAGGATGTCGATTCCGGCGAGATCGGTGTAGCCATGCTCTTTGGCTGTGGCGAGGTGAACCTCAGTGGTGTTGCGGTTGCCGGCATAAGCGGTGTTGCACTCGATGAAGGTGCCGTTGACGAGACGGACGAAGTCGGCTATCAGGGCCGTATCGAGATGGTTGGACTTATTGGATTCGCCCGTGGAGATCTTTATGCCGATCTTATTCCCCTCGGCTTTACGGCCGAGCGCCTCATATACTTTCACGATGGTCTGAGGGGTGATATCCTTGATGTAGTAGACGGTGGGAACGGAGTCTGCGGCTTCAGCCGTGGCGGAGGTGTCCGCCTGCTTAGTGCCACAAGCGCCCATGAGGAGCGTGGCGGTGGAGCAGAGGATGGAGAAAATGAGTTTTTTCATTTCTGATTGGTTGGTTAAATACTTTCGGGGTTAAGGTAGAGTAAGTTAAGTTGAATGTGGATTCCGATGCAAAAATATAAACAAAAATCCATTCGCCCAAAAATTAATTTTCACCGGACGATATTATCGCACCTTTTCGGGGTTGTCGGGCGGTAACTTTGCAAAAAAAAGTAAAGGAAATATGTCAGAAAAAATCATCCTACCTCAATTTCGTATCAGCCGGGCCGCTCTCGGTCGACGTCTTGCCACCGCAATCTTTAAAATCCGGGAAGCCGG
>CAZOOY010000129.1:2805-5066 GCA_964581555.1 uncultured Staphylococcus sp.
GAGCAAGAGCCTGTGATGGCAGAGCCGATTGCGGCAGAGCCTGAACCGACCGAAGCAGCGGAAGCTGCTGAGAATAAAAAGCGTCGCCGCAGACGCCGCCGTCGTCGCAAGAAGGCTCACTTATCCGGGACGGAACGTGACGCTATGAATCCTGAGATGACACCTATAACAACTACGACGACCACGGTGACGAGTATGTCGGGTGCCTCCAGCCTGCAGGGATAGGCGATGACTGACATCTTGCTGTGATCGCCCCCGAGCGAGATGAATCCCCACTTCTGCTGAGCCAGACAGAGGATGGAGCCGGTGATGATTCCCGCCATACCGCCGACAAGCGCTATCAGCAATCCTTCGAGATGGAATATCCGGCGGATGAGCGAGCGCGAGGCGCCCATGGCTTTCATCACTCTGAGATTGTCCTCCTTCTCGATGATTAGCATTGACATGGTGGAGAGGATGTTGAACGAGGCCATCACGAGCACGAAGAGGAGCATGAGGAATGTGATCCATTTCTCAATCTCGATCATTCGGAATGCCGTCTCCTGCTGGCGGAGGCGGTCGGCCACCGCGAAGTCCGGCCCGAGGAGGGTCTCGATCGCAGTTATGACATCTTTCTGACTCACAACGGGGTCGAGGGCAATCTCCAGAGCCGAGGCCTGAGAGGTGTAGCCGAAGAGCCTGCGGGCCACGGCGAGGGGGACGATGACAAGATCGTCGTCATAGTCAGGCTCGTTGGTCTGGAATACACCGCTCACAAAAAGGGTGTCCGTCAGAAATGCTCCCAACGGAAATGCGGGATTTATGCGCCCAACGCGGCGCGGCACCGTGAGGAGGAACGGATGCTCCAGCGAAGGGCGGGCACCCGTATTTATGGCCGTACCCACGCTGAGAAGCGCGAAATCGCGACCATCAGCCCCTACGGCCTCCGGGTCGTCCACCATCACCCCGTCAATGACGAGAGTGGCGATGGAGGATACACCTGAATAGGGTGTCGGCACACCCTTCACTTTTACAGGCATCTGAGCACCATCCGAGATTGCCAATGCGCGCTCGGAGAGAACCGGGGCCACCATCTTCACGCCGGGCAGTTTCATCAGCTCCCCGGCAAGAGAATCAGCTCCCTGGAAAACCTTTCCGGTCACGGGAGTGACCAGAAGGTCAGGATCAACGGCCGACTGCCGCTCGGCGGCAAGATCGGAGAACCCGTTGAAGACTGAGAGCACGCAGACTATCGCCATGGATGCCACAGCAATGCCGGCTGTCGATATGATTGAGATCACGTTGACGGCCGAATGACTTTTTCGTGCGAAGAGGTAGCGCAGGGCTATGCGCAGGGCAAGCATGTGAAGCGACGGAATGAAAAAGAAACCGGGCGGAGCGGGGGAAAATATTCTGGGCCGCTCCGCCCGGTCAATATGACGACTTGGAATTTGCGTTACTGATTCTGCAGCAGACGGTCGATATTCTCGATATAGTCCAGCGAATCGTCCAGGAAGAAGGTCAGTTCGGGGCATTTGCGGAGCTGGAACCTGACGCGCTGAGCGAGCTCATAGCGAATGGTCTTGGCGCTCTTGGTGATGCTCTCGAGGAGCTCCTGGGATTTTCCGGTGGGGAAGATCGAGAGATAGACTTTGGCCACACTTAGATCGGGTGACACTCTGACGGCGCTGACCGAGACGAGTGTACCGTGGGTTTTGGCTGTCTGCTGACGGAATATTTCGCTCAGCTCTTTCTGGAGCAGGCGTGAGATTTTGGCTTGACGTGTTGTTTCCATAATTAATGATGTTTATGTTACAACGTCCGGAGAGCCCTTTTAGTTGATGAGATCGAATCCGGTGTACTTGCGTAGACACTCAGGCACCACGATACCCTCGGGTGTCTGGTTGTTCTCGAGCAGGGCTGCCATGATGCGCGGGAGGGCGAGAGCCGAGCCGTTGAGTGTGTGGCAGAGGTGGGTCTTCTTGTCTTCGCCACGATAGCGGCACTTGAGGCGGTTGGCCTGATAGGTCTCGAAGTTGGAGACCGACGACACCTCGAGCCAACGCTTCTGGGCTGCGGAGTAGACCTCGAAGTCGAAGGTGATGGCCGAAGTGAAGCTCATGTCGCCGCCACACAGGCGGAGTATGTGCCAGGGCAGGCCGAGGCTCTCGAGGAGTCCCTGCACATGATCCTTCATCTCCTCGAGGGCTGCATAGGAATCCTCGGGCTTCTCGATGCGGACGATCTCGACCTTGTCAAACTGGTGCAGACGGTTGAGACCG
>CAZOOY010000130.1:0-5050 GCA_964581555.1 uncultured Staphylococcus sp.
GTCAAGAAGCTTCTTCACATACTCGCGATAGATGTCGCGACGTTCGCTCTGTTTGTAAGGACCGTGGGGGCCACCCTCACGGACACCCTCGTCTATCTTGATCCCGAGCCATGCAAGCGACTCGTTGATATAGTCTTCGGCTCCGGGCACGAAGCGCTGGGAGTCGGTGTCCTCGATGCGGAGTATCATCTCGCCGCCATGACGACGGGCAAAGAGATAGTTGTAGAGAGCGGTGCGGACACCGCCTATGTGGAGAGGGCCCGTAGGGGAGGGGGCAAATCTCACTCTGACTTTTCGGTCCATGTCTATATGGGTCTGTTTGTTGGATTAACGGGATAGAATAGTCCACAAAATTAGCTAAAATTCTATTTATTAGAAAAAAAAGTTGTACTTTTGCCCCCGATTGTGAAATATATGGAGAACGGAACACATCCCTACGTCCCCGAGCCCGCCATCAGGCGGCTCCCTTGGTATCTGGCATGCGTGAGCCGACTGCGCGCGCAGGGGGTGGAGTATGTCTCCTCCACAGCCATCTCAAAACAGCTTAATGTGGATGCCTCGCAGATCGCCAAGGATCTCAGTTATCTCAACATCAAGGGGAAGACCCGCATAGGCTATGAGGTGAGCGAGCTTGAGCGCGAGCTTGACGATTTCCTCGGCTTCACCCGCCGCCACAATGCCGTGATGATGGGTGTAGGCTCTCTCGGTCGGGCTCTTATCTCCGACTCGGGTCTGTCGCGCTACGGTCTTGACATCGTGGCCGGATTTGACACTGATCCCGCCATCATCGGCACCGAGATCGCCGGAGTTCCCGTCTATGACATCGCCGAGCTTGAGGCTCGCCGTCCCGCCCTCGATGCTGAGATAGCCGTCATAGCTGTCCCTGTTGAGTGTGCCGCCCAGGTGGCCGATCAGTGCGTCGAGGCCGGCATAAAAGCACTCTGGAACTTCACCCCGTTCCACATCAAGACCTCCCCGGAGATCACCATACAGAACACCTCGCTCTATGCCCATCTGGCTGTGATGTATAACCGCATGAACTCCCGATGAAGATAATCCGTTTCATCACTCTTCCCCCCTCCCACACTCTTGATTTCCACCCCGACTCGGCCCTTCTTCTGCCGGGACGTCCCATGTTCTATCCCGATTTCGGTGGCGAGTGGGTAGCTCTCCCCATGCTCGCGGTGAGACTCAACAGGCTGGGGAAAAGCGTGGACAGGAAGTTTGCCTCGCGTTACTACGATGCCCTCTCCCCTGCCATAATGATCAGACCCGCCGATCCCTCCGGGCTTTCCGAAGGTGAGCTTTCGGGAATGGACTGCACCATCACCCACGGCGACTGGCTCGCTCCCTCGGAACTGACCGTGGATAAGACCATCTCATTCAACGGTCAGGAAATATCCGTTCCCTATTCCGCAGAAGACATCGATCAGGCCGTGAGTGCAGCGAGCCGACTCACCACCATCAAGATGGGCGATATCATTCTCCTACCGCTCGGCCGACCACTCCCACTTGCATCACGCACCCATTTCATAGTCTCATTCGTCGATGGTTGTGAAATTATGAATGTGAAGGTGGTGTAAAAAATGGTGCTTTAATCTCTAACTCATTCAAGAGAGGGAAACCCCGAAGTAGTGATTACCGTATCCGCCGTGACGAGCAGTGCCTCCACCTGGGGGACACTCTCTATCATCGAGAGGGCCGAGCGGCAATCCATAGCCATGCATGCGGTGGCAAACGCGTCGGCTTCCATGCACGTCCCGGCTTTCACGGTAGCGGATAGCAGATCTGTCATTGCCGGACGCCCGGTCAGCGGGCTCACCGTGTGCCACACTTTTCCCTCCGCCGTCTCGCGGTAATTGCGATAGTTGCCCGAGGTTGCCACGCCACAGTCCGTTATCTCTATGACCGCGAGCCGTTCATGCACCACAGCCGTATCCGTCTCGATGGGCGCATCCACCATGACGCGCCAGGCCTTCCCGCGGGGGGAGACCCCTGCGGCGGCAATTTCGCCCCCTATCTCCACCATGTAGTCGCTCACTCCGTTGCGGCGCAGCATCTCACCCACGAGATCACATCCGTAACCCTTCGTGATGGCCGAGAAATTGAACTCGGTGCCTTCTGCGTGGCGGATCACCTTCCTGTCTTCCCCGATCGAACATGAGGCTATCCCTACCAGCGGAAGCAGCGAGTCTATCACCTCCTGCGAGGGCTCCACTCCGGTCTCACGATAGCCGAATCCCCAGAGATTGATCAGCGGCGCCACGGTGGGATCAAACATCCCTCCGCTCACCCGGTTCACCTCCTGCGAGGCTGTGAAAACCCGTATGATTAGAGAGTCAGCAGCCACATCCTCGCCCGCGTTGATCCGGCTTATGAGTGACCCCTCGGCAAATGGCGAGAGCGACATCTCCACCTGTTTCATTACTGCGAGAATCGAGTCCCGTAGATCCCGGTCGGAATTATAGGTGATACGGTAGACGGTGTTCCAGACGCCCCCCTCGGCAGTCCGATAGCTCTTGGTGCCCGAGCAACCGATCATCACAAGTCCCGCGATAGCCGCGAGCAGCAATTGAAATCTCTTCATAATATCTTTTCTGGACGAAGTTCGTAATATAAATATATCTGATTGAACCTGTACGGACGTGCCTCCGGCACGTATCCTTGTGGCATGTTCTTTCAGCCCTTCCCTGCAAAGTTAACCATTCTCCTCCACCCTGCCAAACCGTCCGAACAAGACCCGCAAATTTCTCACCCTTGTATCGATTATTGAGCCACCCCTCCCCTATCTTTGCCGAGCAAACATTAGCAACATGATTAATTCTATCGCCGAATGAACGAAATTAACTCCAAATCCGACCGTCAGTCCGTCAAATCTCCTGATGGTATGACCCAACTCCTTGAAAATCTCTGGCTTCGCCATCGGGCCGGAATGAAACCGTCAAAAAACAACATCTTCATGGTCGAACTCCCGCCCCCAACCCCCGAAGAACTCGCCGCCCAATCCCCTACCACCCCTCACTCCGACTGATATGTGTTGGTCAATGGTCTTTTTATGCATAGACTGGATGTCGACTTGACAGGCTTAGTGGATACCCGCTCATCAATCTGGCTTTTGTAGATAAACAACAACACTATTCAAACATCGCACCGACGGCCGGGACACTTTCGAGGCCCTCTACATCGGCTACATGAAATTTCCGTACTGCGACTCTTTCTCCCTCAGACTGAGAGGTGTATTAGGATTTCAAAATGTTAAAAATAGTCTCCTTGACAAAACTTTCCATCAAACCGTTTTGTTAACTGAGTTAAATTAGGTAATTTTACCGCCGATATGACCTCCCACGCTTCCCGTAGACCAGCGCACCCGGGGAGGTCTTCGAGTTTTTATATGGCAGATTTTGAACAGATTGACTGTACCAAACGCCCGCTCACTATTGATGAACAAGTCGCTCGTTTGAAACGTCGAGGCCTCTTGTTTGACAATGAAACCGAGGCTTCTGCTTACCTTTTTAATATTAGTTACTACCGACTTCGCGCATACACATATCCTTTCCAGGACAATTCCGAGGAAAGTGACCATGAGTTTACTCGCAATGATATCTACTTCAACGACATCATCGACCTATATTGCTTTGACCGTCGTCTGCGATTATTGATTTTCAATGCCATAGAGAAAATTGAAGTGGCAGTACGCGCAAAGATTGTACAGGTTTATGCCGAGTCAACACATGATAGCCATTGGTATCTCGACCGCTCACTATATCGCTTCGGTTATGAAGATTTGATGGAACACATTAAGGCGGATGTTGACCGGAGCAATGAAGACTTCATCAAACACTATAAGAATAAATATGCCAATCCTCCTATGCCGCCAAGTTGGATGGCACTTGAAGTCATTTCATTTGCCACCCTCAGCCGTTTGTATCAGGCACTGAAACTCGACGATCGCAAGAAGTTTATCGCCAAAGAGTTTGGACTTCCCAAAGTGGAAATACTGGAGAATTGGCTACATGCAATCTCCAATCTCCGAAATTGCTGCGCACATCATAGCCGGGTATGGAATCGTCGCTTCATGGTGCATCTTAAATTACCATACAACACGTCCTACCCCTTTATGGACAGAGGCACTATAAACGACCTGCGTGACAATAAACTTTTTGCCGTTCTATCTTGTGTTGCATACATTCTCAACATCATCAGTCCCGGCAACGAATTTAAGACAAACGTTAAGCGGCTTCTCAAATCCGATTGCCGCCTCCTTTTGCTCAAAGACATGGGATTTCCCAAGAATTGGCAATCCCTCCCTGTGTGGATCTAATTCCATTCAGTCTCTTCCCCTTTTCTCAGATTCAGACGCTTTAAGAAAAGTAAACAGGGCTGTGCTCAAATCTTACTCTTCTTTAGTTCTATCTTTGTGCATATATTCGCCATCGCTCCGATAAATAACACGGAAGGTCTTTTACCCGACGAGTCGACACACAAAAAGATCGCAGTCTGTCCTAGGCTGCGATCTCTTTCTTAACTACTTATCGTTTTTATCGTTGCTTAATCCTTGAAGCTGAGCTTACCGCTCACCATATCCTCGACCATACCATCATAGGGAGCCTGTGAGATGACCTTCTCATTATTGACACCCTCATTGCACTGATAGAAGATATCGCCGAATTCAGGGACGACATACTTGGGATATGTCTCATACTTTTCCCTGCTCTCCTCCATCAGAGGAATGAAATCGTTCTGGTAGCAGACTGTGATGTCAGGATGCTCCTGAACCCATTTCGGGAAAAAGATCACGCCATGAAGCTTATTCTCATTCGGCATGAAGTTGAGGCTCACATCCGTGCCGGTAGGCTCGGTCCAGGAAATCTTGTAGACTCCGTCGGTCAGTTTGACGATGTCGGCCTTCTGATCGCGCACCCAACGGCCACCGACCATACCGCTGTGGATACGGTAGTCGACTGTATTTTCGTTCTTTACATAAAGTTCATACATCCAGCCGTTGGCGTAGGTGTAAATGAAGTGAGATCCAATAAACTTATCCATAATA
>CAZOOY010000131.1:0-2093 GCA_964581555.1 uncultured Staphylococcus sp.
CGCCTTGAGGCTGAGCAGGCTAAGAACAAGGCTAAGGCTGAGGCCGTGGCCCAGAAGAAAGCCGAGCTCGCCGCAGCAGCAGCTGAGGCTGAGGCAGCCAAAGCAGCCGAGGAGGCTCCCGCTGAGGAAGCACCCGCAGCTGAATAAGCCGCCGCTTTTCATCAAACCTCTTTCAGTCCCGCCAGCGATCATGTCGCCGGCGGGACTTTTTTACAGTAGTACTATGTAAGATTGTCAGGCGAAATCTCTATCGTTCGCGGAGAGACGCTCCATTTTCTTCAGAATATTACGACGGGCACAACGGAGACCGGGAGGGAGTTCTCCATGCCCCATAATTTCTATCACAACCCTAAGTTCGCCAAGCAATTCGGGATAAAAGCGACACTGCGCAAATGCATGTTTGAGACTGAGGGCGCGTATAGCATAAGGCTCTGTGGAATTTATCTTCGTCAGGCAGAAATCCAGGAAGTCAGTCCGCACATCCTCTTCCCTCACAGGCAGGTCCTCAAGTATAGTCAGGAGAAGACGGGTCCGGCCCGTGTGAGTAGTTCGAAGAACGCGATCAATTAGCCCGTCACGCTTGGATGCGAGCCACTCGCGATGAGCACGTGGCAGATGAGTGAGAACCCAAAGAGCATTATAAGCCGTTCGTTCGTCAGCTGCATCAATACACTCAAAGACCGCCTCACGCATCTCCGCGCCGGCACCGGCACCACACTCCTGGCAAATACCCTTGATGTCACGGGCACCTAATCTCACACTCAGTCTCTCTTTCATCTCCATAACAGAAACAAAATTAGGAATTTTTCCGCATCATTTTCCTCTCACCCGACAAAAAAACGCCACGCAATCCGAAGTAGGATCGCATGGCGCACAAATATTTCTATCGGGAGCTATCTCAGAAGGGGAAGTTCATACCGAGATTGACATTCATGTTGGAGTTGAGGGGCACACCCTGCTTGGCGAGCTTGCCGGGAGTACGGTCGCTTGCGAGGAAGAGGTTGAAGCCTTTGGACTTGAAGTTAAGCATCCAACCGAAGCTTGCACCAAAGGTACCGACGCCGAAGCTTGCAGTGGCCGAGAAGCACTTCACAGGCTCGATGGTGCCTGAAAGGCGGAAGTCAGTCCAGGAGAAGTTACCGTTGATACGGGTGGTGTTAAGGAAACCGAATTTTACCTTGCGATAGACGGGGAGGTTGTACTGGGCACCGAGATTCATGGTTGCACCGATACCAGAGGTCCGGCTGCCCTGATCACCCTTATCCTCGAGCTCATAAAGCATGGAAAGGTTATCCTTGAACTTGTCCCAGGAGTCGTTGTTGTCCACGTTGAATGAATAATCGGAAGTGGAGACCTTCTGCTCGCCGTCAGTGGTGGCTACCATATTGTTGCTCCATGAGATGAAGCCGAGGTCAGTGAGCGAGGCGGAGAACTCCCAGTCCTGATTAAAGGTATAGACCGCACCGAGATCAAGGGCCATACCAAAGCCGTTGATGGGGCTGAAGTCGTCAACTTTCATACCGTTGACATATTCGCGATGGGTGTTCTCGTTGTAGTCACGCTCGTAAGTGAGACCCTTGACGGAAGCATTGAGCTCGGCATCGACGGTGCCTACCCAGGTATCGTTCTGGAGGCTCAGTTGAGCGTCGTTCACCTTGGCCAGGACACTACCTACGCCGAGGAGCACCTTGAGGTTGGCACCTACGCGAAGGTTGGGGAGGAGCTGGCGGGAGTGACCGAGGCTGATCTCACCCCAGGCTGCACCGCGGGCTGCTATGTGGGAGAGGTCATATACTGAGTTGGTGACACCCTCCTTGGCCAGACGGAACACGTCCTTAGGAAGACCGACGTTGACATCGGCGCGCGCACCGATCGAGATGGTGTTATAACCGCCGAATCCCTTGAAGCCGACGGCAAGAATTGTCTCGCGGAGCGATACACCCAGGCGGCTCTTGTCTTTCAATCCGTCGAGCACCTCCGAGGCAGAGACACCGGGATTGAGAAGAGTGGTGGTGCGACCGTTCACATTATATAATATGTGGCTGACGCCGATTGTACCGTTAGTTCCGACATTGAGGTTGCCGAGGCCGGGC
>CAZOOY010000131.1:2103-4983 GCA_964581555.1 uncultured Staphylococcus sp.
CATTGGCAAACGCAGGGTTGGACTGGAAACGATACATATAGTTATCGTCAAAATAGCCGGTCATCAGATTCTGAGCCGAGACAGCGGCGGGGGCGATGGCACATAAGGCTGCCGCGATGGTCCCCCCTATGATACTTTTGAAATTCTTTTTCATTGTAGTGATATGGTTTATGGGAGGATTGGGATCAGAGTTCATCTTCATAATAACCGCTCACGATGGCACGGATATTGGTGAGATAGATTTTGGTGGTGGGGCGCAAAGTCTCGCCGCCCTTGTCGACAGTAGCTTTGGCGCTATAACGGATGCCGTCAAGACCGGTCACGATACCGTCCGTCTTCAGGCTGATCTTACATTTCTCGCCACCCTTCACGGTGACTTCGCCGAGGCTTACGGGCTTATGGGTCACGGGATCCACACACTGATTGCCATGCTCATCAAGAGGATAACCTGAGAGGGTGATGTCGAAGGGAAGGTCGTTCTCCACATCAGCGGTTACGCCGAGAGCCTCGATGGTAAGCTTGTCGAGAGTATCATCCTTCCAGCCATCGTCAGAGTCAGCATAGACGACCTGAGATCCGGCCTGGAATGCAAGAGGAGCATAGAAGCTGTAACGACCCTCTACCTTATTAATAGTTTTACCAAGCTGGAAGCCTTCGACATGAGCCTGGCCGATGCGGGCATTATTGAGATCGACCTTGATCTTGTCGGGGAGACCCTTGCCGGAAAGCACATCAGAGAGTGCGGGGAAGGGAACGTGAAGAGCATTCTCCTTGTAGTCGCCGTAATATTCCTCCGGCTTGGTGGGAGAAAGGCAGATGTTGTAGGGGCCGGCTTCGCCATGATTGGAGCCGATGAGGATCTCCTCGCCTGCAGGAAGAGAGTAGGATGTCTGTGACTCAGGACGGATAGAGGTAAGAGTCAAGCCACTGTGTGCATCTACTTTATACCCGGCGAGAGGATTGTTCATGGCAAGGTAGAGCTGAGGATTGGCAATCTTGATGTCGGTATCCTCCTGGGTGAGTACATCGGGAAGATCGTTGAGCTCGACGCTGGGGACATCAAAGCTATCGAGAGCATAAAGAAGATCGCCTGTGAAGCTGTCAATCACGATCGAAGCAAGCTTCGGATCAAGCACCATGCCGATCTTGGCAGGATGATTGACGGAGCTGGTCACGCCACCCATGAGAGTACCACTCTTCACGCCGATGGTACCCTTGTATGAGATAGTACCCTTGTCTGCTCCAGCCACGAAAGTAAACTCATTAGGATTAAGGACTGTAAAGTCGATTGCATTCACCTTGATGACTTCCCGGAGAGAGCCATTGACGAGATCACGGTCACCGAGGTTGATGACACCGTTTGTATTAACATAGTCAGGGGTCACGAGACCGTGAGGGAGCTGGAGAGTGAGATCCTTCACCTTCATGTTGGAGAGGAGGCCCGAGGGATCAGAGAATGAAAGATTGATGGTGATGGACCAGTCGGCTGTCACCTTCTCGATAGACCGGATGCTATTGTCAACGTCAGAAGTGCTGAACTCAAACGAAGTGGAAAGGTCAGGAATAGAGAAAGAGACGGGGAAATATCCTGAGGGGAGACCGGGATAATCACCGGGGATACCTTCATAGTTGATATCTGCATTGACGGGTGAAATGCTCGGGGTACCGAGATCAACCTTGTTCACCTCGATGGCATCCGATGAGAAATCTCCGTCCACAAGGACTGCATAATTACCATTCACCTCCTTGATGACGCTTTCATCATCAAGATCAAAGATGTTGGAGAGCTCGATGGCGTCAAGATTGACCGGAACTTCGAGATCCTTTACCTGCACGCGCACTGTCGAGTCGATGTCAGAGAGGTCGTACTTGTCATCAATACAACCCACCAGTGGCAGTGAAACCAGAGTCACGCTGAGAAGCGATAGGTTAAAGTTGAAATGTTTCATATTATAATATTGGTTGTTTTCGTAGGGGCCTTTACTCAGTCTGAACACTGAGAATGTCAACGACGTCACAAAAGTAGTGAAAATATCTTAACTTTTCTCCCTTTTTGTAAATAATTACTATAGTGTCTTAAACTTTAGTACATATACAGTCCTTATATTATAAAAGAACTCACTGTACAACTATTAAATCTTACGATTATGAAAGGTTTCGGAAAAGTATTGTTTTGGTTTGGCTTCATTCTCCTGATAGGAATCGTGATGGCCTACCTGATCCTCATGATAGCCGGCGCGCTGGCATCAGTCACGGCATCCGCCATACTGATACTTTGTGGCATCATTCTTGCGGGAACACTCCTCATGCTTCTCGGCAGAACTTACGAACGCCGCGGCGAGCACAAGGAAAGTCTCAAAAAGATTGAGGATCTTGAGAGCAAGATAGCCTCCACATCGTCAACATCTGCTTCAAGTACATCAGAGACGACTGAGGCATAAGCTAAGACTAAAGAGAGCCGGGACTATCACATCAGTCTCGGCTCTCTTGATATCTTTCACCGGTTCCCGAGAGGGGGTGACCGGAAATCTCATAAGTTCAATGTGCGTGACGGATCACTTGAGGACATCCTTCACAGCGTCGTTGGGAACCATCTGTTCCTGGAAGGTGTAAGCACCGGTCTTCGCCGACTTAACGACCTTGATGACCTTGCTGTAGGTGCGGCCTTCGCCTTTTTGCAGAGTTGCAACGGTTTTCTTTGCCATGAGTCAGTGAATTATTTAATTTCTTTGTGAACGGTAACTTTCTTGAGGATGGGGTTGTATTTCTTCAACTCCAGACGCTCGGTGGTGTTCTTGCGGTTCTTGGTGGTGATATAACGGGAAGTGCCGGGCATACCGCTTGCCTTGTGCTCGGTGCATTCGAGGATGACCTGAACGC
>CAZOOY010000132.1:0-4949 GCA_964581555.1 uncultured Staphylococcus sp.
TTAAAGCAGCGTGCGGCAGCACTGATTAAAATTGCACATCCGGATTTCAGAGCAGGATTGATTGCGGAGTATGAAAGAAGGTTTCTTTGCAAATATGAAGAGCCCTGTCAGGAATGATATAAAATGAAATTTTAGATGAAAGAATCAAAACATGGAAGAGAAGAAAAAGCAAATAGAAGATATTTTGGCAAAATATGTGTCACCATACCTGATGAAACATGGTGGAAATATTTATCTGACGGAGATTCAAGGTGATATTGCCTATATAAAATTTACCGGTCACTGCAGCGGCTGTCCTTCCGCGAAATATACATTGGAAAGTGTTGTGAAAGAAGAACTTTTTAAACATACGCGGTCTGCTCAGCCGCAGGGCTAACAGCAAGGGACTTCTCGTCGGCATAATCGCTGCCGTGATCTTCACTGCATACGCTGTCCTCACATCCACCAAGGTCGACATCCACGGCACAGGTACCCCCGTGACTCTTCTCGATCTTGGAGAATGGAATTTCAGCCACCACAAATATATGCTTGGTGTATACAGTCACCTCATCGTACTCGTCGTGGGCTATCTCGCCAGCTATCTCTTCGCCGCACCTCTCGCCGCCAAGGAGCTGACTATCCATGGCTATCTCGAGGACAGAAAGAAACAGCGCGAGAGCCTCGAAGTGGAGCCCGCATAAAGAATCTCACATTTCAACTATCAGAAATAT
Organism: uncultured Staphylococcus sp.; assembly: GCA_964581555.1. GTDB lineage: Bacteria > Bacteroidota > Bacteroidia > Bacteroidales > Muribaculaceae > Duncaniella. Next base: position 711 of record CAZOOY010000132.1, read on the forward strand.
ATGAAACCAATCACAATCCTGCAACCTCAGAAAATTGTATTCGGTTCAGGCTGCATAAGGACCTTTGTCGAGGACTATCTCAAACTCGGCCACAAGCGACTCTTTGTCCTCACCGCTCCTCCCATCATCCCTCTCATCGAGCCTACTCTTGATGAACTGAAGGAACATGGAGTAGAGGTAAAGGTGTTCAAGGACATCGTGGCTGAGCCTTCGCTCACCGATTTCAATGCAATCCTCAAGGAGGCCCGCGATTTCGGCGCCGACAGTGTTGTAGGTATCGGAGGTGGATCTGTGCTCGACGTGGCCAAGCTTGTTGCAGCTTTCATCAATAGTGACCAGAAGGCCGAAGATTGCTTCGGCACAGGCTTTATCAACAAGAAAGGGCTTTGGCTGGCCTGTCTCCCCACTACCGCCGGAACAGGTAGCGAGGTATCGCCCAACGCCATCCTTCTCGACGAGAGAGACAAGCTTAAGAAAGGTATCGTGAGTCCCTATCTTCTTGCCGACGTGGCCTACGTGGATCCCAAGCTCACCATGACCGTGCCCTCCAAGGTTACGGCCGATACCGGAATGGATGCACTTACTCACTGCATCGAGGCTTACACCAACAAGTTTGCCCATCCTGCAGTTGATATCTACGCTCTTCAGGGCATACGCCTGATTGCGGCCAATCTGCTCCGTGCTGTCAAGGACGGAAATGACGTGGAGGCACGCGAGGCTCTCGCCCTCGGATCGCTCTACGGTGGTCTCGTGCTCGGCCCTGTCAACACGGCTGCCGTTCATGCACTCAGCTATCCTCTCGGAGGTGAATTCCACATTCCCCATGGTCTCTCAAATGCCATCCTTCTCCCCTCCGTAATGAAGTTCAACCGTCCCGCCAATCTCCGTCGTTATGCCGAGGTTGCCATCGCTTGCGGTGCACCTCAAGGCAAGGATGACGATGAGACAGCCCAGAATGGAGTCGATTTCATCTGCGAACTCTCAAAGGCCGTGGGTATTCCCCAGAAGCTCTCTGATCTCAATATCCCTCAGAGCGCTGTGGATGGTATGGCCAAGGCTGCCATGGAAGTACAGCGACTCCTGAAAAACAATCCCCGCGAGGTCACCGAGCAGGATGCGAAAGATATTTACAATTCACTCTATTGATCCATGAAACCGATCTTAGCAATTACAATGGGCGATCCCGCCGGTATCGGACCCGAAATCGTGCTGCGCGCCCTCAGTCATAAAGAAACCTATGAGCAGTGCCGCCCTATCGTGACCGGCGATGCTGCCGTGATGAAGGAGGCTGTCAAGCTTCTTGGTCTTGACCTCAAGGTCAATCCTGTGAAGGATGTAAAGGATGCGAAGTTTGAGTATGGCACGATCGACGTTTACGATCTTGAGTGTGTCGATATGTCCACCTTCAAATTCGGTGAGGTTCAGCCCCAGTGTGGCAACGCCGCCTTCGTCAGCATCAAGAAAGCTATCGAACTCGCTCTCGAGAACAAGGTGGACGGCACTGTGACGGCTCCGCTCAACAAGGAGGCGCTTAATCTCGCAGGTCATCACTTCGACGGCCACACGGAGATCTACGCCACCTTCACCGGAACCAAGAAGTATGCCATGATGCTGGCCGATGAGAATATCCGCGTGATCCATGTCTCCACCCACGTGCCTCTCCGCAAGGCATGTGATCTTGTGAAGAAGGATCGTGTGATCGAAGTGACCGAACTCATCGCCGACGCATGCCGTCAGTTCGGCATCGAGAATCCCCGCATCGGTATTGCCGGTCTGAACCCCCATAGCAGCGAAAACGGAATGTTTGGCGATGAGGAGGCTCTTGAGATCATCCCCGCAGTGGAGGAGCTGAAAGCCCGCGGTTTCAACGTAGATGGTCCTGTCCCCCCGGACTCAATCTTTGCAAAGGCCAAGTGCGGCAAGTATGACGGTTGCGTGGCCATGTATCATGATCAGGGCCACATCCCCTTGAAGGTCTGCGCATTCAACTGGAACCGCGAGACCGGCAAGATGGAGAGCGCCAACGGCGTCAATATCACCCTCGGTCTCCCCATCATCCGCGTCAGTGTGGATCATGGAACCGCTTTCGACGTTGCGGGTAAGGGCGTGGCAAGCGAGGACGCTATGATGCTGAGCATCGACTACGCTACCCGCATGGCCAAATACCGTCTGGGTATCAAGGAATAATACATTGTTATGATCGCCGTTATAGCCGACGACATCACAGGAGCAGCCGAGATGGCGGGCATTGCCCACCGTCTCGGCCTTCGTGTGATGCTTACCCTTGATACAGACGTCAATCCTGACACCGATGTGCTTGTCATTGCCACCGACACCCGCTCCATGAATGAGCCTGAGGCGGTGGCTGAATCCGCGCGCGTTGCAGCCGCTCTTGAATCTATTCCGGGTTTACGTCATATCTTCAAGAAAACGGATTCAGCCCTGCGTGGTCATGTCACGGCAGAATTGCGTGCAATTATTGACAACACGCGTTACAACCGTGCCCTCTATCTTCCCGCCAATCCATCAAAAGGACGTACAATCAGCGGAGGTGTATATTACATAGGTGGTAGACCTATTCACGAGACCGATTTCTCGTTTGATCCTGAATTTCCTGCATTCTCCTCCCGGCTGGATGAGCGCTTCTCGGCTGACTTTGATCTCTCATGTCCCGATGCTGTCAACGATGCTGATATTGAATCAGCCGTCGCCTCCGCTACTGATGATACCCTCCTCGCCGGAGCGGCTGATCTTTTCACCGCTTTCCTCCATCGCTATTGCGCAACGAAGGATGCACCGCGCGTAAAGCCTGAAATTGATCTTACGGACGCCATTATAGTGTGTGGAAGCACACAGAGTAAACCTATCGACTGCGGAATCGACACAGCCTTTATGCCCACATCCGTTTATGACGGAGAGGCTACCGGTCATTCATGGGCTGAGGCTATCGGGCCGACCTACGGTGACAGTCACAAGATCATCCTGGCTATTGCCGACCGTCACCGCACGGGGCATGACACGGCCGTTTGGCTCCGCGAGACAATGGCCGAAACCGTCGCCGATCTCTTTGCCATCCATTCCCCCAAAGAAATGATAATAGAAGGGGGTGCCACTGCCTACGCCATCCTGCGCCATCTGGATTGCCATGCGTTCACGGTAACCCATGAGATAGCTCCCGGCGTGGTCCGCATGCAGGCACCCAACCAAACCTATGTCTCCATGAAACCGGGGAGCTACCCCTGGGGGGATCTTTTCTAAAGATTTTTTATCTTCCCGTTGCCTGCAGATAGGCAAGTTTCTTAATCTGGAACCGTCCGTAGGCATCCACAAACTTATCCTGAGCCTGCTGGTAGAGCGTCTGCGCGTCAAGCAGATCAGTGATCGTGATGGTGCCGGCATCGTAGAAATTGCGGTTGAGTCTCAGATTCTCTTCAGACTGAGCTATGGATTCCTTGGCGATCTCCATCTGAGTATAGGAGGTCGTCAAGTCATTCCATGCATTCGTCATGGCTATCATGAGGAGCTGAGAGTCATCCTCAAGCTGAGTGCGGGCTATCTGAGTCTCCAGCTTTTTCTTCTTCATGTCATGCGATCCGCCCCACCAGTCGGTGATAGGAACACTTACGGTCACGTAGACATTGGCAAAAGTGTGACCTTGATCCAGAAGATGCTCATAGTTGTAGCTCGCACCGGCGGCCACCATAGGGAGATTATTTCCGAGCGCGATCTTCTGTTCCAGCTCTTTTGCTTTCACGTTCTGAGTGAGAAGCCCGTGTCCTACGGTCTGGTCAAGACACTCCTCGGGATTGCGGAAAATCTCCTGCGGGAACACCGGCAGGACGCCAGGCCGGATATCCGAAGCCACATCCACCGAACCGGTGGTTCCCTTCCCGACGAATTGCGACAGGAGCATTCTGAGAACAGTTATACCGTTGTCGAGCTCCGTCCGGGCCACAAGCATCTCGTTCCTTTTCAATTTCACCTCAAGCAGGTCATTGGTCGTGGTGATTCCGGCATCGACATAGATCTGCACCTGAGAGGTGAGAGTGTCGAGCATCGCAATCACCTTTTCAAGAGTCTCATGCTTGGAGTGAAGGGAGACGAGCTGCCAGTAATACTGTTCCACATCGCGGCGGACCTCGTCGGCCGTCTGGCGCTGCTGCAAGCGGCTCACCTCCTCACCCACATGGGCAAGACGGTTGCCGTTGACGATCCGGCCGCCCAGGAAGATGGGCTGAA
>CAZOOY010000133.1:0-4943 GCA_964581555.1 uncultured Staphylococcus sp.
CGAGAAGCTCCGTCTCTCCACCGTCTCGGCGCTTCTCTCGGGCCGGAAGGATGTGTAAGAGGTTTCGACAGCATCATGTCTCTACGGCATGGGCAATCCTGGGGATTTCGATTCCAACGTGGTTCAGATCAGGAGAGGGCAGAAGATAGCCCGCAACAAGTTTCTTCGCTCACTCGTGGGTGCCCTTTATTCAAGGAATGAGATAGAACTCGGCCGCGGTACGTTCAGGGTGAAAGGTGACACGGTGGATATCCGTCTTGCCTATGAAGAAATCATCGTGCGTGTGACCTTCTGGGGCGATGAGATAGAATCTATCAAGACACTGCATCCCGAAGATAACACCTCACTGGGTACACATGACGAATTTCAGATCTTTCCCGCCAATCTTTTCGTGACATCTCCGGAGAGAATGGGAAGTGCGATAGGTCAGATAGAGCTTGATCTCGGCGAACAGTACAACCGTTTCTTCGGCGAAGGGAAAGAGCTCGAGGCCAAGAGACTGCTCGAGCGTGTGACTTATGACGTGGAGATGCTTCGCGAAGTAGGCCACTGCTCGGGTATCGAGAACTATTCGCGCTACTTCGACGGACGTCAGCCGGGTATGCGTCCATTCTGTCTTCTCGATTATTTCCCCAAGGATTTCCTGACGATCATAGATGAGAGCCACGTGACACTCCCGCAATGCCGCGCGATGTATGGGGGTGACCTTTCGCGCAAGCTCAACCTGGTGGAATATGGTTTCCGCCTTCCTGCCGCTCTTGACAACCGACCGCTGAAGTTTGAGGAGTTCGAGCGACTCACGCCTCAGGTGCTCTATGTCAGCGCCACGCCGGCCGATTATGAGCTTGAGAAGTGTGAGGGCGTTGTCGTGGAGCAGATCATCCGTCCCACCGGACTTCTTGACCCCCAGATCTTCGTGCGTCCGTCCCTGAATCAGATCGACGACCTTCTCGAGGAGATCAACCGCCGCATAGAGGCTGACGAACGTGTGCTCGTCACCACCCTCACCAAGAGAATGGCTGAGGAACTGAATGACTATCTCCTGAAGCTCCGCATCAAGACAGCATATATCCACAGCGATGTGGACACACTGGACCGCATCAAGATTCTTGACGGACTCAGGGCCGGAGAGTTTGATGTCCTCGTGGGTGTCAATCTGCTCCGCGAGGGTCTTGATCTCCCGGAGGTATCCCTCGTAGCTATCCTCGATGCCGACAAGGAGGGATTCCTGCGCAATCACCGCTCGCTCACACAGACTGTGGGACGTGCGGCCCGAAATCTTAACGGCACAGTGATCATGTATGCTGACAAGATTACCGATTCCATGCAGCAGACTATTGACGAGACTGCACGCCGACGTTCCATACAGCTCGCCTACAATGAAGAGCACGGAATCACCCCGCAGGCCATCGTCAAGGCACGCAATGTCATCATCGGACTTGAGGATGAGGATGGCGAACCAACTGTCAAGACTTCAGGCCGTAACTCAACCGCCCCCAAACAGAAACTTCCTGCAAAGAAAAAGACTGAGGCGGTGCCCTATGCTTCCGAATACTCTACCGGAGTCAATCTCGCCGCCGATCCCGTCATTCCCTACATGTCGGCTGACGCCTTGCAGAAACTCATCACCAAGCGTCGGGAAGAGATGGTTGATGCCGCCAAGAAGATGGAATTCATCGAGGCCGCCCGTCTGCGTGACGAGATCCTTGCCATGGAAGAGCGTCTCTCAAAACTTGTCAAGGAGTCATGAGTAAGGAAATAGAAAAGTATCTCCCGACAAGTGTCAAGGAGATGAAAGCACTTGGATGGGATCATGTGGATGTGGTGCTTTTCTCAGGTGATGCCTATGTGGATCATCCCTCATTTGGAGCTGCGGTGATCGGACGTGTGCTCCAGGCTGCCGGTTATAAGGTTGCCATAGTCCCTCAGCCCAACTGGCAGGATGATCTGCGTGACTTCAAGAAGTTTGGTGCGCCGAGACTCTTTTTCGGAGTCTCCGCAGGAGCCATGGACTCGATGGTGAACCACTATACCGCCGCGCGTCGTCGACGCAGCGATGATGCATATACTCCCGGCGGACGGCATGGCGCGCGTCCAGATTATCCTACCATCGTCTATTCCGGAATCCTTAAGGAGCTGTTTCCCGATACGCCTGTCATTGCCGGAGGTATCGAGGCTTCCATGCGCCGCCTCTCCCACTATGACTACTGGCAGGACAGGCTGCGCCCTTCGCTCCTGATGGAGTGCAAGGCGGATATTATCTCTTATGGGATGGGGGAGAAGACTGTAGTCGAGATAGCCCGTCGACTTGAAGCAGGCGAAAAGGTGGAAGATCTTCACGACATGAAACAGATTGTGGCGAGAGAGAAGGAGTGTCCTTTAATTCTGCCATCGTCCGGAATATATGAGGGAGAGCATGACATCGTGCTTCATCCGTTTGAGAAATGTCTTAAGGACAAGAAAGCGCAGGCCGAAAATTTCCGTCACATCGAGCAGCAAAGTAATGCAATGGAGGGGAAGACACTCTGGCAGCTACACGGAAAGGAATGGATCAAGGTTACGCCGATGCTCCCTCCGATGACTACGGGTGAGATAGATGCTTCCTTTGACCTCCCCTATACCCGTATGCCTCATCCGCGCTACAAGGATAAGCGGATTCCGGCCTACGAGATGATACGTCATTCGGTCAATGTCCACCGTGGTTGTTTCGGTGGTTGCTCTTTCTGCACCATCTCGGCTCATCAGGGAAAGTTTATCGCGTCCCGAAGCAAGGAGTCGGTGCTCAGGGAGGTGCGTCAGGTCACCCGGATGCCAGACTTCAAGGGGTATATAAGTGACATCGGCGGTCCGAGCGCCAACATGTACCGAATGGGTGGAAAGAACAGAGATATATGCAGGAAATGTCTGCGCCCCTCATGCCTGACGCCAAAGGTCTGTCCGAATCTTGACACCGATCATCGACCACTTCTGGATCTCTATCACGCGGTTGATGCTGTGCCCGGCGTAAAGAAGTCGTTCATAGGGAGCGGTGTGAGATATGACCTCTCCATGCACAGGACAGGGATTCCTGAAATAGACAAGGCGAACGCCCGATACAACGAGGAACTAATAGTCTCGCATGTCTCGGGCAGACTGAAGGTTGCGCCGGAGCATACGAGCGACGTCGTGCTTGGAATCATGCGTAAACCCTCCTTCATGCTCTATCACGAGTTCTCCAAGTTCTTCGAGAATGTCAATTCCCGCCACGGTCTAAAACAGCAGCTCATTCCATATTTTATCTCATCCCATCCCGGTTGTCGGGAGGAGGACATGGCCCAACTGGCCGTCGAGACCAAGGGACTGAATCTTCATCTCGAGCAGGTGCAGGATTTCACGCCCACCCCGATGACCCTCTCGACAGAGATTTACTATACCGGCTATCATCCCTATACACTCGAGAAGGTCTTTACTGCCACCACTCCCGAGGCTAAGCAGGGGCAGAGAAAATATTTCTTCTGGTATGACAGGGCCTACAGGGAGGATATCACCCGCTCACTGCGGAAGATGCACCGTTCCGACCTTATCAATAAGCTGTTCGGACCCTATACATCGGCTCACTCCACGCCGTCTCCACGCAGGAAAAGCACCGGAAGAGATAAAAATCACTAATTTTAGGTATTTCGGTTTTCATAGGAAATTCGGAATTTTGTAACCCAAAGAGAAAAAAATGAGATTATCGGAACTTCCTACAGGTAGTAAATGTGTGATAATAAAGATCCTGGGCCACGGAGCATTCCGCAAGCGCATGATCGAGATGGGTTTCGTGAGAGGTCGTGAGATCAAGGTACTCATGGCTGCGCCGCTCCGTGACCCGGTGAAGTATGAGATAATGGGTTATGAAATTTCACTCCGCAGGGTCGAGGCCGATCTCGTGGAAGTGGAACCTATAGAAACCAGCGGAGCCTCTCTCCCGAGTCACACGAACATTGCCGATGACTCAGAGCTGTCTCACCCCTCCGTCCATCACGAGGATCGCGGAAAGGTGATCAACGTGGCGCTGATCGGAAATCCTAACTGCGGCAAGACCTCACTCTTCAACATTGCTTCCGGAGCCCGGGAGCATGTGGGGAATTACAGCGGTGTGACTGTCGATGCTAAAAAAGGTATCATGAAGTACAAGGGGTACAAATTCAACATCGTTGATCTGCCCGGGACATATTCCCTCGCATCTTATTCCCCTGAAGAACTTTATGTGCGGCGCTATCTTCATGACGAGACGCCTGACGTGATCGTAAACGTCGTGGACGGATCCAATATTGAGCGCAATCTCTATCTGACCACCGAGCTGATCGATATGGACCGCTCGATGGTGATAGCTCTCAATATGTATGACGAACTTGAGCGAGAAGGTGTCAAGCTTGATTTCAAGGCCCTCGGTGACATGATAGGGGTTCCTATCGTTCCCACTACGGCTAAGACCGGCCGCGGAATAGATGAGCTCTTCGATACCGTGATAAAAGTCTACGAGGGCGAGCACGAGAGTGTGCGTCATATCCATGTGAGTCTCAACAAGGACATCGAGGGTATTCTCTCTGAGATCAAGGAGGCCTTCAAGACTCATCCGGGCATTGACCGCCATTTCTCTCCACGCTATCTCGCCATAAAGTTCCTGGAAAAGGATCCCGAAGTGCAGGATCATATCGCCGGTCTGGCGGATGCAGCGGAACTGACGGCACTGCGTGACAGTAAGCTCGCGGAATTCGAGAAGCTTCATCCCGGCACTGATCTCACGGCTGCCATAGCTGATGAAAAATATGGTTTCATAGCGGGAGCACTCGCCGAGACTATGGTCAAGGATGAGGAGCTTGACCGCAACAGTGCCACACATATTATCGACACTATCGTCACCAACAAACTTTTCGGCTTTCCGCTCTTTATAGCCATAATGATCTTCATCTTCTGGG
>CAZOOY010000134.1:0-4905 GCA_964581555.1 uncultured Staphylococcus sp.
TTGAACTCGCCGTAGAGCTGGGCGGCGAGAGTCTTGTTGTGACTCAATATCAAAGTAGGCTTGCCGGTGCTGGCTATGACATTCGCCATCGTGAATGTCTTGCCTGATCCCGTCACGCCGAGGAGAGTCTGCGCTTTCTCACCGGCATTGATTCCTTTCACAAGCTGATCTATCGCCTGTGGCTGGTCACCGGTGGGTTTATATTGTGAGGACAGTTGGAAATTCATAACCTACAAAGTTACAAAATTTCCACGACATATGCAACCCTCCTTCACTCTCTCAGCCCTACTGATCCTCTCCTTGTTTCCGGGCGTTTTTCTTGGGCAGCGCGGTGATTCCGAGCATATGGGCGGATGGATTATCATCACCGACCACATATTCCTGATAGTAAGCCAACAGAAGTGTTGTGAGCGGAAGGGCGATGATCATACCGATCAGTCCGAGGAGCGTCCCCCACACTGAAAGAGAAAGCAATATCAGCGCCGGATTCAGGCCGAGAGCCTTACCCATGATTTTGGGAGTGAGGATGTAATCGCAAACACTCTGACTCACGAGATAGACAAGAAGGCATTTGCCGAAGATGATCCAGAAGCTTTCCGGCCCGCTAAGCGCCGAGATGAAGCAGACAAAGGCAACGGGGACGAGAGTGACATACTGGAAATATGGTATCATGTAAAGGATACCTACAAGCACACCGAGCACTATGGCCATCGGTATCCCCACTATCGAAAACCCGATGCAGTAGAAGACGGCAGCACAGAGCGCAAGACACGCCTGACCTCTGAAATACCGGTTCATGGAGAACTTGATATCATCTGAAAGCTTCATCGAGATCGAACGATATTTCTTAGGCACGAGCATCTGGAATCCCTTCATGAGGTCACGGTAGTCAAGCAGAATGAAGATGACATAGATAAATGTCAGCAACCACTCGAGCACGTGAAACAGATATTCGACCGAAGTCGATACCAGAGTGAGGCTCTTGGAGAGAATACTCTCCAGTTTCCCTCCCGCTATTAGTCGTGTCATTGAATCGGCATTGAAATACATTTCCACCGTCTCCCACATCTCCTTTGGAAGCAGCGGTAGGATTTCTCCGGAGTCGGAATATTTCTTCACGAGTGCGATCATCTGTGTCGTCTCGTCGACTATCGAAGGGACGAAAAGATACGCAAGGCCCACAATCACTCCTCCCACCACGCCCAGCGTGAGGAAGATAGCCACGATATGCCACTTGATGCGTAGCTTCTCCATGCAGAACTCCACGACGGGTTGCAGCATATAAGCTATCAGACATGCCAGACAGAAAGGCAGAAGGACATTGCGGAGTATATTGACAAGCCAGATGCATCCCGCAGCGATGACAAGCGTGATGATGAATCGGCACATGCGGTCAAATGTGATCGGTTTACTCATAAATGGTGATGATATGGAACGTGATGAGCGCTCGGTGACGAAACGCCTTATTCCACAAAGATACGATAAATTTTATTTACACGCACATATTCCCCACGCCAAAAAGATTTTTCTCCCGTCAAATGATCTCACTGTGGTGGAAATGTTTGCCGATGATAGGTTTTTTTCTTAAGTTTGCATAATGAAACCGACATTTCAAGCCGACATAGAGCGTGCGGTCGACGTCATGAAAGCCGGCGGTGTGATCCTCTACCCCACTGACACCGTCTGGGGATTGGGATGTGATGCCTCATGTGCCGATGCTGTCCGCCGGATCTATGCCATCAAGCGCAGAGCCGACAGTAAAGCTCTCATATCTCTGGTCGGATCTCGAGCCCGGCTTGAACAGTGTGTCGGACCGCTTCCCGATGTCATCGCTACCCTTCTCGATCACCCTGACGGGCGTCCCGTCACCGTGGTCTACCCTCATGCTCGCGGACTTGCTCCCGACCTCCTCGCGTCTGACGGTAGCGCAGGCATCAGGCTGACATCCGAGCTCTATTCTTCCGGACTGGCACTGGCTTTGGGGAAGCCGGTAGTCTCCACTTCGGCCAATATCAGCGGTAATCCGGCTCCGGTCTTCTTTGACGAGATACCTGAAGAAATAATTTCCGCGGTTGACTACGTAGCTTTCTACCGTCGGGACGACCGTCACCCGGCCCGTCCCTCCAAGGTTGTGAAATTTCTCTCCACAGGGGAGATAGAAATACTGCGCCCTTGAAAGGAGAACAGAAAATCCGGGCCCTCTATGTGGCGGTCGACTATGTGTCGACTCTCGCGGGACTGATAGTTTTCAGCATCGTGAGATATTTCGTCATCCCGGCCATCTCCCTGCGCTACGACTCCATCGCGGTCTTTTTCCGCTCCCCGGGTGTCGGACTCACTCTTCTCCTGTGTCCTCTCTTCATGATGCTTCTTTACTATATCTCGGGTTATTATGTCCGGGTGATAGCCAAGCCGAGAGTGGGTGAGTTTCTAAAGACACTCCTTTCTGTTGCAATTGCAGCCGTGGTCTTCTTCCTTGTAGTGCTTCTCAACGACGTGCTCCCGCGCCGGCGCTACAACTATGAGATGATTCTCCTTTTCTTCTCCGTGCTCTTTCCCATCGTCTATATTCCTCGTTTCCTCCTCACCACCTGGCTGCGAAACCGTCTCGGACTGCGGCCTCCGGCCGACTATCTTTTGATTACCTCTTCTCCATCTCCATCATCGGAGATCTCCCGTAGTGACCGCATCGGAAGTGACTATCGTTTCCACATAGCCGCGATCTGTAATCTCCATCCTGCTCCTGATCCCACTCCTATCTCCATCCCGGAGGTGGTATGCGATGATATCGAAAGCTATATCCGTGCTAACGGAATAAAGGGAGTGGTGATAAGCTCCGGTACGCTCGATTCAACCCGGATCATGAACATCCTCTCCCGGCTCTTTCCACTCTCCATCCCGGTAATGCTGAGTCCCGATGAACAGGCTATCATCACCGGACAGGTGCGTTTTGACACGGTGACGGCCGAACCGCTCACCGACCTCACCGCGCCCGCCATGCCCGACTCTTTCATAGCAATCAAACGGGCCCTGGATATCTCGGTCTCGGGAGTGGGACTCGTCATCCTCAGTCCGCTCATGCTATTACTTGCAGCAGCCGTGAAATTGAGTTCTTCCGGCCCTGTCATTTATTCCCAGGAGCGTATCGGACGTCACCGTCGTCCCTTCCGCATCTACAAGTTCCGGTCGATGTGGGCCGACTCCGAACCCGAGGGTCTCCCCCGTCTCTCCACCGACTCCGATCCTCGTGTCACCTCAACCGGTCGATGGATGAGGAAATATCGCCTTGACGAACTCCCCAACCTCTGGAACGTTTTCAAGGGGGACATGTCGCTTGTCGGTCCACGTCCTGAGCGGCAATACTTCATCAATGAGATCAGCCGGACGGCCCCCCATTACGTCCTGCTCCACCTCGTCCGGCCCGGACTCACCTCCTGGGGAATGGTCAGATACGGCTATGCATCGGATGTCCCCTCGATGATCGAACGACTAAAATACGACATACTTTATATTCAGAATCTTTCTCTCGGAGTGGACCTGCGCATCCTCTTCCACACCATCCGCACTGTCCTTCGCGGAGAGGGGAAATGAGATGGATCTCATGAATCAATAAACCGATATAAGATGTCACAACGAATACTTCATACACTTCTCCGGCGCTTCAACGACGCCTTTCTCCACGTCCTGTCATGGCGTGAGAAACATATAAAGGAGAAGACTTTCGTGAGCATTCTCGCCCTCATGGTGGGAATTGCTGCCGGCTTTGCCGCGCTTGTGCTGAAATGGCTCATCCACACCATCTCCTCTTTGCTCACTTCCCATCTGGCCATCAACGGGGGAAATTATCTATATCTTTTCCTCCCGGTTGCGGGTATCCTCATCACCAGTATCTATGTCCGCTACGTGGTCCGCGACAATATATCCCACGGTGTCACCCGTGTGCTTTATTCACTCTCGCAGAACAAATCCCGCCTCAAGAAGCACAACATGTACACCTCGGTCATCGCGAGCTCTATCACCATCGGTTTCGGCGGCTCGGTGGGAGCCGAGGGCCCGATAGTCTATACCGGGGCTGCCATCGGAAGCAATCTCGGGCGCCTGTTCCGCATGTCGCCCCGCATTCTCATGATTCTTGTGGGCTGTGGAGCGGCGGCAGGTATAGCCGGTATCTTCAAGGCTCCTATCGCGGGGATGCTTTTCACCCTCGAAGTGCTAATGATCGACCTCACCACCGTCTCGGTGATGCCTCTCCTCATCGCTTCAATCACTGCAGCCACCGTGGCCTACGCATTCACGGGATACGACGTGGAGTTTTTCTTCGTTCAGAGCGAACCGTTCGTCACCGGACGTATCCCCTTTGCAATTCTCCTCGGTCTCTTTCTCGGTTTCGTGTCCCTCTATTTCACCCGTTCGATGAACATGATGGAAGGTATGTTCCGCCGCTTTCATTCCCCTTGGGCCAAGATTGCGGTCGGAGGGAGCATACTGGCACTCCTCGTATTCTTCATACCCCCACTCTACGGTGAAGGCTATTCATCCATCATGGGACTTCTTGACGGCAACACAGGGTCCATCGTCAACAACTCCGTCTTTTATGCTGACCGCGACAATCCCTGGTGGATCATGGGCTTCATCGCTGCAATAGTCCTCCTCAAGACATTCGCCACCTCGGCCACAAATGGAGGCGGAGGTGTGGGTGGTACGTTCGCTCCGTCGCTGTTCGTAGGTTGCATGGCGGGATTCCTTTTCGCCTACGGGCTCAACTATTTCTTTGATCTCAACCTCTCGGTCAAGAATTTCGCCCTCATGGGTATGGCCGGAGTGATGTCCGGCGTCATGCACGCACCGCTGATGGGAATCTTCCTCACGGCCGAACTCACCGGCGGTTACGATCTCTTCCTCCCC
>CAZOOY010000135.1:0-4780 GCA_964581555.1 uncultured Staphylococcus sp.
TGAGAACGGTATCCTTTATTTCAAGATAGACGGCAAGCACCGCTCGAAGCTCGGTCTTCCCCCCACACGTGCCACGGATATCTGCGGAAGCTATGACTCATCCAAGGGTGTGCTCACTATTCTCTGGTGCAACAAGCCCGAGGGTCCCGCGACTTATCTCAACGGCCAGTGGGGTGAGCAGGAGAATCCGTTTGAGGGTGATGTGATCAATTCCTATAACGATGGTCCGGTGGAGGATGGCTCGATCATGGGTCCCTTCTATGAGATCGAGACCTCGTCGCCGGGCGCAGAGCTCGCACCGGGTGAATCGCTCACTCACTCCCAGAAGGTGGTACATATCCAGGCTTCCGAAGAGGAACTGGCTCCCATCGTGAAGAAATTGTTCGGAGCAGATCTGAATGTAGTAAAGACAAAGTTTCAATAGGGTAAATATATATAGTAATAAATAAGAGTATTCGTCAAAATGGAAACGAATAGAATCAGAGTCGTGCCGAAAGGCATTCTCTTCCCATTCATTCTGCTTACCACTCTCTTCTTCGCGTGGGCTATCCCCAACAATCTCACTGATACGATGTTGGCCGCTTTCAAGCGCATTATGAGTCTGAGTGATTCCAAGACTGCCTGGATCCAGGTGGTGTGCTACCTGCTGGGCTACGGCTGCTGCGCCGTCCCCGGTGCACTCTTCATCAAGAAGTACACCTATAAATCAGGTGTCATGCTTGGTCTTGGACTCTATTCACTCGGCGCGCTCCTCTTTTTCCCGGCCATGCTCGTCGCAGGTGTTAATATCGATTTCAGTTTCTTCACTTATCTGTTGGCCATCTTCGTGCTCTTCGCCGGTCTCTCCATCCTTGAGACGTCGACCAACTCCTATGTGCTTGCCATCGGTCCCGAGAGCACGGCGACCCGCCGACTCAACCTCGCGCAGGCGTTCAATCCTTTCGGAGCCATCGCCGGTGTGGTGATCAGTCAGGTGTTCGTCCTCTCACAGCTCAATGGCCTGACAGCCACTCAGCGTGCTGCTCTCCCTCCCGCCGAACTCGCCGCCATCCAGGGCGAGGAACTCAGGGCGGTCACCATGGCCTATGTTGTCCTTGGTCTCGTTATGCTCGTTCTTCTTCTCGCCATCCGTCTCACCAAGATGCCTAATCTCAGCGAGAAAGGGGAGAAGATTGAATTCCGTTCCACTCTCCGTCGCCTCCGCAAAAACAAGAATTATGTCTGGGGTGTCGTGGCTCAGTTCTTCAACATCGGCGCTCAGATTGCAGTGTGGTCGTTCGTCATCCGTTATGCCATGCAGCAGCTTGACTTCGATGGTATCCTTGCTTCACTCGGATCATCGGCTACTCCCGATGCCATCGTCACAGCTCTCCGCAATGTCGAGCCTGTGGCAGCAAAGTTCTATGATGTCTGTCAGTGGATAGGTCTCAACGATCTGCTCCCGCGTACAGCCGAGCAGGCCGCCGCCACCTACTACATCATGTCTCTCATCCTCTTCGTGATCATGCGCTTCGTCTGCACCGGTCTGATGAACTACGTGAAAGCCTACAAACTTCTGGTCGCTCTCGCCCTGCTCGCGGTGATGTGCTGTCTGGGAGCGATGTTTGGCCGCGGAGCTTTCGGTGTCTACTGCCTCATGGGTATCTCGGGGTGTATGTCGCTCATGTTCCCGACCATTTACGGTTTCGGTCTCCAGGGCCTCGGTGACGACACCAAGATCGGTGGTTCATTCATGGTGATGGCAATTGCCGGAGCTGCGGTGCTCACTCAGATCCAGGGTATCGTGTCAGACCAGACCGGTAGCATCATGGCTGCCTATGTCGTGCCTGCCGTAGCCTTCGCCGTGATTGCCTACTATGGTTTCTTCGTGGCAAGAAAGCAGGAGCTCAATGCCTCCAAGAACGAATCTTATTCTTAACTTAACCCCCCGACTTCCTATCAGTCTGAATTAATTAGTTAAAACACAGATTATCAATTGTTTAGGTTGAGGCGTAACTACCTCAGCTTCACCCAATCTACCTTAAAACATGAGAATCAAATCACTGTTGCTTGTGGCCCTGGCCATGGTCACTGCGGGCGCCGTAGCCCAGAACAACTACCAGTTTAACGGTCTGGACATGAACATGGGAAATCTCTCGAGACTTTCCAATGCCAAGACCCGCTCCATCTCTCCGGAGAACTTTACCGGTGAAAAGGGGCGTGGAGGCATGGCCGATCCCGTCAAGGATAAGGATGTACGCAATAAAGCCAATGCCCATGTGGCCGCCAAGGATCTCGGCAAAGGCTGGAAGGTGAATCCTTATATAAAGATCAATCCGGGCGAGACCGTGACAATCGCTGAAATCGAAGGTCCCGGCGCTATCCAGCAGATCTGGATGACTCCGACCGGCAACTGGCGTTTCTCCATCATCCGCATGTACTGGGATGACGAGACAACTCCCTCCGTCGAGTGTCCCGTGGGCGACTTCTTCTGTTCCGCTTACAATGAATATGCCCAGCTCTCGTCTCTCGCCGTGTGTGTGAATCCCGGAAGTGCTTTCAACTGCTACTGGTGCATGCCGTTCCGCAAGAAGGCCCGCATCACTTTCGAGAATATCAACACTCAGGAGATGACCCTCTACTATCAGATCAACTATACTCTCACTGACGTGCCCGATGATCAGGCTTACTTCCATGCTCAGTTCCGCCGCTCCAACCCCACACAGGGTTCCGTCCACACTCTTCTTGACGGTGTGAAAGGTAAAGGTCAGTATGTCGGCACCTACATGGCATGGCGCGTCAACGATAACGCCTGGTGGGGTGAGGGAGAGATCAAGTTCTATCTCGACGGCGACAAGGATTATCCCACCATCTGCGGCACCGGTACCGAGGATTACTTCTGCGGCTCCTACAACTTCGAGAACCAGAAGACCCATCAGTATCAGGAGTTCACCACTCCCTATGCCGGTATGCATCAGGTGATCCGTCCCGACGGCCTCTATCGCGCCGTGACTGCATTCGGTCTCTATCGCTGGCACATCCTCGATCCCGTCCGCTTTGACAAGGACCTCCGTGTCACCATCCAGGACCTCGGCTGGCGTCACGACTGGAGATACAACAATCAGAAGAGCGACATCTCCTCTACCTCTTTCTGGTATCAGACCGAGCCCCACAAACCCTTCCCCGCTTTGCCTTCAAAGGATGATCTCGAGATCCCGAGATGGTAAAGAATACCACAGTATTACCTGTAAACCAATCATATAAATTATCATGAAAACAGTGCGAAATCTAATCAGCAGCACACTGAGTGCTCTGTGTCTGTTATTCTTCCTGTCGATATCGGCGGGGGCGGCAGCACAAGTCAACACCATCGTCAGTGGTACAGTCACTGATCCTTCGGGCGAACCGCTCATCGGTGTCAGCGTGACCGAGCGTGGCTCCACGCAGGGAACAGTCTCCGATGTCGACGGACGTTACTCTATCAAGATCGCTCCTAATGCGACTCTTCAGTTCAGCTATCTCGGCTACTCTACCCAGGACATTGCAGTAAACGGTCGCCAGACCATCGACGTCGTCATGAGCGAGGATTCCGAGCAGCTTGACGAGGTGGTTGTCATCGGTTACGGTGTCCAGAAGAAAAAGGATCTCACCGGATCCATCGGTTCTGTCAACCAGAGCAAGATGGAAAACAACGCCACCCAGGGCATCGGTCAGAACCTTCAGGGTAAGCTCGCCGGTGTGCAGATCGTTCAGAACGACGGTACTCCCTACGCAGGCACAGGTATCCGCGTGAGAGGTGTCGGTTCGTTCGGCGCATCCGCTTCTCCTCTGATTGTTGTCGACGGTATGATTACCAACGACGGTCTCAACAACCTCAACCCCAACGATGTCGAGAACATCACCGTACTTAAGGACGCTGCTTCCGCTTCTATCTACGGTTCCCGTGGTGCCAACGGCGTTGTCATCATCACCACCAAGAAGGGTAGCTTCGAGTCTCCCACCAAGGTTGACTTCTCCGCTTACTGGGGCATTGACAATATCCGTCACAAAATCGGTCAGCTCAGCGCTCTTGAGTATGCCACAGTTGTGAATGAGTACTATGCCAACGGTAACCTGCCTGTTCCTTATACTCAGGAAGAGCTCAGCTCATTCGGTAAGGGCACCAACTGGATCGATGAGATCTCCCAGACCGGTACCAAGCAGAACTACTCTCTCAACATCACCGGTGGTTCCAAGACCAACACCTATGCCGCTACGATGAACTTCTATTTTGGTGACGGCGTCATCAAGAATACCGATTTCAGACGTGGTAATGTCAAGCTTGTAGACGACATCAAGATCCTCCCCAACCTCAAGGTAGGTGTCAGCATGAACGCCAACTACGGTATCTCCAAGAACACCGACTGGGGCCAGGCCATCCAGCGCGCGCTCATCTATCCCGCCACTGTGCCCGTCTATGATGCTGACGGCAACTATGCTACCTGTACTCACCACGGTGAGCCCACCACCATGCTTCAGCCTATGATCGCAGTTGATCTCTGGGGTTACGAGCAGGTGTGGAAGAAGTTCCTCGGTAATACTTACGTGGACTGGGAGATCATCAAAGGTCTTAGCGTCAAGTCTACATTCTATGCAGAGTACACCAACTGGGATCAGGACCGTTTCGTTCCTTCCTATACCTATGGCCCTACAGGTATGATCGGTGACCATCCTGTAGCTGAGCTCGGCGTGTGGAACAATCAGGCTATCAACTACGAATGGGACAACATCGCCACATTCAACCGCACATTCAACCGCGACC
>CAZOOY010000136.1:0-4776 GCA_964581555.1 uncultured Staphylococcus sp.
GACCGAGCATGGGGTTGAATTCTTCGAGAGCGTCAACCTTGGCCTTTATCTCTGCGAGGGTGATGCCCATCTCCTCGGCAAGCTCCTTCTGGGTAGCTGTCTGGTGAGGTACGAACTCGTGCAAGGGGGGATCGAGAAGACGGATTGTCACGCCGTAGCCGTCCATTGCCTCGAAGATGCCTTCGAAGTCGCCACGCTGTATGGGCAGCAGCTTGGCAAGTGCCTGCTTGCGGCCTTCAACATCTGATGCGAGGATCATCTCACGCACAGCCTTGATACGGTCGCCCTCAAAGAACATGTGCTCGGTGCGGCACAGACCGATACCCTGCGCGCCGAAGTTGCGTGCCTGCTTGGCATCGCGGGGCGTGTCGGCATTGGTGCGGACGTATGTCTTGGTATATTTGGCAGAGAGATTCATGATTGCGCCGAAGTCACCGCCGAGTTCGGGCTCTGTGGTGGGCACCTGACCTTCGTATACCTCGCCGGTAGAACCGTTGAGAGAGATCCAGTCGCCTTCCTTGAATACCTTGCCGCTCATCTCTACGGTCTTCTCCTTGTAGTCGACCTTGATCTCGCCGGCGCCTGATACGCAGCACTTACCCATACCGCGGGCCACAACGGCTGCGTGTGATGTCATACCGCCGCGCATTGTCAGGATACCCTGGGCCACTGCCATACCGCGCAGGTCCTCGGGTGATGTCTCGATACGCACGAGCACTACCTTGCGTTTCTTCTCGGCCCATGCCTCGGCATCCTCAGCAGAGAATACGATCTGGCCGGCTGCGGCACCGGGTGATGCGGGCAGACCCTTGGCCACGACCTTGGCGCGCTTGAGTGCGGCCTTGTCGAATACCGGGTGGAGCAGCTCGTCGAGCTTCTGGGGCTCCATGCGCATCAGCACGGTCTTCTCGTCGATTTCACCGGCGCGGAGCAAATCCATGGCGATCTTCACCATAGCGGCACCTGTGCGTTTGCCGTTACGTGTCTGGAGCATCCAGAGCTTGCCGTCCTGGATTGTGAACTCCATATCCTGCATATCCTTATAGTAGTCTTCGAGACGGTGAGCGATAGCGATGAGTTCGGCAGCGCAGTCGGGCATCGACTCCTCGAGTGAGGGATACTTGGCTGCACGCTCTTCTTCGCTTATGCCCTGCAGCTTGGCCCAGCGGCGTGAGCCCTCGATGGTGATCTGCTGAGGTGTGCGGATACCGGCTACCACATCCTCGCCCTGCGCGTTGATGAGGTATTCACCGTTGAAGAAGTTCTCGCCGGTAGCGGCATCGCGGCTGAAAGCCACGCCTGTAGCAGAGTTGTCGCCCATGTTACCGTATACCATGGCCTGCACGTTGACAGCGGTACCCCACTCTTCGGGTATCTGGTTCATACGGCGGTAGAGGATTGCGCGCTCGTTCATCCAGCTGTCGAATACGGCGCAGATGCCACCCCAGAGCTGATCCCATGCGTCGTTGGGGAAGTCTTTGCCTGTGGTATCCTTCACTGCGTCCTTGAAGAGCTTGACGAGTTTCTTGAGGTCGTCGACATCAAGATCGGTATCGAATTTCACACCTTTTTCTTCCTTTACCTTATCGATGATCTCCTCAAAGGGGTCGATGTCGGCCTTTGACTTGGGTTTCATACCGAGCACAACGTCGCCATACATCTGGACGAAGCGGCGGTAGCTGTCCCATGCGAAGCGGGGATTGCCGCTCTTTTCAGCAAGTGAAGCTACGGTGGCGTCGTTCATACCGAGGTTGAGGACGGTGTCCATCATACCGGGCATTGAAGCACGTGCACCGGAACGCACGGAGACGAGAAGCGGATTAGCGGGATCGTTGAATTTGGTTTTGGTGAGTGACTCCACATGAGCGATGGCTTCCTTAACGTCCTTTTCAAGACGCTTGACCACTTCGTCACGGCCATACTGTGTGTACTCGGTACATACTTCGGTGGTGATGGTGAAGCCGGGAGGCACAGGCATACCAAGAAGGTTCATCTCGGCAAGGTTAGCACCTTTGCCACCAAGGAGATTGCGCATTGAAGCATTTCCTTCAGCTTTGCCATCTCCGAATGTATAAACTCTTTTCATCGGGTAGGGTTAGAAGTTGATATTATAATTGATTTATATGATCTGTTTTCAAGCAGCCGATCCTGTGACGGGATAAGCTTGAAGTGCAAAGTTAATGATTTTCCGACGCATTGTCAAGCCTTTTCAGCTTTCTTTTGGGTTTCTTTGGGAATATTACTCATAATTGATGACACGTGCGGGCTTAATGGTCGAGATGATTGCCGATGGGACAAGCAGCACTGCGAATGCGACTATCGCCGCTACTACATTCAGGATGAGAACCGTCAGCCACGGGAGCACGACCGGGACATGGTCAAGATAGTAGGCTTCAGGATCAAGCGGAACGACCGATGTATATTTCTGAATGGCCACCAGTCCGAGACCAAGGACATCTCCCACTGCAAGTCCGATGATGAGAAGCCTTAAGGTCATGAGGATGAATGTCCTCCGGATCAGACGGTTGGAAGCACCGAGGGCCTTCAATACCCCGATGGTGTTGACCCTGCGCAGTACAAGTATGAAAAGCGATGACACCAGCGTCAGCGAAGCAAGAATAGCCATGAGAGTGAGAATCACTGCCACGTTGGTGTCCAGCAGCGCAAGCCAGTTGAAATATAACGCGGCGCTCTCATGAATGTTGATGACGGTGAAAGTACCGTCAGTCTTCCCGGAATAGAAACTATCCATAAGACTATCGGAGATACGGGCCGAGAGATCGTCGATCTGCTCATCGGAGTCAAGACCGTTTATCTCTATGAGCGCACCCCTCCCTTCCTCGGTGTCACTCACCTGCCTCAGCATCGGGAGTCCGGAAAAAATGATATTTTTGTCATATTCCGTAAAGTGAGTGTCGTAGATTCCGGCAATTTTCAGCCGACGGGTACGATACATACCGTCACCTATAAAATAGGTATCGACACGTTCGCCGGTCCCGAGACCGAGATCTTCAGCGATAGAGCGGGAGATGACAATATGGTAGAGCGTGCTGTCGGCACTGTAATCGGGCACCACCCCATCCACAAGACTGTTTCTGATAAAGTCCCAGTCATAACCCTCATCGACACCTTTCACGATCACTCCCGAGAAATCTCCTGTCGTTTTAAGTATGGCCGGCTGCCGGGCTGTCAGAACCGCCGATGCCCCCTCGGGTAACAGCGAGGGTACATCTCCGAGATCCTCATAGGCTATTGTCGGGAGCGCACCTTTACCCTCGGCGGCTCTCGGAGCCACCGTGATCTGCGAGTCGAAACCCATTATCTTGGATCTCACCGCCTCCCTGAATCCTATCATGACGCTTATCGAGATGATCATCACCATGACGGCCAGAGCGATTCCCGTCACTGCGACAGTCACACCTGTTTTCCCTCCGCGTTTTTCCGAACGCAGAGGCAACCGACGTGCGAGATAGAAAGCGAGTGACATGACCGGAAGGAAATATGATGGCTTTTTTACCCTGCAAAGGTAGTCAATGCCCTCCGTTCAGCCAAAAAAACGGGTCAGAAAAGAAGTGCTATCCTATACGTGAGGAAAGCGAATATCCAGGCCACCCCCGTATTATAAATAATGGTGAAAAGGCCATATCGGGGATTACCCGTCTCCTTTACTATTGCGGTGATTGTGGCAATACAGGGACAATAGAGCAGGATGAACACCATGAAGGCAAGCGCCGTGGCAGTGGTGAAATCAGGCTTCCCGGTGGTGGGATTATCTTGCGTAAGACGTGCCGACAGAGTGGCGTCAGAAGCCTCCTCATCACCTGTGTAAAGAACTCCGAGAGTCGAGACAACAATCTCTTTGGCGGGGACACCGGCTATCGCTGCCACCGTCGCACGCCAGTGGAAGCCGAGAGGCTCCATCACAGGATTGACAGCCTTTCCTATCACCTGGAGATAACTGTCGCGTGAGAAATCTATTTTTGAGTCATCAATGGTAATGTCATCCGATGATGTGGGTTCATTCCTTTGGGGAAAGTAATTAAGGGCCCAGACGGCGATACTCGCCACGAGAATCACTCCTCCCATCTTTCTTAAATACTGCTCCCCCTTTCCCCACATGTGGCGCAGAGTGGCTTTTAGAGTGGGGACACGATAGGGAGGAAGCTCCATCACGAACGGTGTCTCATCCTTTCCGAAATACAGTTTGCGCAGCAATCTCGCCGTCAGAGCTGCCACAAGGATACCGAGAGCGTATAGGCAAAGAAAGACAAGTGTGGCATGCATCGGGAAAAATGTACCGATAAGAAGGACATAGATGGGAAGTCGGGCCGAACAGCTGATGAACGGATTGATAAGGATGGTGATCAACCGGCTGGAACGGCTCTCGATGGATCGTGAGGCCATGATCGACGGTACAGTACAGCCGAATCCCATCACAAGCGGAATGAAAGATTTGCCATGGAGTCCGAGCCGATGCATCACTTTGTCCATAATGAACGCGGCACGGGCCATATAGCCGGAGTCCTCCATGAAAGAAATGCATAGATAAAGGATGAGAATATTGGGAAGGAAGACTATCACACCTCCAACTCCTCCGATAATTCCGTCGGCAATCAGATCCTTCACCCATCCGTCGGGCATATATTCACGCACGATGTCACCGATCCATCCAACAAGACTCTCAATCCATTCCATGGGGAAGGCTCCGATATAAAAAGTAGCCCAGAAGATGAAGATCATTATGGCTATAAAGAGCGGAAAGCCGAAAAGTTTGTT
>CAZOOY010000137.1:0-4692 GCA_964581555.1 uncultured Staphylococcus sp.
CGATCTTGTCGTTGTGTATGATGATCGTATTGGCCGTGCCGAGGTCAATGGCGATCTCTTTGGTAAATGAGAATAATCCCATATTGAAATTCTACTTAATTGAAGGGAGAGAAAAATATAAATCAATGTTTGAAGTGACGGAATCCGGTGGTGACCATGGCGATGCCGTGAGCATTGCAATAGTCAACGCTTTCATTGTCACGTATGGAACCGCCCGGATGAACGACAGCCTTGATACCTGCGTTTCCGGCGATCTCTACGCAGTCGGGGAAGGGGAAGAAGGCATCCGAGGCCATGACCGCACCGTGGAGATCGAGGCCGAATGAAGCTGCTTTTTCGATGGCGTGTTTCAGAGCGTCCACGCGTGAGGTCTGGCCTACACCGCTTGCAAGAAGCATGTTGTCCTTGGCGAGCACGATGGCATTGCTCTTGGAATTCTTGACGATCTTGTTGGCGAAGAGGAGGTCGGATGCCTGCTCGGGAGTGACGGCAAGATCAGTCACCTGCTTGAGATCATCAATGGTCTCGATCTTGAGGTCACGGTCCTGAACCAGCGCACCGTTCAGACAGGAACGGAATTGACGTGTGGTGGTGAGAGGTGACTTCTGTACGAGAATGATACGGTTCTTTTTCTGCTTAAGGATTGAAAGCGCATCCTCGGTGTAGAAGGGTGCGATGATCACTTCGAAGAAGATCTTGTTAATCTCCTCGGCAGCCTCAGCATTGATCTCGCCGTTGGCGATGAGCACGCCACCGAAAGCGCTGACGGGATCGCCGGCGAGAGCGTCTTTCCAAGCCTCGGTCATAGTGGCACGGGTGGCCAGACCACAGGCATTGTTGTGCTTGAGGATGGCGAAAGTGGGAGCTTCGGTGCCAAACTCCGAGATGAGGCTGACAGCAGCATCGATATCAAGAAGATTGTTGTAGGAGATCTCCTTGCCGTGAAGCTGGTCAAACATCTCATCGAATTTACCGTAGAAGGTTCCTTTCTGGTGGGGGTTCTCACCGTAACGCATGGACTTGGCATCGTCAAATGCAATGCGAAGTTCCTCACATGTAGGAATAGTGCTCTCGATCTCGGTGGATGCGAAGTAGTTGTAGATATCGGTATCATAACCGGATGACACTGCAAATGCCTGACCGGCAAACCAGCGGCGCTCCTCGAGAGATGATTCGGCGCCATTGCGGCGGAGCATCTCTGCAAGGGGTGAATACTGTACCTTGGATGCTACGATGACAACATCTTTGTAGTTCTTGGCGGCTCCACGGATAAGAGAGATCCCGCCTATGTCGATTTTCTCGATGATGTCGGCTTCGGGAGCACCTGAAGCGACGGTGGCACTGAACGGATAGAGGTCTACGATTACGAGATCGATCTCGGGAATGTCATATTTGGCGATCTGTTCGCGGTCACCCTCGTTGTCACGACGGTTGAGAATGCCGCCGAACACTTTGGGATGGAGAGTCTTTACACGGCCTCCGAGAATGGAGGGATAACCGGTGAGGTCTTCAACGGCTGCACACTCGTAGCCGAGACCCTCGATGAACGAGCGGGTACCACCGGTAGAGAGAAATTTTACACCGTTGCTATTAAGCAGAGCCAGGATCTCATCCAGGCCATCCTTATGAAAGACCGACACCAGGGCAGTCTTAATTTTCTTGTTGTCAGACATGCGGTAACTATTGGATTTTTCAGAGCGCAAAATTAATGAAAAATACCCACTAACGAAAGTTATCAATTAATTATTAATGTAGAAGATTTATAAAAAAATCTTTGTTTAGCATATTTTAACATTGAGGATTCCCGTATGCGTATTCCTCCGTCTGAACGAATGTCACTTACCATAAAGGAAATCAACAAAAAAGATCCGCGTGAACCATCTCTCACAGAGACAGGATCACGCGGACTATAACTTAAAAACGCAGGTGATGGTTTATTCCTTGTTCTTTTCAACTTCCTCCTCAGCGTAAGCCTTGTCGGGCTGACAACCTGTACCATCAAAGCAATGGGTGCAGATGCGGCATTTGGGTAACCCGATGGACTCGATGAGATCTTCGATCTTGCTGAACTTGAGAGTGGAGAGTCCGAGACGGCGGGCTATTTCCTCGACCATCTTCTCATATCGGGGAGAACCTGTGGTGGCATACTCTTCAAGATGAGCCTTGTCATCGCCCTCGAAATCCTTGATGATCTGACGCGTTATTAGCTCCATGTCACTTTTGGATGATGTGAAGCCTATGAAGGGGCATCCGTAGACGAGTGGAGGACATGAAATGCGCGCATGAACTTTGCGGGCTCCGCAGTCGAAGAACGTACGGACGTTGTCGCGAAGCTGAGTACCTCTGACTATGGAGTCGTCGCAGAACACCACACTTCTTCCGTCAAGTATGGCGGGATTTGGGATAAGCTTCATTTTGGCCACCAAGTCACGGCGTGACTGATTGCCCGGTGTGAAGCTGCGGGGCCATGTCGGGGTGTATTTGAGCACGGCACGCTTGTAGGGGATTCCGCTACCCTCCGAATAGCCGAGAGCATGACCTACACCTGAATCAGGGATTCCGCAGACGCAGTCGGCATCCGTAGGATCATGTTTACCCATGGCAAGACCGCCTGCCTCACGTACATCTTCCACATTGATTCCAAGATAGTCACTGGCAGGGAAGCCATAGTAGACCCAAAGGAATGAGCAGATCTGCTCTCTCTTTGAAGCGGGACGAATGACTTCCATGGAGTCGGCACGGAGTCTCACTATCTCTCCGGGACCGAGGTCACGGACCACCTTGAAGTCGAGATTGGGGAAAGCGCAGGTCTCGCTTGTGGCTGCATAGGCACCTTCCTTGCGACCGATGACGATGGGTGTGCGACCGAGGAAGTCACGTGCGGCTATGATACCGTCCTCTGTGAGGATGAGCATTGAGCATGAGCCGTTGACCTTTTTATAGACGAGATTGATACCGTCCTCGAACGTCTTTCCCATGTTGATAAGCAGGGCCACAACTTCAGTCTGGTTGATATTGTTGGCCGACAGCTCGCTCAGGTGCATGCGCTCGGCGAGCAATTCAGCGGCGATTTCGCGCAGGTTGTTGATTTTTGCCACGGTCACCACCGCATAGCGCCCGAGATGGGAGTTGACGATGATGGGCTGGGGATCTGTGTCGCTGATGACGCCGAGACCCTGGTTGCCGTAGAAGGAATCGAGTTCATCCTCGAACTTCGAACGGAAATAGTCGCGTTCCAGCGAGTGAATCTTACGGTTGAAACCCTTCTCAGGGTCAAAAGTCACCAGACCGGCACGCTTGGTGCCAAGATGTGAATTATAGTCTGTGCCATAGAACAGATCTGTGATGCACGGACGCTCCGAGACGGTGCCAAAAAAACCTCCCATAATTCGTTTGAAAGATATGTATGACTGGGTTTGAAATTTGAAAGTGCAAAGGTAGCAAAAAATCCCTGAACTGAGCAATATCCCACCCGCGGTGTAGAAAGATTTTTTTGTTGCCTGTTCTCGAAGCGAATGCTTAGATTCCTGACTCCCCACGGGCTATACTCCCGCTTTAAAGAGTATTGACCTAATATCCAAGCAAAAATATTTTGCTTTTGGATGAAATGTTTGTAACTTTGTGGCTAATATGAATCATCATTCTCTTTAATAATTCGGAATAAACAATCACTTAATATTAATACCATAACACAATGGGACTTTTTGAAAAACTTACGGCCAAGGCCAAAGCCTCACGCCAGCGTATCGTGCTGCCCGAAGGCACCGAACCCCGTACACTCACTGCCGCCGATCGTCTGATCGAGGATGGTATCGCTGACCTCATTATCATCGGCGATCCTAAGGAAGTACTTGAAAAAGCCGCTTCACTCGGACTCAAGAATATCGACAAAGCTACTATCGTCAATCCCGCCGACGAAAAGGTCATCGACAAATATGCTCCCCTTTTCTACGAGCTTCGTAAGAGCAAGGGTATCTCTATGGAAGATGCACGCAAGACTGCTTCCAATCCTCTCTATCTCGGCTGCCTCATGATCAAGGCAGGTGATGCCGACGGTCAGGTGGCCGGCGCACAGAATACGATCGGCAACGTGCTCCGCGCGGCTTTCCAGGTGATCAAGACCAAGCCCGGCATCAACGTTGTCTCAGGTGCATTCGTAATGGTACTTCCCGAGGATTCTCCCTATGGAACCAATGGCCTTCTCATTTTCGCTGACTGCGCCGTGATCCCCAATCCCACAGCTCCCGAACTCGCTCAGATCGCAGTCTCGGCTGCCCAGACCGCTCGCGATATCGCCGGCATGGAGCCCCGTGTGGCTATCCTGAGCTTCTCAACTAAGGGGAGTGCCAAGCATGAGATGGTCGACAAGGTCATCGAGGCTACCAAGATCGCACAGGAAATGGATCCCAATACTCTCATCGACGGTGAGCTTCAGGCCGATGCCGCTCTCGTGCCCGGCGTAGCTGCCTCCAAGGCACCCAACAGTCCCATCGAGGGTAAGGCAAACGTGCTTATCTTCCCCTCACTCGAGGTCGGCAACATTGCCTACAAGCTCGTGCAGCGTCTCGGCGGTGTAGAGGCTGTGGGTCCCGTGCTTCAGGGTCTTGCCGCTCCCGTCAACGACCTCTCCCGCGGCTGCTATCCCGAGGATATCTATAAGACCGTCATCATCACTTGCAACCAGGCCATCGG
>CAZOOY010000138.1:0-4457 GCA_964581555.1 uncultured Staphylococcus sp.
CGACTGATCCCCCCGATTTCATCTCATTTTAGTTTTTGAAGTCAGACGTAAAATTGCTACCTTTGTGGAAATTTAGCTGAATTTTTTATGTCTGACTTCTCCTATATCCAGATAGCCCTTCGCGGCGAGGTGCAGGGAGCCACTCGCACTATCTACTCTTATCCCGCGGATGGTGGGACAGTGGATCCCCACTGGAACACCATGATGGCTGAGCCCGGCGCCGCCATGAAGAGGTTTCTCAACGCCACTGAATGCTATGTGCTCCAGAGCGCCCCGTCGGGACACTATATTTCGCTGATCACCCGCAATCCTCTTCACCCCGAGGAGGGTTACGTGATGATCTCACTGCTGATCGACAATTCATGTTCACTGACGGGACGCCAGGTGATGAACGTGTTCAACAACCTCAAGAAGACTCTCCTTGAGGAGGAACTGCGCACGGATGCCGCCGTAAATGCCGCCCTGCAGGCCGCCTCAGTCCCCGCTGAGCCCGTCCATCTCGAATCGTGGACCTATCGACCCCCCGAGGGTGAGAACCACACCATGGCAGAGGCCGCCTACCGCACCTACATCTCCGTGCAGGATCTCGAGGCCATCTTCTCTTTCCCCGCTCAGCCCGACTATGCCGCCTACCGTTGTATTCTCGTGGTCTCGGCCACTACATCGCTCCGTCCCGGAGCCCGTATGCCCCGTCTCACCTCCCCCATCCGCAAGCAGTACAGCATCATCTGTCCCGAGGATGTGACAGCATCGGAGGCACTGGCCTACGACGGCGACCGCATCACCCTCACGTACTCCAAGAAAGGGTTCAATTCCCACAAGGAGACCATCGTGGCGGGGATCCCGAGCGTCTACACCAAATACGAAGGCTCCACCATAAATATCCGCACGGCAGCCCAGACCGGCATACGATTCGTCAGGAAAGTGCCCGTCCGCGTCCTCTCCACCAAGGGGGATCCCCTTCAGGGCTACACGATCACGGTCAACAGCCGCTCCATCCCGACGATGGATCCCTTCATAGAGTTTACCGAGAAGGATCTCGCAGAGGGAGCCGAGGTGGAAATCCGCGTGGCTTCCAACAACTATCGCCCCCTCAAGCTCAAGCACACCTCCGAGGAGATGCTTGAGATGGACGAACTTCTTCTTGAACTCAACCCCGTGGAGCAGGGAGTGACGCTGCGTCTTGACTTCGGCGACGGCCGGGTGTTCGAGCAGCAGATCTCCATCGAGCGCAACACCCCCGAGTACACCCGTCTGCGCGCCGGCAACTTCCACGGCTTCCGCGCCATGCGTCAGGTCACAGCCGACAATTCCGAGATCTATAATGTCGACGTCAGCTCATCCGCTCCCGCCCCCGTGGCCGGTGTAGTTGAGGCAAAAGAGCAGGAGCATCCGTTCACAGCCCCGAAATTTGAGAATATATCCGACGAGGAGAGCGCGGAGGAGGAAGCTCCCCGCATAGACACAACTCCCATCACTGTGGCCGCCCGAGAAGAGCGTGAGGTCACTCCCGAGCCCGCAGCGCCGCATATAGCCACCGTCACTGATGATGACGACAATGATGATGACCTCAATCCCCGCCGCTCTCGGCGCACACTGATGATACTCTGCGGAGTGATAGCTGTCATCGCCATAGTAGCCGCATGCATATGGCTCCTCCCGCAGGGCGACAACGGGCCTGCCGCCACCGACCCGCAGATGGAGGAGATAGCCCAGAGCGATTCCGTGGCCACTCCCGCTCCGGTCGGTCCCATGACACCCGAAGAGCAGGCAGACGCCGACTATCTCAACACCAATCCCGTCTGGGATCTCGAGCGCCTCAAGAGCCCGATGGGCGTAGCGCTGGCAAAGGCCCTCACCGAGGGTGACCTTGACGCCGTTGCCAACAATGACTACTTCACCGTCAGCGGACGCTGCACCAACCCTCGTGCCACCGAGATTGTCGACATGGCCTGGAGAGCTATCGGCTCCCCCAATCAGCACGGCAATTCGCGCAAGATGCGTGCATCGGTGAAAAAAGGATCCGTGAATCTCCGCGAACTCTCCGACGCCATGGCCCGCATCCGTCCCGCCGAGCAGCCTAACGAACGTCCCCGTCCGCGGAAGTAAATCCCCACAAAAAACAAACCAATGTCAATCAACGAAATACAATCCGAAATCGTCGACGAGTTTTCACAGTTTGACGACTGGATGGACCGCTATGGCCTCATCATAGATCTGGGCAATTCCCTCCCTCCAATGGATGAGAAAGCCCGCACTCCCGAACACCTCATCGAAGGTTGCCAGAGCCGTGTGTGGCTCGACGCGTCCCTCACTCCCGATGGAAAAGTGCATTACACCGCCGACTCGGACGCCATCATAGTCAAGGGTATCATCTCCCTGCTCATCAAGGTGCTCGACGGCCACACCCCTCAGGAGATCCTCGACTCCGATCTCCATTTCATCAACGACATAGGCCTCTCGGAGCATCTATCCCCCACCCGTTCCAACGGACTGCTGGCCATGGTGAAGCAGATGCGTCTCTACGCCCTGGCATTCAAGGCTCTTCAGGAGAAGGAATAATCCCACCCTTCGCTCCCACGGCATGCCATCGGACTTTCTCTCTAATCTCAAACCCCGCTCTGCAGGGCGAGACCGCGTGACCGACTCCTCCGAGTCGTTCAACGGACGATTCTACTTCCGTCTAATCCAACGCAACGAGACGGAATTTGCCATCGTGTGCGAGGATCCGTCCGGCGAGATCGTCTCTCCCCTCTCCCGGGATTATCCCGGACCTGAGGGAGCCATGCTCCGGGCCATGGAAGCCGTCAGGCATGAAAATTCCCGCTTCCGCAACGTCTGGTCACGCTCCGGGCGTGCCACCGACGACAGCGGGATCTCGCTCAGGGAGCATCCCTACCTGATGTTCCACCTCATCCGCTGCGACAACATCCTGAGCCCCCGGCGAGAGCCGGTCAAGGTGAGCGACAGCCGTGCATCCGTTGTGCTCACCCTCACTCCCGAAGCCGATGACCCCGAGACGCTCCGCCCGGCCTGGAGTCTCGTGCGTCCCGACGGCGACAATGAGTCAGTGCCGTTCGATGTCATCACCGACACTTTCGTCCTGGCAGCCGACACTCTCTATCCCATCGATCCGCTCGGCGACAATTACGATCAGCTCCCCTTCTTCCTCTCCTCCATCCGCCGCGACATGCTGGAGCCTTACCTCTCGGTGCTCTACACCTATCTCGAGAACTTCACCCTGCGCTACGGCGACTACAAGGTGATAAAGGCCGAAGGTGAGACCGAGCTTACACCAACCCTCACATTCGAGAAGGTGGACCCCGACCAGGCCCTACATCTCACCCTCTCCCGCACTCTCAAAGGGTATGACCGCGACTTCATAAATCACTTCGGCCTCACCTGCACTGCCTCCGTCGGGCTGGAGAAGCAGATCGTCATCCGCCAGCTTCGCTCCACCGATCCGGCCGACGATATCCGCAATTTCAATGATCTGATCTCCCGCACCTGCGGGCGCCGGGAGAGCCGCGAGGTCTACTCCGACGAGGGAGGTTACTTCATCCTCCCGTCCAAAGTGGCCGGGCCATTCCTGCTGCGCAATCTCCCCGCCCTACTCAACGAGTACACTCTCGCCGGCACCGACAAACTCAAGGAATATAAGGTCACGGCGGTCCGTCCCAGCCTGAACATGAAATTCCATTCGGGCATAGACTTTCTGGAAGGGGATGTCACCATCGCCGTGGGAGATGAGAATTTCACCCTCGGCAAACTCTTCGAACAGTATCGCCGCGACCGTTATCTCACCATGAAGGACGGGACACGCGCCGTGCTTGACGACAACTACATGAAGCGCCTGCAACGCATCTTCGGAGACAAGCGTGACGCCGGAAAGAAAGTGCGCGTCAGTTATCTTGACCTCCCGGAGATAGAGGATCTGCTGGAGATCAGAGTGGATCCCGCCATCTTCGCCCGCGAACGCAGCATCTTCGAGGGCTTCAACCTCCTCCCGGCTCAACCTCTCGAAGTGCTGGGGCTGAAGGCCACCCTGCGTGACTATCAGCGGGAGGGCGTGAAATGGATCAGATACCTCCACGACAATAATCTCAACGGCTGTCTGGCCGACGATATGGGTCTCGGAAAGACCATCCAGACCATCGCGATGCTCTCACTCATCTATCCCGGCGAGAGCAAGCCGTCGCTCGTAGTTATGCCCCGCAGCCTTCTCTTCAACTGGCAGGACGAGATAGAGCGATTCAATCCCTCCATCTCATCCTATATCTACTATCAGGGCACCCGCGACATCGAGGAGGCGATGAAACACAATGTCATCTTCACCACCTATGCGATGGTGAGGAACGATATCGAGAAGTTTGACAAGAAGGAGTTCAACTACGTCATCCTTGACGAGTCGCAGAACATCAAGAACCTCGAGGCCCAGGTGACACGCTCGGTGTTCC
>CAZOOY010000139.1:0-4305 GCA_964581555.1 uncultured Staphylococcus sp.
CAATAACGTCATCATTGCCACTGATGCCGATGTGGACGGCATGCACATCCGTCTGCTTCTGCTCACATTCTTCCTCCAGTTCTTCCCGGACATGATCAAAAAAGGTCACCTCTACGTTCTGCAGACCCCCCTCTTCCGTGTGCGTAACCGCAAGACTGCCAAGCGTGGCGCCCGCTCCAAATCAGCCGGAGCTGAGGAAACTTACTACTGCTATACCGATCAGGAGCGTATCGAGGCTATCGAGCGTCTTGGAGAGAATGCCGAGATCACCCGATTCAAAGGTCTCGGAGAGATTTCTCCCGAAGAGTTCCGCGAGTTCATCGGCCCGGCCATGAGGGTGGATCGTGTCACTCTCCGCAAGGAGGATGCCGTGGCTGAACTCCTTGAATTCTATATGGGTAAGAACACTATGGAGCGCCAGAACTTCATCATTGACAATCTCGTGGTCGAGGATGACTCCCATCTCGACTCCGAGACACCCATCGAATCCTGACCGTCTCTCCACTCATCATGCATTCCACAGTCCTCTTCCCCGGATCTTTCTCGCCGTTCACCAAAGGGCATGCCTCTCTGGTGGAGCGTGCCCTGACGCTTTTTGACACTGTCGTGATCGCGATTGGCTATAATGCTTCCAAGCCCGGAGCCATTCCGGTAGAAGAACGTGTCGCCTCCATAGCCTCCCTTTATGCCTCCGAGCCGAGGGTGAGGGTGATGGCCTACTCCGGTTTGACGGTGGATGCCTGCCGGGCGGAGGGCGCTGATTGGATGCTGCGCGGTGTACGCTCTGTGGCCGATTTTGAATATGAGCGTAATCTCGCCGATGTCAACCGCATGATCTCGGGGATTGATACGGTGATTCTGTTCACTCTCCCCGAACTTGCGGCCGTCTCGTCATCGGTGGTGAGGGAACTCTCCGCCAACGGTCATGACGTCTCGGCCTTTCTTCCATAACCATACTTTTTTAACACACTGACTGAATGAAAAAAATACTCCTGCTTCTCGTGCCGGCCGTCATCTGCCTAATGGCGGTGGCCATGAAAGCCGACAATAATATCCTGCCTCCTGAGCGTAAGCTCGTTTTTGCCGAACAGATCATCTCCAACTATTATGTCGATTCGGTCGACAATGACGCGATGGTGCGCGAGGCTATCGTTGCGATGCTCAAGACTCTTGACCCTCACTCAACATACACCGAGCCTGAGGAAACCAAGGAGCTCACCGAGCCTCTTGAGGGTAATTTCTCGGGAATCGGCATAAGATTCCAGATGGTCAAGGACACTCTCTATGTCATAGAGTCAATCTCCGGAGGGCCCTCCGAGAGAATGGGTGTCATACCGGGTGACCGCATCATCTCCTGCAACGACACTCTCATCTCCGGCGTGAAGATGAAGAATCCCCAGATCCTCAAGGTGCTTCGCGGGCCGCGTGGCTCTGTGGCCAATCTCAAGGCGATCCGCAAGAATGTCACCGACACTCTCGAGTTTAGGGTTGTGAGGGAGGAGATTCCCATCTACAGCGTGGATGCCTCCTACATGGTCAATGATTCCACCGGCTATATCGGGATATCGCGTTTCGCAGCATCCACAACCGAGGAAGTCGAGAAGGCCATGAAGGATCTGCGTCGCAGCGGCATGAAGCATCTCATCATTGATCTTTCCGATAATGGTGGCGGATATCTTCGTCCTGCCACCGATATTGCCGAGAAGTTCCTCCGCAAGGGTGACCTGGTGGTCTACACCGAATCTCCCCGCCTCGGGACATCCAGTTATGTGGCCGAGCGTGACGGCGATTTCCCCGACGGACGCGTCGTGGTGCTCGTCAATCAGTTCTCCGCGTCCGCAAGCGAGATCCTTAGCGGCGCGCTCCAGGACAACGATCGTGCCGTCATCGTGGGACGGCGCACTTTCGGCAAGGGGCTCGTGCAGCGTCCTTTCCCATTCCCCGACGGCTCCATGATACGCCTCACTGTCTCACGTTATCACACTCCCTCCGGGCGTTGTATCCAGAAGCCATATACAGCCGGTGACACTGACGACTACAACCTCGACATGCTCAATCGCCTGAAATCAGGTGAGTTTTCCAGCCGTGACAGTGTCCATTTCGCCGATTCACTCCTGTATCATACGGTGAGACTGGGGCGTCCCGTCTATGGCGGGGGCGGTATCATGCCCGACAAGTTCGTCCCTGTCGACACCACCTTCTACTCCGATTATTACCGCGACCTGTTGGCCAAGGGTGTGATAAATGCCTTCGTGGTGGACTATGTGGACGCTAACCGCAAGGAGATCACCCACCGCTACCGCACTGTCGAGGAATTCGACCGTAATTTCCAGGTTACCCCCGAGATGATTTCCACTCTCACGACCCTTGGCGAGAAGGAGGGAGTGGAGTTAAACGAGGCCGGTCTGGAGACATCGCGTTTATACATATCCTCCATTATCAAAGGCCTAATCGGCCGTGATCTCTACGACCAGTCGGCCTATCGACGCATCGTCAATCCTCTGAATCCAATTTTTGCCGAGGGTCTGTTTATCATCAGTGACCCGGAATTATATAAATCTTATCTCTCAGTCCCAACGGAATGAAATCTATCGTTATCGCACTTATGGCAACCACACTAATCACAGGTTGCGCCAGGCAACATCTCGTATATCCCGAGGCGCCGCAGGATGGCACTGTCGACACCTATTTTGACCTTACTGTCAGCGATCCTTTCCGCCCGCTTGAAAATGACACCGCCGCAGCCACTCTCGCGTGGGTCGAGGCGGAGAACAAGGTGACCCGCGGCTATCTTGACGCCATCCCCTTCCGCGGCAAGATGGTGTCACGTCTCACGGAGCTTAACGACTACGTGAAGCGCGGTCTTCCCTGGCGCGAGCACGACGGTAAATACTACTTCTATGAGAACGACGGCCTTCGCAATCAGTCGGTTCTCTATCGCTCAACCACTCCCGACGGCAAGGAGCGTGAGGTTTTCCTTGATCCCAACACCCTCAGCGATGACGGCACCGTGGCGCTCACCGGCACTTTCCAGTCGCCCGACGGCAAATATACCGCCTACACCATCTCGCGCAGCGGTTCTGACTGGACTGAAATATATCTTCTCGACACTGCCACCGGCAAGCTGCTTGACGACCACATAGAGTGGGCCAAGTTCACCGGCGCCACATGGGAACCGGAGTCGCAGGGATTTTACTACAGCGCCTACCCCCGTCCCGAGGCCGGCAAGGAATTCTCCAATGCCAATGAGAATCATCTCGTGATGTATCATCGAATCGGCACGCCTCAGAGCGATGACACGGTGGCTTTTACCGACCCTGCCCATCCTCTTCACTTCCATACGGCCGACATTACCGAGACTCAGCCCGAGATGTTTGTCTCGGTTGGCGGTCAGGGTGTGGGTAATGCACTTCTTCTGCGCCGTGGCAAGGATTGGATCACAATGTCGCCCGATCAGGACTATACCGTCAGTCCCATCGATGTGATTGACGGCAAGATATATCTCCACACCTCTTTCGGAGCTCCCAAAAACCGTCTGATGGTTGCCGATGTCAAGAATCCGGGTCGCGAGAACTGGAAAGAGCTCGTCCCAGAGGGTGACGGGGTGCTCATCGGCGCTCAGTTCTCGGGCGACAGGATGTATCTCACCTGGGAAAAGGATGCTTCCGAGCATATCACCATTCATGACATGGAAGGTCGTCAGCTATCCGAAATAAAACTCCCCGGCTACGGCACAACGGGCCTGTCCACCTCCCGCCGTCATCCCGAGGATGTCTTCTATGCCTTCACTTCCTTCACTTCCCCCTCCGCCCTTTACAGCTATGATCCTTCCACAGGTGAAAGTTCCCTTATGTATGAGACGGAGGTCAAGGACATCGACTTCGGGGAGTTTGTCACCGAACAGGTGTTCTATCCCTCGGCCGACGGCACGAAGATCCCCATGTTCCTTACCTACAAGAAAGGGCTCAAACGTGACGGGAGCAATCCTGTCTATCTCTATGGCTACGGCGGTTTCAATATCTCCCTTACTCCCGGCTTCTCGCCCAACCGCATGCTGCTGCTTGAAAATGGCGTGATTTATGCTCAGGCCAATCTTCGCGGTGGTTCCGAGTATGGCGAGGAGTGGCATCAGGCCGGAACTAAGATGAATAAGCTCAACGTGTTCAACGACTTCATCGCCGCTGCCGAGTATCTCATCAATGAAAAGTGGACTTCCCCCGAATATATCACCATCGAGGGCGGAAGTAACGGCGGTCTGCTCGTCGGCGCCACCGTCAATATGCGTCCCGATCTCTTCAAGGTTGC
>CAZOOY010000140.1:0-4299 GCA_964581555.1 uncultured Staphylococcus sp.
TTGTCGCTCGCAAGGACACCGTATTGACCTTTGATATCGAATGTCCCGGCTATCAAACGCAGACGGTTGTTTATCATCTTGATAACATAGGTCGTCGTGAGACCCAGCGTAATCTCGGGAATTATTATCTCGAGCGCGCACCCCGGCAACTTGGGGAAGTCACGGTGACCGCTTCAAAAATCAAATTTTACAACAAGGGTGACACCATCGTCTACAATGCCGATGCCTTTCAGCTCGCCGAAGGGTCTATGCTCGATGCACTGATCAGTCAGCTTCCGGGTGTCGAGCTAAACAGTGACGGCCAGATCCTCGTCAACGGTGAATACGTGGAGTCACTTCTTCTCAACGGCAAGGAGTTTCTTGACGGGAACAACCAGCTCATGCTTGACAATATCGGCGCGTACACAGTGAAAAACGTTGAGATCTACAAGGGATATAACCGTGAAGACAAATGGCTGGACGATCCGACACGTCCCAAGGAGCTCACTATGAACGTGCAGCTCAAGAAAGAATATATGATGGGATGGCTTGTCAACGCACAGGGTGGTTACGGAACGGAAGACCGCTATATGGGCCGACTCTTCGCCTCTTGGTTCACCCCGACGACCAATATAACCCTCCTCGGAAACATCAACAATCTCAACGACAACCGTAAACCGGGCAAAAATGACTCATGGACTCCCGACATGCTCCCGGACGGAACAAGGAAATATAAAATGGGTGCGATTAACTACAACTATGAGCGTCCGGACGGACAGGCATACCTTGACGGTTCGGTTTCGGTCGAGGAGACCCGTCAGGACAAGAGAACAACGACAGCCCGCACCAACTTCCTGAACGGCCTCAGCACATATGATAATGTTTTTGACGATGCCTATACACGAAATCTCAAGATTGAAACTCGTAATCGCGGAGCCCGATTCTATGACTCTTATCAGTATGACGGTATGCTCAATGCCTCCTACACGTGCGTAGACAACAGTTCTTCCAACATGTCTGCTACCTTCTCGACCGAACAGTTTGACGTGACCCGCAAAGCCCTCGAAGCGATGTACTCCGACGTAAGCTCTCCTCTTCTCGAAAGCGTCATCAACCGCTCTATCACCCGCAGTGACTCCCGCACCAAAGAATGGGATATAGCATTCGCACCCGACTATCGCTACAAGACAAAGGAGGGCGACTATCTCTTTGCTGGAATGTGGGTCAACTACAAGACCACGCGTGAAGAAATCTGGAAGGATTATAACATCAACTTCGGCCAGAACCCTGTTGCCGCAGAGCGACGCCGCCAGTACTTCGACAATAATCCTAACCGTACATTCAAGATCAGAGGTTTCGCCGAATATGTGATGGTTATAGGGGATGGGCGCCTCGCATTCAACTACGAATATCAGTACACCCTCCGCGACAAGGACTCATACATGTATGCCCTCGACCGTCTCGCCGACATGGGAACCTTTGGTACTCTTCCCTCGGGTTATATAGACTCGTTCGACCCGGCCAACAGTTACGCGACACGCCAGTACGAGCACCGTCACACCTTCACTCCGCGCTACACATGGTGGCATGACTATGACGGGAAGAAAATGCTCACTCTCTCCATAGCTCCGAAACTCCGTCTGGTCAACCGTCATCTTGACTATTTCCGCGAGGGACATGAATATCCCGTCAAGGATAATTCATTCATGACGGCAGTGGGTAACTTCGGTGCGTATGTCGAGTATGCCTGGGACGGCTCGGCAAAAGACGAACGTCGCAAAAACTACCGGAACAGAATGCAGATAGAGTACCGTCTGAACCCCACATCACCTGATCTTGTCCAGATGGTTGATCTCGAGGATACAGCCGATCCCATGAATATCACCGTGGGCAATCCTAATCTTCGCAACACCTATCAGCATCAGGAAAAGATGGAGTGGGTCTACAGCCCTGCTTCGCGTCCGCTTCGCAATACCCTCACGCTCAATGCCACCCAGACCACAGATGCAATCGTCCGCGGTTACACCTATGACACCACGACCGGTATCCGTCGCACCAAGTCATACAACGTCAACGGCAACAACACGTTCAGCGGAGTCGAGACTTTCAATCTCCAGTTTGGCCGCAAACAGGAATACACCATTACATCCACCACATCGGAAACTCTCACCAACTATGCCGACATGATCGGAGTCAATATGGCGGAACCCACAAAATCGACCGTTCGCTCCAACTATTTCAGTCAGAAACTCCGTCTCGGATGGCAATTGGGCAAGCAGGTTATTGAAGTGAAGGGTGAGGCTGTACTTCGTCATACCACTTCTACACGTGACGACTTCTCCCCCATCAATGCAAAGCATTTCAACTACGGACTGCTCGGGCGCTTCAATCTCCCTTACGGATTCGGTATCTTCGCCGACTTCACTTGCTATACACGTCGCGGTTACGGATCAAGGGAACTCGACACAACGGATGCAATTCTCAACGTGGGCATGAGTTTCGCTCCACGCAAGAGCCATTGGGTATTTATGGTTGACGGGTTCGATCTGCTCCATCAACTCTCCAACGTGCAGTATGCTGTCAGCGCCTCCGGACGTACCGTCAGCTACACCAATGCACTTCCCCGGTACATCCTTTTTACCGCTCAATATCGCATCAACGTTCAGCCAAAGAAGAAATAATCAGGGTTAGAATGAAAAGAGGAATTATTTAGGAATGGTAAGAAGTAAGTAAATCTTACCTACTTAGGTGCCGTATGACTGTGAAGCCATCCGGCACCGTTTTTTATTTCCTATCTGCAATATCGCGGATCACGAGAGATGCAAGCGTGATGCCGAATATCGCCGTAATATGCATCAGCGAGCCGTTGACGGCAACCTTTCCGAAAGACATGGCATTATCACTCTCTCCTTCCACATAGTCCTTATGGTTCTGCACTAACTCATCCGAGTAGACACACTTGAATTTTCTGGCCGGATAGAGACCGTTTTTCTTGAATCTTCTCCTTAGAGCAGCGGCAAGCGGACACCCCTTCACCTTCCAGAACTCAGCCACTCCTATACGTGCCGGATCCATCTTCAAGGCTGCCCCCATGGAAGAATAGAACTTTACCGGACGGGATGTTCCGGCAGTGGCGGCCATAGCTGCAGTGGCCCGTAGGATAAGCAGAGCCTTGTCCGAGAGAGAATCGATAGCATCTATAATGTAGTCCCATTCCTCGAGTCGATAAGAATCTGCCGTGGTCTTGTCATAGAGATCATGAATAGCATCGACTTCCACATCCGGATTAATAGCCAGGAGCCGATCCTTTATTACGTCAACCTTAACTTGCTCGACAGTCGTAGCAAGTGCAGGAAGTTGTCTGTTGATATTGGAACGCGCCACCCGA
This sequence comes from uncultured Staphylococcus sp., assembly GCA_964581555.1. Taxonomy (GTDB): domain Bacteria; phylum Bacteroidota; class Bacteroidia; order Bacteroidales; family Muribaculaceae; genus Duncaniella. The sequence continues at coordinate 3,368 of CAZOOY010000140.1, forward strand.
TCGGCGTCAACGATAGTGAGATGGCGGATACCGGTTCGGACAAGGGTTTCGGCAGCCCAACTCCCCACACCTCCGAGTCCGAAAATAATAACGCGCGCCTCGTCCAGAACTTTCATGGCGTCCGGACCAAGAAGGCGCGCAGTGCGGTCAAATGACGGATTTATTTCAATCACGTTTGAAATAGGATTTGAGTCGTCCCCAGAGGGTGGTGTCATCTTCATCGTCATCAAGGCGAACATGGATGTAAACCTCTGAATTGTCCTTGTTGAGAAACACGATAGCAGCAGGAAGCACAATGGCTATCACACTTTCGAACTCCACTATCTCATTAACTCTCGAGAGCGGCAGAGTGGCAAAGGGTGATTTGGGATCGACACTCCCTATATAGAGCGCCTCCTCGTCAATAAATATCCCGTGGTTTTCCACAGCATAATCGAACAGAAGGGAGAGGTTAAGTTCATCAACCGACTTGGGCGGCTTGTTGAACTGGCGGTAGAGTGTCTTGATGACTTCCTGTGTTACCATATCATTAACAAAGTAACGAATTAGTGAAGATGGTTTCTAATGGCGGTTCTTTATGTGATATGTCGCTCGGGGAGAGTAAGACTTGGGGTTGTGTCGTATCAGCGTACCGTCTGTGTTAAAAACTTAGATTTATTACAAGGTTGTGAGTGATGAACCCACATCTTTATAACACCCGTCCATGCGTTATGTTTAGACATTTCATTAAATAGTGCGAATAAGAACAAAAAAAGAGTGTTAAAGGTACATTTATGACTTGTCAGGTGAAAAATTGACCAAAAAAAGCATGTCCCGGGAGACAGGACATGCTTAGACAATAATTCTGAAAATGTGATCAGGCAAGGAATCCCAGAAGGACACCGGCAGCCACGGCCGATCCGATCACACCAAAGCTCAACAGGCTTGCCGAG
>CAZOOY010000141.1:0-4269 GCA_964581555.1 uncultured Staphylococcus sp.
AGACTATACTTCCTATTATGAGGATCTTCCGGTTGAAGTTGCTCAGGTTATCCCTTTCTCTTTACCTGAAAAATCAGTTCTGATAACTGATTATGGGGTCAAGGGGGATGGAGTTTCCATCTGTACGGGAGCCATTCAGAAAGCTATTGACGAACTCTCTGCTTCAGGTGGTGGCCGACTCGTTTTCCCGAAAGGTATCTGGCTCACCGGTCCGATTGAATTGAAAAGTAATGTCAACATTCACCTTGACCGAAATGCCATCATCTTCTTTTCGCCTGACAAATCTCTTTATGTGGATACGTCGCGCAATGGCGGGCGGTTCCTTGCTTGCATTTCTGCAAATAGGGCGCGTAATATTTCCATCACGGGGGAGGGTACGATTGACGGTAACGGTGCGCAGTGGCGACCGGTCAAACGAGGAAAGGTAAGTGATGTGGAGTGGAAGAACTTCAAGCGCATGGGTGGAGTTGAGCGATCTGAAGGATCCCTTTGGTATCCTTGGGAACTGAAGTCTGGCTATCCCGATATGGATTCCTCCCCTGAGAAACAGGAGAAGCGCCGCAATGATCTCTTTCGTGTTGTGAACTGCGAGAATATCTTCCTTTCAGGTGTCACCTTCCAGAATGCTCCAAAGTTTCATGTCCATCCTCTCAACTGCCGTAATATCATCCTTGACTCCATCACCGTGCGATGCCCGTGGAACGCTCAGAATGGAGATGCCATAGATCTAAGCGACTGTCATCGCGCCCTTATTGTCAACTGTATCGTTGATGCCGGCGATGATGGACTGTGCATGAAGAGCGGAGCTGCTAAGGACAATGCGCTTGTCAACGGGTGTGAGGATATTCTCATTCAGGACAATATCGTCTATCATGCCCACGGCGGATTTGTCATCGGAAGTGAGGATGTGACCGCGATGAAGCGTATCGTGGTTCGTGACTGTACTTTCTCAGGCACCGACACCGGCCTCCGATTCAAGAGCGGAGTAGGACGTGGAGGAAAGACTGCCGACATCTATATCTCTTCCGTAATGATGACCGACATTATAGGCGAAGCCATTATCTTCCAGTGTGACTACGTCGATCGTCCCGCCGGAAGCAAAACCGGTCCGGCTGATTCAAGGCAAGTGCAGCTTAAAAACGTCCCTGAATTTACTGATATCCACATCTCGGATATCATCTGTCGCGGATGTCGCACGGGTATCGCCGCTTCCGGAATCGAGGGACTTGACTGTGTCCATGATATCACGGTTCAGAACTCCACATTTGTCTATACATCCGATGCAACGAAAATCGACGAAACCACAACAGATCTGAAAATCCTCGACGTATCGTTTGTCAAGGATTGCAAGCAATAGTTGATACCGTAAGTCAATATTGATCGAGAGCCTCCTTAAGCGAACTCCTGACCATCTCCCTGAGTTCAGCAGGAGCGATCACCTTCACGCGCGGGCCAAGCGACAGGAGCTCTTGCACGAAGTCGGGAGTCAGGCGCAGCCGCAGGTGAAACTCCGAATAGGAATCATGGATCACCTCTTTCTGCGACGCATGCAGCGGAAGTGCCCTGAAATACTTTGCCTGTCGCGGGTCACATCGCAACACTATATCATATGGCTCACCCTGCGAGAAGATAATGCCGTAGGAATCGCTTACGTATTCTTCCACGTCAAAATCTCCTTCGGTGAACACCGTGTCGAGAACTATCACATCTTCCATACGGTCCAGAGCATAAGTCTTTATAAGCGAGTCTGAGATGTTGCGACCGGTGATATACCATCGCTGCCTGAAAATCTTCAGGAAATATGGCTCGATCACAACTCCCGGAGTCGGTGTGGAGCGCGTATAAGGCCGGTAGGTAAATCTGATCGGATGCTTATCCCTGAGAGCCGAGATCACCTGCGATAGATATTGACGCGCTGAAGGAACATCCTCAAGAAATATCCTGTCCGAGACATCCGACACGCTGGAGAGTACATTGCTCATCGCTGCCGAGTTGAGCAGCCAGTCGGTCAGTCCCTCCTGTCGGCTGTCCCCCGAATCTATATAATATTCGTAGGTCGAGGGATTGCAGCGTATCTCAATATTGAATAGTTCCGCGATAGCATTGCGATAGTTATAGAAAGTCCTTCTCGGAAGTGCTGTTCCGTTGTCAGAGTAGGGCGACAGTTGCCAGAGCTCGTTGAGCTTTTCGCGGGTGATGGATCCATAGCGGCGGATAGTGTCGATGATCCATATGTACCGTCCGAGCAGATTATTGGTGGCCATTAGCGGAGAATTTTTCAGGAAAGTGGTTGGACGGTCTGTCCCCAGTTCGATCGGTCAAGGTTACGGTAGGCGAGTGCCTCGCGCAGATGGTGTATTCTGATAGGTTGTCCTGCCGCTTCTGAGGGTGAGAGTGACGCATCTTGTGCATAGTCCAGATCAGCAATCGTCCGCGCTACTTTTAGAATGCGATCATAAGCCCTCGCGCTCATGTCAAGCCTCGTCATCGTCTCGCGAAGCAGATCTGTGGAAGGTCGGTCGAGTGCAGCGTGGACCGAAAGCAGCCTCGTGTTCATCTGTGAATTGGAGTGAATACCCTTCTCGTGAGCGAACCTCGCAGCCTGGATGGCGCGTGCTCTTATGACACGTTCGCGTATGGCGCTGCTTGACTCTCCCGCCTCCTTGGATGCGAGGCTTTCGAAAGGAACGGGATAAATCTCCACCTGAATGTCTATGCGGTCAAGCAGCGGACCCGAAATGCGGTTTAGATACTTCTGCACTGCTCCGGGTGGACACTGGCATGCCTTGGTAGGATGGTTGTAGTAGCCACAGGGACATGGATTCATACTCGCCACGAGCATGAATCCTGCGGGATAGTCGATGGAATATCTTGCTCTTGCCACCGATATGTGGCGGTCCTCCAATGGCTGACGCATCACCTCAAGTACCTGCCGCGAGAACTCCGGAAACTCATCCAGAAACAACACCCCGTTGTGGGCAAGCGAGATCTCTCCCGGCATGGGGTTCGATCCTCCTCCCACGAGAGCAACGGGTGAGATGGTGTGATGTGGCGAGCGGTAAGGACGGGCAGTCATGAGCCTCGAGCCCCCTTTGAGCTTTCCTGCCACGGAGTGTATTTTGGTTGTCTCGAGAGCTTCCGCGAGTGTGAGCGGGGGGAGGATTGTGGGGAGCCGCTTCGCCATCATGGATTTTCCTGCTCCGGGAGGTCCCACGAGCAGGATGTTATGGCCTCCGGCACATGCCACCTCAAAAGCTCTCTTGACAGTCTCCTGTCCCTTGACTTCCGAGAAGTCGCAGTCAAAAACGCTCGAAGCTTTTGCAAACTCCTCGCGGGTATTGACGATTGTCTGCTCGAGGTCACGGGCACCTGAGAAAAACTCGATTACTTCCGACAAGGAATTGACGCCATAGACTTCCAGATTGTTCACCACCGCAGCCTCCTCGGCATTCTTCTTGGGGACTATCATCCCCGTGAATCCGAGTTCACGGGCCTTTATGGCCATCGGAAGGACTCCGCGGATGGGTAGAACGGAGCCGTCAAGCGAAAGCTCCCCCATGATCATGAAGCGTTCGAGCGGTCTCTGACATTTCACCTGCTCGCATGCCGCCAGGATTCCTATTGCTATGGGGAGATCATAGGCCGCTCCCTCCTTACGGACGTCAGCCGGAGAGAGATTTATCACGATGCGTCTCCGAGGCCAGTGGTGGCCCGACTGCGTCACCGCCGAAAGCACTCGCTGATAGCTCTCCTTCACCGCAGTGTCAGCCATCCCGACGAGGGAGAACATCGCTCCCTGGTCGGCCACGACCTCGATCGTGACCACAATGGCATCTATGCCCTGGACGGCTGCTCCGTAAGTCTTGACAAGCATGGCGGACGATGGTTAATCTTTTTCGGGCTGTTCTATCTCCCCAACCTCCTGCTTCTCGTTTTCTTTGTCGAAATGCTCGTAGGCCTCGACGATACGCTGCACCAGAGAGTGACGTACGATATCCTTTTTGCCGAACTCCACACGCCCGATTCCCGGCACATCCTTCAGCACCCTGAGGGCCTGGATGAGCCCCGATGTCGTGGCACGCGGCAGGTCAATCTGTGTGGCATCTCCCGTGATGATCATCTTGGCATTCATGCCCAGACGTGTCAGGAACATTTTGATCTGATGGACGGTAGTGTTCTGTGCCTCGTCGAGCACGATCACGGCGTCGTTGAGCGTGCGTCCGCGCATGAACGCGAGCGGAGCTATCTGAATCACGTTGGTTTCCATGT
>CAZOOY010000142.1:0-4257 GCA_964581555.1 uncultured Staphylococcus sp.
GCGGGTGCCCTACATGGAGTCCGGCTCCCGAGGGATAGGGGAACATGTCGAGCACGTAGAATTTCGGACGTGTCTTGTCTATCTCGGTCTTATAGACCTTCTCGTCGCGCCAGCGCTGCTGCCAGCGCGACTCTATTTCCTTATGGTTATATTCCATATATATGTAAAGTGATTTATTAGCTTGGTATGTCTCATTTGCTCAGTTCGAGCATGCGGGTGATGGGCTTACGGGCACGGTCGATGATCTTCTCGTCTACCGTTACCTCGGGAGCCTCATGTAGCAATGTGAGATAGAGTTTCTCGAGTGTGTTGAGCTTCATATAGGAGCAGTCATTGCATGCGCAGGTAGAATCGGCCGGAGGTGCGGGGATAAATGTCTTCTCGGGATAACGGCGACGCATCTCGTGAAGGATGCCGCTCTCCGTGGCAACAATGAATTCTTTGGCGTCGCTCTCTCCTGCCCATTTGAGAAGAACAGCGGTTGAACCAACCTTGTCGGCCACAAGTCTCACCGGAGCAGGACACTCAGGATGGACAAGCACCTTTGCCTCAGGATGAGCCTTGCGGAGGTCGAGAATCTTCTCAAGTGAGAACTTCTCATGTACATGGCAAGCGCCGTCCCACAGCACCATTTCGCGTCCCGTCTGCGAGTTTATATAATTTCCGAGATTGCGGTCAGGTCCGAAGATGATCTTCTCGTCGGCAGGGAGAGCGCCTACGATCTTCATGGCGTTACCGGAGGTGACCACGATGTCGGTGAGAGCTTTCACGGCAGCCGATGTGTTGACGTAGGAGATCACCGTATGCCCCGGATGAGCCTCGATGAACTTCTCAAGGTCGGGAGCCGGACAAGAGTCGGCGAGCGAACACCCGGCATTGAGATCGGGCACGAGCACCTTGCGGGTAGGGCAGAGAATCTTGACCGTCTCGCCCATGAAGTGGACACCACACATCACAATGATGTCATTGTCAAGACCCTCGGCTATCTGAGCTAATGCGAGCGAGTCGCCTATGAAGTCGGCTATGTCCTGGATCTCTCCCACTGTATAGTAGTGAGCCAGGATGACAGCATTCTTCTCCTTCTTGAGTCGGAGGATCGCTTCCTTGAGATCCGTGCCTTCTTCGATTTCGGCTTCGACGTAACCCTTGTCAATCTTCATTGGTTTATATTTTGAAAAAAATTTTTGAAAAAGAAAAAATTAAAGAAGAAGACTAATAAATGTTGATTGTGACAATAACTTTTGGCTCGATTGCTTGCTTATATGGGTTATTGCACTCGCGTCTACAGTTTCTTCTTATTTATCAACACTGCTGATAACTGATTTTCAGGTGATTAAAGTAGTTATAAACATCGTGTTAATAAAGTGCAAAGTTAAAAACTTTTCATGAGTTTTACAAAGGGTTTCTGTTTAAAACCATCTTGAAAACCCATTGACAGATAAATAATAACTATTTTGCATCCGGGCGGAGGAAATGATATACGGCATGGGGACAATACGAGTCAAGAGTAACTTTTCAAAACCTATTCAAAAGTTTTCTACACTTATTTACACACTTTTCAACACAAGTTTTTAACTTTGCGATATGAAAAGAAGAATAGTCTATATATCCCGTAATTACAAAAGATTGCATTGCGCCGGCGGTATAGCCAGAAGCTCCATAGAGAAGATTCTTTCGGAAATGGGAGCGGTCAATTTGGGGTTGAGTCCTACATTCGTGCGTAATGGTATCTACCACGGAGTGAGAAATTTCGCGGGTATGATGAAAGCTCTCGCAGGTATGAGAAAGGGTGATGTGCTGGTGGTGCAGTATCCGCTCAAGATTTATGTGCCGCTCATACTACGGATGGCCAAGAAAAAAGGTATAGAGACCGTGGCTTTGCTCATAGACCTCGACTCTTTCAGGGAGAAGCAGCTCACGCCCGCTGAGGAAGTGGCTCTGTTGAATAAATTCGATGTCGTGCTTACCCACAACGTTGGTATGAGAAAGTGGCTTGAGGAACATGGATGTATATCCAAACTCATAGACTATGAGATAATGGATTATCTGCATGGAGAGTCTACCCCCCTCCTCGAGGCTCCGGAAAACAGAAATTATTCCCTGTACTATGTGGGAAATCTCACTCGCGAGGATAACGGATTTCTTTACGAACTGGCAAGTCTCATGCCCGAGACGGATATCTATCTCTACGGACCGGACTATGACCGTGAATTGTGTGCCCGTCTCCCAAATATCCACACTCCGGGATTCGTGCAGGATACTGAAATAATAGAGCGTCATTCGGGTGATTTCGGCCTTTCGTGGTATGGATCCTCGCTTGACGACGCGATAGGGAAACTTGGGGAATACATGAATGTCAACAATCCCTATAAAGTGGGACTCTATCTGCGTGCCAATACTCCCGTGATAGTGTGGAAGAGAGCCGGAAGAGCCGAATTCATAGAGAGGGAGGGGATAGGTATAGCGGTAGACTCGCTCAGGGAACTTCCCGGAATATTTGCCTCGCTGCCTAAGGAAGGTTATGAAGCAATGGTGGGGAGAGTGGAGAAAGTCAACAGACGTCTCGCCTCGGGATTCTATCTGCGTGATGCCATGAGAAAGGTCATGGAATATCTTGAAGAAAGAGAGGCGTGATCACAGAGTGAGTCCGAAAGTGTCGATATATTCCTTGAGAATAGGAGTCTCCTTCACCATATGAGCCAACACCTGACGCTCGTTCCATGTGTGGGGTGAGGCTTCGCCACGGTTTATCTCCACTCTGATCTCAAGATAATCGTTGGAAAGCTTGTCATGGAGAAATTTCAGAATGGAGGGCATGGCCTCGGCCATCTCCTGAGACTGCTTCTCGTTCTCCACCATCATCCTGAAAACGTTTGCCTCACCCTCAATGGCTGCGGGAAATGATGCGCGCATCGTGTTGATGAGGATGTGACGGGTGGGATTGGCCTTTATGAACTCCTGCCATGCGGCATGGAGATCCTCGTTTGAGAAGAGTGTCGAGCGTCTTTCAGATGCAGGAACTGCTGAAGATGCCGGCTGCTCACTGTTTGCACGGGAGTCAGTCTGGACTCCGCTCACACTGAAGCGTGGACCTTTCACCGCCACTTTCCCCCGCGGTCGGCCTGCAGGAGAGGTGGAATACTGAGGTGGCGGAGGTGATGAAACCACCGTCACGGGCTGGGGTGCCGGAGCAACATTTACAGGTTGCTGGTTTTCGGCCGGTCGGGATACAGGTGTAGCCTTTACGGGCCCGGACGTAGCGGGTGCTGACTGTGTCGGCTGAGGGGAGACTGCCGTGGCGCCGTCAGCTATTTTTTTCAACTGCCCCTCTCCGCCGCCACGGTTTTCATCGGGAGAGGGGCCGGATAATTGGCATATTTTAGCGAGCGTGAGCTCGACGAGAAATTGCTTGTTGGAGGCAGTGCGGTAGTTAAGGTCAGCCTCGTTGCAGAGGTTCATGGCTCGGTAGATGAACTCGGGGTGGCATTTGGCAGCCGCCCGGGCCATAGCCTCGCGCGCTTCGTCGTCGGCCTCCAGCAGGCAGAGGGTAGAGGGGTCCATAGCCACCATCAGGTCCCTGAAATAGTCGGCCAGTCCTGTCACCAGCATGTGGGAATCGAAACCATGATCACGGATCTCTTTGTAGATAAGCCATGACTCAAGCACTTTCCCGTTGAGGAAACAGTCAAGCAGACGGTCGAAGTAGCGGTGGTCAAGGACGTTGAGATTGTCAATGGCGCTCTGATAGGTGATATTGCCGCGTGATGAAGCGGCCACCTGATCGAAGATGGAGAGAGCGTCGCGCATGGCGCCGTCGGCCTTGCGGGCTATCACGTTGAGAGCCGCGGGCTCGGCGGTAAATCCCTCCTCGCGCGCCACGTAGGAGAGATGGTCTATGATGTCACGAACGGTGATGCGGTTGAAGTCATAGATCTGACAGCGGGAGAGGATGGTGGGGATGATCTTGTGCTTCTCAGTGGTGGCAAGAATGAAGATCACATAGCTCGGGGGCTCCTCGAGAGTCTTGAGAAATGCGTTGAATGCCTGAGTGGAAAGCATGTGGACCTCATCCACGATGAAAACTCTGTATTTGCCCATCGACGGCGGTATCTGCACCTGTTCCACAAGTTCGCGGATCGAATCCACGCCATTGTTTGAAGCCGCGTCGAGCTCGATTATATTCAATGAGTTTCCGGCGTTGAATGCACGGCAGGAATCACACTCGTTGCAGGCCTCACCCTGGGGAGTGGGATTCAG
>CAZOOY010000143.1:0-4233 GCA_964581555.1 uncultured Staphylococcus sp.
CCATTTGTAGGGTTCAGGGGCCCACACCTGGGCTGAGAACACATGGGTATTCTCATCCGGCACCACACGGGTGGCATAGGCCGGAATACGCTCGCCGCTGCCGCCGTCCCAGGTCACTATCATCTTATAGAGATCGCCGTGATGGATATCACCCGGCTTCATCTTTATCTCCCACACCCCGTTATCCTTGGGCTTTAGAGCATACTTCTTCAGCTGCTTCCATTTCGAGAAGTCACCGATCAGAGTTATGCCCGTGGCGTTTGGAGCCCATTCGCGGAACACCCATCCTCCGTCCGGCAGACGGTGGAGTCCGAAATAGTTATGAGCGTTGGCAAAAGTGTCAAGCTTCCCGTCAGGGCCACACAGTTCCTGCTCCTTCTCTATGGCGTCGTTGTGACGGCCTACGATTGCCTCGGTGAAAGGCTCGAGCCAGGGATCGTTTTTGAGGATGTTGAGAGTTTTTTTCTTCATAAATTGATGATTAAAGCCCTGTCGTATTGGACGACGGGATAAACTTTTCACAAACTTAATGAATAAAATCCACAGTCACAAATCTCCGCTGATTATTTTTCTCCGGATTTTACCTTTTCCCGTTCCCCAAATACAGAAATCCCTCCGGACCCGAAAGCCGGAGGGATCATCGTAGTTATATCTTAATAAGTCGCGATGTTATTTGACGAGGACCTTCGAGGCTTTACCGTCAGCCACTTTGACATATACACCATTCTTGGGAGCCTTCACTTCCGAACCGTGAAGATCGTAGTAGAGGGCCTCCGAGCCGGTTGCCTCGATTAGCTCAAGCGAGCTTTCGCTCTTGGCATAGGCGATAGGCGAAAGGTAGAAGTACTCTGACGATCCCACCTTGGAATATCTCACGATGCAGGTAACATCATAGGTCCCTGCCCCCTTCGAGGGAAGACCGTAGGTGTCCTGAAATTCATATGTTGTCCCGTCGGGAGTCGTTCCGAAAGCCTTGGTGTTGCCGCTTGCAGTGGTTGTGGTGAAGGTGACATCCTTCAGAATCACTACCTTATCAGCATCTTCACGTGTAACAGTCTCGACCACGGGATATTCCACGGTGACAGTCTCTGTGACAGCCGGACCGATGCCCTGCCATACCACGCTACCATACATGGTGGCGTTGGTGGCAACCCATCCTGCAGGAATGACATTACCCACTTTGTAGATGGTGACGACTGTCGTAGAGGTACTTCCGGCATTGCGGATATCCTGAATGTAGCCTGCATTACCATCGGGATCAACCACAAAAGCCGAGGGGCCGTTGGCATACATCACCGTCATCGGGAAGTTGACCATGACGCGGTCAAGAACTTCAGGTGCAACCTCAAGCATTTTCACGAGATTTGTGGCGGCTGGGATGACGGTGAGGTCATATCGTGCGTTCCCGGCTGCAAACTCCTCGTTGCCGCCAGTCGAAACGTTGATTACAGTCTGGCCTTTACCCACGAGAGTCACCTTACCCTGGGCATCGACAGTTGCAACCTGCTCGTCAGAGCTCTCCCAGACGAGGGGAAGATTGTTGGGATTGGAAAGCTGCGGAGCTGTGAAATCTTCGCCCAACACACCTTCGGCTTCTTTCTCACTGAAAGCAAGACCACACTCTTTTTTACCACCGAGATCCTCGCTATAGGTCACCTCTATGGAATGGATGTAGCGGCTATAATAATTGTTGGGCCATGTGAACGATACTTTCTCCACTCCCTCTGCGCTTTTCCATGTCCAGTAGTAAAGGAGATCTTTGTTTTCAGCTTCGATCAGCTCACCATTGAATGTCAGATCCAGAGACGCCATCGAGGTGCCGGACATAAACACTTTTACAGCCGTGATCTTACCGTTCGGGACAGAAAGGGTCACATCAGGAATTGTAAATGATGAGGCAGACATACCGGAGGAGTAGACCATCAGACCTGCATTTGTCCCGCCTGCGTTGACGAGAGCAAAGCCATTACCTGCATCAGACGCTTTCTTGATGGAAAAATCAATCCCGGCCTCCGTGAAGGAGAACTCGGAAACAAAGGTGAGATAATCAGCCTTTGTCGCTGACTGGCGGGGGAGACCATACATATCATTCTCACCGTCAAACACCAGTGTGTACTCATTAGCAACCGCAGCCGCAGCTCCGATAGCAATGGCAAAAATGGAAAGTAAAAATTTCTTCATTATGTTATGTTTTTGATAATGATTCCTTACATCGTGCTGTGTACATGAAGGTAAATGCACTTCATTTTTCCTTCATTCCTACTGAAAGGATACAGTCTGATCGACAAAAATACTATAATTTTTCCTTACGTATCTAACTTTCCGAAACTTTTCGCACCAATATTTCAATATTTCATTCTTTAAAGCTTTTGACTACTGTAGATTTCACATTTTATTTGACGCATTTCCTTAAAATAGGAATATTTTGTATAATTTTGTACGGCAATAATAATTTGATTAGCGGAATGCGTACCTTTTTCTTGCTCCTTTTGCCGATTCAACGAACCTTATTACCTTATTATAAATGAAAAAAACTTTTACCTTATCACTGGCTCTCGCCTTCTGTCTGGCCGCTAACGCCGACTCAGTCAAGACCTTCACTGCCGGAACTGGTGTTCCGGGAATGGATTTCCCCGATTTTATGGGGCTCGGAATCTCGCCGGACGGAAAGTACATCTGCGGCGCATCCGATCTCGGAGCTGCCATCTTCGTAGCCAACACAGAGACCGGAGAATTCAAGTGGTCGATCGCCGATAGTGATGACGGCGGCGAGCTCCGCAATGTCGACAACAGCGGTCTCGCCATCGGTGTGGCTAACGGTGGTATCCTCTACTCTTTCGACAACCCCGAAGAAAAGCATATCAAGTCTCCCGCCGGCTATAGCTATGTGCTTGGCAATGACCTCACCCCCGATGCTTCAATCATGTGCGGTTCGCTTGTTGGCGGCCAGAACGGGTCTGTTCCTGTCATCTCCAAAGATGGCGCCCAGACATGGCTCCCCCTCCCTGTTCCCACCGGCGACCAGCTTCACGGTGTTGACGTCAGAGAAGGCGGTGATGCACGTTTCATCAGCACCGACGGAAAGACGATATTGGGTCACCTCGGTAGCTTCACCATGCCTATCGTCTGGAAACAGAACGATGCTGGTGAATATGAAGCCGACTTTTTTCCTGCACGTTATCTGAAACTCACTGAGGCCGATATGAACGATGCGAGCAAGCCTCTTTACGGCTTATCTGCATTCTACACCTGTATGAGCGATAATGGCCGGTATGTGGCTTTCAGAGGTCTCATCATCGAGAGCGAGTCTGATCAGGAACTGAGTGTGCCCGTGGTCTATGATACCGAAAAGAAAGAGATCAAGGTTTACGACAAGCTTCAGCCCATGGACGAGTACGCTTTTGGTCTTTATCCCCAGGCCATCACCAATGATGGAACATTCATCGGCACAGTAGGTCAGCCTTTCTTCAACTCCCACGGTTCATACATCATGAGAGCAGGAAGTGACATCGCCGAGCTCTGGATCGATGCCTTCCCTGCCTACGAGGAGAAATTTGGCGTAGCGGAATCTAATGGTTTCAACGTCCCCGTAGCTATTACCGGTGACGGCCGCTATATCCTCGGCTATGCCTTCTATTGTGAAGATTATCTGGATCCTAACGCGGCCGCCTACTATCTCACATACATAATTGACACCGAGGGCTCCGCCGGCATTGAGAATGTTAAGATGGAGAGCACCGACGCCGTCCCTGCCGAGATCTACAATATCAACGGCCATCGACTCCGCGAAATGACAACAGGCGTCAACATCGTCCGCATGTCTGACGGCTCCGTCCGCAAGATCGTCAAGAAATAAATCTCCTGTCTCCTTGACAGGGAAAAACAGTTCATCGTGGCGGTTGAGGCTCATCCTCAGCCGCCACGATCCGTCTCTCCCGGAATGGTATCCTTAGCTGTCGACCAATCATTTGAAAGCCAGGTCGTCCCTCCCGCAGAATCATCTACTTCTTATATTAAGAGGTGAAAAACTATGAAAATAGGGAATTTTTTCTTATTTTTGCGCAAATTTTCCGGAGGGTTTTCGCTGAATTCCCCCAAAACTGAAAAATCATCTCAAAAAGGCCAAGAGATTCAAAGAATATTCAGGGCTTAACCTGCCCGAAATCAATAAGGAAGTGCTCAAGATGTGGGGAGACGAGGATGTCTTCAACCGCACCATGAGCGAACGCGAGG
>CAZOOY010000144.1:0-4184 GCA_964581555.1 uncultured Staphylococcus sp.
CGCAGGGATGGAACATTCGGATACTATATATCTGAACCTATCCGCGACAACGACGGGTTCCGCTCCGCATGCTCCGAGCGCTTTGCCATGTGGGTCTGCGTCGGCGGTATCGTCTGCCTCGGTATAGTAAGCTACTTCTACAATTACCTCCTCACGATAGTAGCCTGATCCTATAACTTATCCGGCATCTTTGCTCCCGCAGGCCGCTCTTCGGTGGTCCTGAAGGTCAAAGATGCCGATTTCATTTCCATCATCTGATTTAATTATTGAAAAGACATAAAGACATGGGTCCTATCGGCGTTTTTGATTCCGGCTACGGCGGTCTCACCATCCTGAGGGAAATCCACCGCGAGCTCCCGCAGTATGACTATCTCTATCTCGGTGACAACGCTCGTGCCCCTTACGGCACACGTTCGTTTGACGTCGTCTACAAGTTCACCCTTCAGGCTGTCCGCGCACTCTTCGAGAGAGGATGCGAACTTGTCATCCTGGCCTGCAACACCGCCTCGGCCAAGGCCCTCCGGACCATCCAGCAGAAGGACCTCCCAACTATCGATCCCTCCAAGCGAGTGCTCGGCATAATCATACCCACCGTCGAAGCTCTCGGCAACGTCTCTGAAAACGGCAATATCGGCATTCTCGCCACTCAGGGGACTGTCTCATCCGGCACCTACGACATCGAGATTGCCAAATTCTTCCCGAAATTCCGCACCGTATCCACCGCCTGCCCCCTCTGGGTACCGCTCGTAGAGAACCGGGAGCATGACGGCCCGGGAGCTGACTATTTCGTTGACAAGTACGTCTCCGAGCTCTTCGGTCAGGAGCCAGATATCGACACCATCGTCCTCGGATGCACCCATTATCCCCTCCTCCTCCCCAAGATCGAGAAAGCTGTGGCCGGACGCGCACGCATCGTCACTCAGGGTGCCCTCGTTGCCCGTAGTCTTCGCGAGTATCTCGACCGCCATCCCGAGATGGCCGACAAATGCTCCCGAAACGGCACTATCACTTATCTTACGACCGAAAATCCTAACCGCTTCGCCGACTCTGCCTCCGTCTTCATGGACGAGAAAGTCTCGGCGACCCAGATTCAGCTCTGATGCACGGAACGTCCGCCCGACTTGCTCTCGTTGCCGCATGGATACTTCTTCTCCTCTCGGCGGCCTCCTGTTCATCCGATGTCTCCACCCAGCTCAAAGGTGTCGGCACGCTCACCGTCAGTGTCAACAGTGATCCGCGCCTGTTCCAGCCGGGGGGTGACCCTGCATCTTTCACCTGTCCCGTAGCCCCCGAATCGGATAGGATAGTCCTCTCGATGAGCGACCCCACCGGCGTCTACTCCCACACGTGGAAATCATTCGGTGACTTCTCCCAGAATCAAAGTTACTTCGCCGGCTCCTACAATCTCTCGGCCATATGCGGCAACCCCGAGGAGGAAGGCTTCAACACCCCGGCTTTCGCCGGAGCAACCACGATTCAGGTGATAGAAGATGAGCGCGCCGATGCCTCCATCACTCTTAAACCTGTCTCCGCGTTCTTCCACGTCAGCTATTCTCCCGAGATTCTCGAGGCATATCCCGGGATCTCCGTCACCCTCCACTCCTCCACCGGCGGATACATTCCGGTCGCTCCCGAGGAGTCACGCCTTCTCTGCCTCAACCCGTCTTCTACTGAAATAATTCTCAATCTTCCTCTCCCTTCCGGCTCGACCAAAAGCATTTCCGCGCACAGGCTCACATCCGAGCCCACCACCATCTACGAAATCCTCCTGGATGCAGATACGCGCGACAGCTATCCCGTCATCACCGTCTCCTGTGAGCATCTCAGCCGCAGTTTCACCCTCACCCCCGCATTTCTTGAGGGCGCCGACCCGACAGTGACATTCTCCACCGCCGAGATGTCCCTTCCCGAGGGTGATTCTCCCCTCCGGCCTGTCACCGCTGAGATCCTTGCGGCAGGCTCCCCCCTCACTTCAGTCACTCTGACCACCCGCTCGGCCTCCTTACGGGCTGCAGGTTTCCCTGTGTCCGTTGACCTCCTCGCTCCTGCCGCCGAATTCCGCTCGGCTTGGCCCGAGCTGTGCCTGAGTTCCTCGGGAGGCACGATTGACTTCTCCCCTCTCCTCAGTCGCCTCGTCTATCTCTCGGCTACCGACGCCGTCTCTGAGTTCTATCTTCTCGCTACAGATCAGACAGGTCTCACATCTCAGCCTGTCTCTCTGCGCGTCACCACCACTCCCGTCGATATCGAAATCGGCGAGCCGTCATCAGCCGTCATCTGTATCGACCGCGCCACGGTTGACGTCCGGTGCGCCTCTCCCGGCTTTGAGCGCAACGTGCAGATCGAGACAGAAGCTGCTCCCGGCCGGTGGATTAAAAGTCCACTCACCGTCACCTCCAATGGCAGCGGCAGCTATACCCTCAGTTTCTCCGTCCCCGAGGGCTCCGCCCCCGTCAATGCCCGTGTGCTCTATTGCGACGAAGTCCGTGGCTCTTTCACCGTTCCTCGTGTGTTGCCCCCCTTCTCGATCGCTGTCGATCCATTCTCACGCAATGCCGTCATAGAGATCCACCCGGACGATCCCTCGCTCAGAGCCCCCATCACTGAACGCCTCTCCATCTACGTCAACGGGACCCTCACCCCAGCCTATCGCCGCTATCCCGAGGAGGGTCGCATCGTCATCATCGACCTTGAACCCGCCACGGTCTATACCTTCACTTCCACGCTGATGACCGACGTGGCCCACCCAGAATTCACGGCTCCCGTCAAGGCCGAGACCGAACGCTCATCCCGCCTCCCCAATGCCGACTTCGAGGAGCGTGGCAGCGGCCCGAGTGCGAAGCAACTACCCTCCGGAGGTATTTATGCCCGCACTTCGGTCAACATCTTCAATTGGCAGCATCACACTGATTTCAGCAGTGAAGTTCCCAAAGGCTGGGCCAATACAAACGAAAAAACATTCAATCTCTCAGCCTCCAACCTCAACACGTGGTATGTCCAGCCCTCCGTGGTGAGTGTCAAAAACGATGCCACCAATGGTTCCTACTCGGTCATGCTATCGAGCGTAGCATATGACCCCGCAGGAGAGGAGATCCCGCCCTATTCCCAAACGGGACAGCCCTATCTCAACTATTCTCCCATCATCCCCCACATCCGTTACCGCGCGGCCGGCAAACTGTTCCTCGGCGAATACCGCTACAACCGTACTGACGGCACGGAGACCTACAGTGAAGGTATCGCCTGGTCCTCGCGCCCGACGGCACTCGGCGGTAACTACAAATTCATCCCTGCGCCCGACTGTCTCAACGAAAGGGGTCTCGCCAAGATCGAAGTGCTCGGCATGATCGACGGCAAAGAGGAGATCATCGCGTCAGGCTCCCTCTCCCTCCCTTACAGCTCGAGCTTCACCACATTTAATCTACCCCTCACCTACCATTATTTCGGCGTCAAGGCAACACGCCTGAGAGTGATGTTCGCATCCTCAGCCACCATCGGTACCATTGAGGAGGAGAGTCGCCTGATCACCACTTACTCCGATCCCGTCACCGCCTCCTCCATCGGTGGGCGCCTCTGGATCGACGATGTCCGCCTCATCTATTAGGAATGGTGGCTTCCCAGCCGTCACAACCTCACGCAAGCATCTCTTCAACCAGAGGACCACAGCCTCACCAGAGAACAAAAAAGTAATTTATAGGAGTTGAAACGCCCCCGGTGGGGCGTTTCAACTTCTATCCTTCAGTAGCGAACTGTACGGACGTGCCTTTGGCACGTAACGATTACACCCTGATATTCAATGAAACGTGCCGAAGGCACGTCCGTACAAGAGCAAAATAATAATCGCCTTTTAAAAATCCTTTGGTCCGCTGAAAAAACTTCCTTCCTTTGGTCAAGCAGCCTTCTCGCACGGGGTTGTGACGGGTGGGAAGCCGTCACAACCCCGTGGCTACCCCAATTATGCATTAAAAAAGTCCGGACACTCGCAGGGAGTGTCCGGACTTTATTATAATGTGGCCGCGTGGCTAATTAAGCCTCGGGACGCTTGGTCTTCTTGCCGTAGCCGTAAGCAGCAGCTGCGCCGAGCTCTTCCTGGATGCGGAGGAGCTGGTTGTACTTGGCCATACGGTCGGAGCGGCTTGCAGAACCGGTCTTGATCTGGCCGGCGTTGGTAGCAACAGCGATGTCAG
>CAZOOY010000145.1:0-4121 GCA_964581555.1 uncultured Staphylococcus sp.
GGTCACCATCACGTCGGCCTTGCCGAGACGGATGAGATTGAAGGCGTCGATGATAGCGTTGTTGGACGATGCGCAGGCAGAAACCACACCGAAGTTGGGGCCGTGGAACTGATATTCCATCGAGATGTGACCCGATGCGATGTCGGCGATCATCTTGGGGATGAAGAAGGGGTTGTATTTGGGACCCATCTCAGCACCGTTGACGGCATAGTAGCCGGCCTCCTCCTCGAAAGTGTGGAGACCACCGATACCGGCGGCTACGATCACGCCCACGCGGTCGCGGTTGAGATTGGATGCCTCCTCGATGCCTGAATCAGCAACAGCCTGACGGGCTGCCACGATGCCATACTGGGCATAGAGATCAAGCTGACGGAGCTTCTTGCGGTCAAAATGATCGTTGGGATTATATTCTTTTACCTCGCAGGCAAACTGAGTCTTGAACTTTGAAGCGTCAAAATGGGTGATGGGAGCAGCTCCGCTCTTGCCGGCCACAGCGTTGAGCCAAGTGGTCTCGACGTCGTTTCCGAGGGGAGTGATAGCTCCGAGTCCGGTGACAACTACTCGTTTTAATTCCATTGTGTTTATTAAGAAAGGATTGATTTTTGTCTAAAAAATTCAAGGCTCCACCGCGCGGAGGCGTGTGGAGCCTTTTAAGGGTGGCCTTGTCCCGTGGCTGCCCGGAGGCAGACAGGGTCGATGTCAGTGACCTTGGGAGGTCTTAAGCCTTCTGGCCGTTCTCGATGTAAGTGATGGCGTCACCTACAGTCTTGATACCCTCGGCCTGATCATCGGGGATAGTGATGCCAAATTCCTTCTCAAACTCCATGATGAGTTCTACGGTGTCGAGGCTGTCAGCGCCAAGATCCTTGGTGAATTCTGCGGTTTCGGTTACTTCGTTCTCATCAACACCGAGCTTATCAACGATGATAGCTTTAACTCGTTCTGTAATTTCAGACATAGTAGTTTAAAGAGTTTTGAATTAGTATTTTCTAACGATTGGAGCGGATTGTGGTCAATTCGCGGTGCAAAGTAAACAAAAATTCTTCAAATAATAAAGTTTTTAACGTAGAAAGTTGTTAATGGGGCTATTTTTTCGGTAAAAATAGTCAGAAATTCCTCTCCGGGACGCCTGTTTCCGGGTAGGAATAAATATGTCTCATTCAATAAACCGGTATCTCGGCACGTTAATCTCTCCGCAGGATCATTTTTTTTTTGGTGATTCCGATGAAAATGCTCAACTTTGCGCCAAAATTCAACCCATCATATTTCAAACACTTTGAGACTGACAATGAAAAAGATTTTTTCTGCCGTTTTCGTGGCTTTAATACTTATTTCACTCGGTTCCTGCTCGGACAATGCCAGGAAGGCCGATGCGGAGATCGAGGAATTCGAGATCGGTCAGATCATCAAATCGGCCGACAGGAATTACCGCTTCATCATGGCCGAGGATACCACTTATGTTGATATCTACACCACCATCCAGTGGCCCACCCGTCTCGGCGGAGCCGATATCACCGTGCTCCAGGACTCGCTGCTGCGCATCTGTTATCCCGATACTTCCGGCCTCGCCGTTGATGCCGCCATCAAGGCATATCTCGATGACACAATGATGTTTGTCGATATGGCTGACGACGGAAAGGTGGAGCGCGTGGACTCGATACCTGACGGTGACGAGGTGAGAAGTTATTTCTCAAGTGTCTCGGCGGCGGCTACAGAGATCACGGAGGATATGGCCACCTATCAGGTCACATATGCTTCGTATCTCGGCGGTGCGCACCCTTATACTTCAATTTATCCTTTCACCTATGATCTGGAGAACTCACGAGTGCTCACACTCGGTGACATTCTCACTCAGGAGGGTGTCGACTCGATAATGCCGGTGATCAAGAATGCGCTCGCGCGCCAGCTCGAGGTGCCGGTTGAACAGCTCGGACGTGCAGGCATCTTCATGTCGCAGTTCGATAAGCCGGGCAAGCCTTATATCCTCGGAACCGTGCTTTATTTCCACTATAACCCTTACGAGATCGCACCTTATTCAGCCGGAATGATAGATGTCCCCGTCTATCCCTACGAGTTGAGGTCATGGCTTAAGCCCGACGTGAAGAAGCTCTTTGACACGACATTGTAGACGCAATGGCGGAATATAACGAAATGCAGACGGTGAAGCGACGGCTCTTCGCGATGCGCAACGGCATCGTGGCCGATACGCTTCGCCGCACGATGCCCGAATACAAGATGGTGTTCGGGCTTAATCTTCCCCAGATAGCCGAGATTGCGGCTGAGTTTGGCCCCTCACGCCCGCTGGCCGAGGAGCTGTGGGCTGACAGACGTACCCGTGAGAGCCTGCTGCTGGCACCCATGCTCTTCCCAAGAGAGGAGATGGACAGGGAGATGGCCGGAAAAATGATGAGGGAAGTCCTCACGACCGAGGTGGCCGACATACTGTGTCATCGGTTACTGCGTCATCTGCCTTATGCGAGGGAGCTTGCCATGGAAATGGTGACCTCACCCGTGGATCTCGAGCGGTACACGGCATTCCGTCTCCTTTTCAATCTGATCCCTGACGGAGCGGGGGAGATCAGACCGTTTGCCGAGGCTGAGTTTGCCTCCGGGTGCCCGTTGACACGGTCGCTGACGCGATCACTGATAGATGAGATTGATTTCCTCTCGGAGGAGTGAAGCTATTCCACCTCGAATATCGAGAAGTTGACCGAGCCGTAGGCCCGATGCTGGAGGAAATGAGGTAGCGACGAGAAGTCGTAGGCCTTGGAGTGCTCCATGACGAACAGTGAGCCCTGCTTGAGCAGTTGGCTCGAGAGGATCGCACCCGGAATCTCACCGAAACCGGGGAGATCATAGGGAGGGTCGGCGAAAACGATGTCAAACGGTGTCGTGGCGTCCTTGATGAAACGCAGAGCATCCGTGCGTAGCAGCCGCAGGTTATCGTCGCCAAGTTCGCGTGCCACCTTTTCGATAAATCTGGCCTGAGTGGCCGATTTCTCCACTGCCGTGACAGAGGCCGCCTCGCGTGAGAGGAATTCAAATGACACAGCGCCTGTTCCGGCAAAGAGGTCGAGGCAGCGTGCCCCCTCGATGTCGGTAAGATTGTCGATTACGTTGAAGATATTCTCGCGCGCGAAGTCGGTGGTGGGACGGGCGGTGATATTCGTCGGGACTGAGAAACGGCGACGGCCGTATTTGCCTCGGATTATTCGCATAGAGGGGAAATGATAAGGTCAAAAGGAACACGGAGCGAGTCTCGGCCGGTGCGGAACATCTGAGGCGGGAAGATGACAGGCATCACGCGTGAGATGAAACGCCGGAGCACGGGAGTGACAGCCTCACGGACATTCTGGTCGCCGCAGACCAGGAGCTCGTCCGTCTGCGGATCGAGGCCGAGATTCTTGCGCACGGCCATGATGTAATAGGCGGCGTCCATGGGGGTGTTGAAGCGGAAAGTGTTGGCAAGCATTAGATCCTGTCCGCTCAGGATTATGACATCCATAGAAGTTGCGCGGAAATTGCAGATCATCTTGGGTGAACTCCCTCGGCCGGGGCGCGAAGCGAAGAAGCGGCAGAGGGGGGAGAGATGGGAACGGATGTCGATGCCGTGGAAGGTGCGGCGCAGGAAACCGGCGAGCTTGTCCTGAATCCCGAACGTGAGCAGGGCGTTGCGCACTCCCGCCTGCGAAGTGATGATCTCACCCTTGAAGTCGGGATGGGCGGCTCGGAACACCTTGATGTGTTCCTCCCGTGAGTCGATCTCTGCGGGGATAGCCATGGCGTTGCCGGTGTCGACGATGCAGAATGTGCGGCGGAAGTCGCCGAGTATCAGGGGATTCTCATAAATCACGTTCTCGAGCGAAGTGAGTTCGTCTTCTCCGTCGGCTCCCAGGGTGAAGCGCCGGTAGATGAGCGAATTGTCATGCACCACCGAGAAGACGGCGACGTCAAGACGCCCCGGCCCTATCCGCAACAGAAGGTTGCAGATGGAGGTGTCGCTCACAAGACTTTTGTCAAGAACATCTTCCATGATGTGCAAAAATACGAAGAAAAATCGGAGTCTACAACCCTTTTTTCAACCATGCGCCCGAGAGGAGTCTCCACAGGAAGATAATGCC
>CAZOOY010000146.1:0-4060 GCA_964581555.1 uncultured Staphylococcus sp.
CAAGCCGATCCATGCAGATGGCGGCTCCGTCTACATGCAAGTCACCATCGTCCCCAACTTCGGTCCAAACGGTGCCGCTTCTCGCTCAGTTACCGTCGATCCAGAGGACGACTACTCCACCAGCAACTCCGGTATTGAGATCGGCAACGAGGATGAAAACCGCATCTACAACGTTATGCTTATCCTTGCCGGACCTAAGAACGAGTTCATATCTTACTCGCTCATCGGCGGTTTGGCCAACAACAACCAGAATATAACCGGAAAAGAGGATCCTTTGGCTCCCGAAGACACTAAGGTTGATCCTCTTAATAACAGCGTCACGATAACCACCTCTTTCAGCCGCGCTGACATCCAGAACTTCTACGACGAATGTGCCCAGTATACGTTTGGAACCTCTGATGGTGCCGACAGAATCCGTGTCTATGCCCTCTGCAACTATACACAGGACATGCTCAAATCCATTCAGAATGCAGCCAGTCTCAAAACTAACTGGGCTAATTCACTCCAGAGAGTCGACGAGTATTCTGCAGCAAGCGGTATCGCCAATTCCGGCATCTCCATTCTCGACACCAAAGGTGGTCTCTATATGGCTAACGCCACTTTAGCCGAAAGAATGTTCCCTGCCGATGCACAAGACTGGGATGCATTCTCCAATGAGGACAATCCTTTCGACCTCTCCGGTACATCAGTCGTAACGAGTGAAAACGGTGAAACCATTATTAACAACTCTCTCATGTCTGGCACCGTTTCAAAATCCAATCCTGTCAAAGTAGAGCGCGGTATGGCTCGTTTTGACTTTGCCGATGGTTCTGAAGGTGCTAATGGCGCTTCCAAAGTCAACCCATGGTGGGATGCTGGCAAAGAAGAGACATGGAACACTTATATTATCGGACAAACCACAAATGGCGACGGAGAGACAACCAACACTCTTAAAGTCAAGCTCGTGCGCATGTGCCTTGTAAACATGAGCAATACATTCTATTATATCCGCCACATGGCAAAAAACCAAGGGGCAGGTATAGAAGCCGCAGCAATCATCCCAACGGATGAATATTATCCCTCTATGAATGGTGTTTATAATAGTGATGCACCCGAGCTTCTTTGGGATACTTTCTTTCTCTGCATTGCCGAACAGCCCTGGACAAGCGGCAACGGAGGCCAATGGAGGACGGGCAATTGGGTAATAGACCCCGACTATTATTGGAAAGCTCAGTTCCCCACATATTCAAAGGAGGTAGCGGATAAATTCCAGTACGAGGATTATTTTAACTTCCCCCTCGGCAACGATGGATTTAATCCCAATGACGGTTCGATTCCTGGATCATGGGGTATCGATCCCAAGGCTCGCGACGGCTGGTATACAAGCAGGATCAACGATGTGCTCACTAATGGCCGCGAAGACCAGAACTATATAAACTGGAGCCCGGATAACTATAACTATCGCATTTGGCGCTATGTGACCGAAAACACCATCCCGTCTGTCAAGGCTCAGAAAAACGCCATCTCGACCGGTATTGTATTCAAGGGACTCCTCCTTCCGACTGCGGATACACCCACGGATCTTGCACAAGCTCTCAACAAGGGTGAATATTCCTACACCTATATAGACGATAAGGGTAAAGAACAGACAAAAACTGTGAATCATCCCAACCTGTATGTCTACGACGAAGTGATATATGTAAGCTGGGATCAGGTCGAGGCTACCGCCATCGAGCATAAGGCCGGCTCCCCGCTTTATAACGCTGTGTTCGGAACCACCCCCATGACTGGCGACGGTTCAGTTGATTGGGACAATCTTGATTCGAATTCTGCAGCTGCCTTGTTCAGGGCATGGCAGGCCGCAGTGAGTCCAGACGATAAAGATTATCTGACATGCGATGAATATACTAAGTTCCGCGAAAAGATTGTAAGACCTGACGGCGATATAACCGAAAACAACAACGGTTTCGCCATCTATCAATGGAGCTCAGTCGACGATGGGGATGCTACAGACCTCGAAGATGCTAAGGAAGCTGGTAAGGTTGACGGTAAAGAAGACCGCGAAGGCGGTTACTTCTGCTATTACTATTATTGGAACCGCCACAACGACAATGGCCGCAACGGCGTCATGGGCCCGATGGAATTCCAGGTTGTCCGCAACAACGTCTACAAGCTCGCCGTGACCGAGATCTCCAAACTCGGACATCCCCGTCGTTCTTCTAATGACCCTGATCCTGAAACACCCCAAAAGGACGACGAGGAGTCGAAACTCTACTTCAAGGTGCAGGTAGAAGTGCTCCCCTGGGCTGTCCGTGTTAACAACATAACATTCTGATTCTGAGAAATGAATATTTTCAGACGCAAAATAACCCAAGCTCTCATTGGCGCGGCTATCATAGCCGCGCCCGTGTGGAGCCTCACATCATGCGACAGCGTGATCTACGACGACCTCGACCCCTGCCCCGACGGCCTCTCGATCAGATTTGTCTATGACTACAACATGGAGTTTGCCAACGCATTTCCATCGCAGGTTCATAGCCTCAATCTGTTCGTCTACGACTCCACGGGCCGCTGCGTGGCTCAGCGCGTAGAGACATCCGACGTCCTCGCCGACGAGAACTACCGCATGACAATCGACCTCCCCGCGGGCGAGTACACCTGCGTGGCCTACGGCGGAATGGAAAGCGCTGAAAGTTCTTTCTCGTTCGTCCCCAAGCCCACCGAAGGATCGCTCCTCACCGCCACCAACGTCGAGATGAAAACCTCGGCCATAGGCACCGACCTCCATCCCCTCTTCTACGGCACCATCGACGCCACGGTCGAGGGCAACACCCCCGCCTACAATGAGATCACCCTCCCGATGATGAAGGATACCAACAACATCCGCATCCTCCTGCAGCATCTCAGCGGAGCCCCCGTCGACGACAAAGACTTCGTCTTTACCGTCACCGAAAACAACACCCTCTTCAACTACGACAACGCCCTCCTCCCCCGCCCCATGATCAACTTCGGTCCATGGATCCAGGGGCAGGTCACCACCGGCGACTACGATTCCGACGGCTATAACGATGGCGGCGTCACCCTCGCCTACGCCGAGTTCAGCCTCTCGCGCCTCATGGTGCCCGAGAAAGGAGCCGACAACCCACGCCTCATCATCACCCGCGCCTCCGATGGCGGCGAAGTGATCAATATTCCCCTAATCAGCTATCTCCTCCTGCTCAAGAGTCAGCAATATTCCCGCATGGGCGCTCAGGAATATCTTGACCGCGAGAGCCGCTGGTCGATGATCTTCTTCCTCGACAAAGCCGGCCGCTGGGTCAACACCCACATCGTGGTCAACGACTGGGTCGTTCGCATCTACAATGCCACCTTATGAGCCATCTCAACCATCTCTTTGCTCAGATATCAATATTCTTAGCAGTTGCGCTATCGACTGCCGGATGTGTCATGGAAGACTATCCTGACACACCCGGCACCGACGCCACTGCCTATCTCCGCATCCGTGTAGGCACACCCGACCCCATCGGCGGCAGCCGTGCCGACGACGACGACTTCTACATCGAGCAATCGACCCTATCCGCCGAGCTCATGCACACCCTGCGCATCATCATCGTGGATGATGATGGAAACGTGGAGCACAACCGACACATCAACCTCGGGCAGACCGAAGGCGTCCGCGTCTCAGGCTACGAAACCTTCATCGTCAAGGGCAACGAAGCCAAGACCGTCTACACCTTTGCCAACGAAGAGAGCCTCCCCGGCAATCCAGACGACCCCGATGATCCCGACGCCCACAGCAGCCTCGAATACCTTATCCGCTCCATCCAGATCGGCCAACCGATGCCCGAAGGCTTTGACGAGACAGAAGTAGACTGGGAGAATGGAGCCCTGATCCCCGTCAGCGACGCGCAGCCCGTGTTCATGAGCCGCAGGATCGAGATACCCGCAAGCGACCTCAGCGTAGAAGATGAAAACGCCGACCACGCCATGAGGACAGTCTCCAAGGACATCGTCATCATCCGCGCCGCCGTCAAGCTCACCTACAACATCATCAACAACTCCTCCGCCCCCGTCTCCCTCA
>CAZOOY010000147.1:0-4038 GCA_964581555.1 uncultured Staphylococcus sp.
GTGGTGGTATCTCGACACACGCCGCTTCGGCACCGTGCCTCACTCAGGCTTCGGCCTCGGCTTTGAGCGCCTCGTGCTTTTCGTGACGGGTATGACCGACGTCCTTGACGTCATCCCCTTCCCCCGCACTCCGGGTAAGGCTGAATTCTGATCCAAATTTAGGAATCACATCAACTTCGATAAAGAGAATGACCACGGCAACTTTGCCGTGGTCATTCTCTTTTATTGTTTATCGTAATAGATCGTCGCAGGGTTGAATTAGCGGCCCTGACGGATGTTTTTGTTATCGCCGGTAAACTGGATAGACTCCTCACCTTCGGGGGCAATAAACCGACAGAGGGTGAAGGTGGCACCATCGACATTATTGACCACCATTGCGGGGCCATTGTCGGGACGAACGAGCACGTCGTTGAAGAGAATATTCTTGGACTCTGAGAGCAGACCACCTTCACGGGCAGTGAAAACGGAGTTGGTCACGGTGATATTCTCGATAGGCATTTCAGGAATACCATTAAACTTCAGAGCCTTTCCGGAATTGAGCGACACAACGTTGTTTATCACGATATCCTTGAACTGAGGAGTACCCTCATCCACAGGAGGAACGCCCTCAGGACCCTTACCGAAAGTCCAGTAGTAGAGGTCAAAGGTGATGGCATCCCCGGTAATATCGAGCATCGAAATATTATTGATGAAGATGTTCTTCACGACGCCGCCACGACCGCGGGTTGACTTGAAGCGAAGACCGATATCCGTTCCGGTGAACTGGCAGTCCTCGACAGAGATATTGTTGACACCACCGCTCATCTCGCTACCGACGACAAAGCCGCCATGACCGTGGAACACACGGCAGTCACGGACGATGACATTCTCGGTGGGGATGCCGCGACGACGCCCCTCCTCGTCCTTACCCGACTTGATGCAGATAGCATCGTCGCCTACATCAAGAAGCGAACGGCAGATGATCACATTCTTGCATGACTCGATGTCCATGCCGTCACCGTTATGGGAATAATAGGGGTTGCGGACATTTACCCCATCAAGGATGAGATTCTCACACATGAGCGGATGGAGATTCCATGCGGGAGAGTTCTGGAAAGTGACACCTTTGAGCATCACGTTCTTGCACTGCACGAAGTGAACCATCACGGGGCGGAGATACTGCTTGTAGGAGTCTGCTTCCTCCTTGGTATACTCGCGGCGACGGTCGCCGTTCTTCTTACCATTCAGGAAAGCCTGGGAGGGATACCATTCCTCAGTGTTGCCGGAGGGGAGGATTACACCACCCTTGGAGGTGAGATTCTTCCACTCGTCATTGGTCATCGAAGTCTTCTTGACCGGACGCCACTGGTTACCGTTACCGTCTATGATACCCGAACCCGTGATGGCTATGTTTTCAAGCCCGGTGCCGGTGATGGGTGACTGACGGCGCCATGCCTCATACCCTTCATAGATCACGCGACGCATGGGATAGAGATCGGGGTCGGGCGCAAAGGAGATGATGGCCCCTTCCGAGAGATTGAGATTGATGTTTGACTTGAATTCGATGGGACCCGTCACCCACACTCCGTCAGGCACGTGAAGAGTACCTCCGCCGAGCGACGACAGATGCTCGATGGCCTTGGCGAATACATCAGTATTGAGAGTCACACCATCGGCGATAGCACCGAAATCTGTAAGCTCGACAGTGCGGTCAGGGATGGCGGGAGTATGAACCTCCGGCATCTCGAAGGGGAGATTTTCATAATAAGGTGCATAGGCAGGATCCACGGCAGCCGTCATGAGACCGGTGCCTGACAGACCCGCCGCGAGTAAAATCGCTAATGTCTTGGGAAGTTTCATGGGATCAGAATTTACGTTTCTACCGCAAAATTAACAAAATATACTGAAAACTCAATACCACACCCTCTCTTTCAGATAGAGAAAATTCTAATCCCGAAGAAAATATTTAAGGATTCATTACCGATTTAGGCAATAGTTCATTAATTTTGCAATTGCAGGGAGTCTTTCACCTCCCCACTAATCACAAATTTTTCAACTATAACCACATTAAATATATAATATCATGTCAGACACAAAGAAATTTACCCCTGAGGAAGCTAAAGCCTGGATCGAGACCCGTGAGTGGGCCAACGGATGGGACGTCAACCCCGATGCATCCGTCAATGCCGTTGCTTTTGCCGAGCAGTATCACGCCAATAAAGATCTCTGGGATCAGATGTTCATTTTCCTCCGCGATCACGACCTCCACACACTCCCTAAAGGGAAACATGAAGTCGTGCCCGGACGTCTGTGGTTCAACATGCTCGAGTACACTCCGAAGGCTCCGGAAGATACCCGCAGTGAGACACACAACAAGTTCATTGATCTCCAGTACACATTTGAGGGCAATGAGATGATGGGTCACCCCAAAGGCGGAAAGCCCAACATGGAATATGATCCCGTAAAGGACCGTACATTCTTCGATCTCGAAGGAGAGACCGATTATGTCCCCGCTGCTCCTGACCGCTTCTTCCTCTACTTCCCCGGCGAGCTCCACCAGCCCTCAGTCATCCTCGAAGGCGAAGCTACCCCCTCCCGCAAGATCGTAGGTAAAATCGAATTCAAAGCCTGATCCATACTGAATCAACACAACATAAGCGCCGCCACCCCTGACGACAGGAGTGGCGGCTTTAAGTATCATGAGTGATCAATTCAGAGTAGAATCCATTTGAGGACCCAGACGATGATGAGGGCATAGGTACCGGCAAGGACGTCGTCCATCATCACCCCCCACCCTCCGGGACAGATCTCCTCTATCTTGCGACAGCCGAGCGGCTTGAATATGTCGATAATACGGAAGAGACCGAAGCCGAGGAGCGCGAATATCCAGGTGTATTCACCGGCCGGTGCGACAAGAAGCGGGATCCAACAGCCTACATACTCATCTATCACTACGGCTCTGGGATCAGGCCCCCAATAGCGCTCCATCACAGTAGAGGTCCATGCTCCAGCGATAGTGACTGAGACGATGAGGGCGAGCGTCACAATAGTTAGCCATAACGGGGTAAGAACGAGGTAAAGCAGATACCAGATGACAAGCGCCGTGAAAGCCGCATAGGTTCCCGGAGCGCCGGGAAGAAGTCCGGTATAAAGCCCGGTGGAAAAAATCTCATGGAAGCGGGGAGCAACGCCGAGCTTCCTGTAATTGTTGTCACTCATCGCTGAAATCCTGTTCGAATTCTTCGGCATCTCCCTCCTCTTCCTGACTGACATGCTTCTCCCAAAGAGCGGTCAGTTCCTCAGCCTGTGCCGCGGTGATACTATCAAGGAAAGCAATGGTGTCAGTACCTCCGGCACCGGAGATGGTGTAGAGAATCCGGAAATTATCCTCGTCGTCAATTTCCTCCAGAAACAACCGCTCGTCAAACGTCTCGTCTGCCAACTGTCCGAGCAAATAATCATCGGATATTCCATCAAGAATAGCCGTGAATGCCGGACGCTGGGATGCATTGGGGTGGACAGCCAGACGCCCCTCACCGAAACTCTCGGGGAAGCTGAACATTGAAGCCTCAGCCTGCTCTGTCTCAAATCCCGGCAGACGGGAGATGTCACTCCAGGCTGTCTCAAGGACTGATTCATTACTGAAAGCCTTCAGTGAGGCAAGCAGAAAAATGGAGAGCAAAAGAATCCTGTTCATAAATCTTTTATATCCCTATCTAAAAAACAGTCGCAACACCCCGGAGAGGGAACGTTGCGACCGATATGATCTTAATGACTAAAGGGATTAATCCTCGTTAAGGTTGACACGCTTGAAGTCAACAACGACAAGACCCTTGGTGGTATTGTCAAGGAACTGACCCACGGAGAGCTTGCTATCCTGCACATACTCCTGCTCCATGAGGCAAGACTCCTTGAAGAACTTGTTGAGACGACCGTTGGCGATGTTCTGGATCATAGCCTCGGGGAGGTTTGCGGCCTTAGCCTCAGCGGTAGCCTTCATGATCTCGCGACCCTTGGCAGCGTCTTCCTCAGTGATCCAACCCTTGGAGATGTTGGATT
>CAZOOY010000148.1:0-3933 GCA_964581555.1 uncultured Staphylococcus sp.
ATTAACGCTTGGAGAACTGGAAGCGCTTGCGGGCCTTGGGACGACCGGGCTTCTTGCGCTCGACCACGCGGGGGTCGCGGGTCATGAAGCCTTCGGCACGGAGGGCGCTCTTGTCCTCGGGGTTGATCTTGACGAGGGCGCGGGCGATGGCGAGACGCAGGGCCTCGGCCTGGCCTTTGTAGCCGCCGCCGTCGAGATTGACATGGATGTCATATTTCTCAGCTACATCGAGTGTGAGCAGGGGCTGCTTGACGATGTACTGGAGGATTGAAGAGGGGAAGTAGACGTCGAGGGGACGCTTGTTGATGGTGATCTGCCCGTTGCCTTCCTTAACGATCACGCGGGCTACGGCTGCCTTACGGCGACCTACTGCATTAACTGTTTCCATTCTTCAATTATTTGATTTTGTTGATATCGATAACTTCGGGGTTCTGTGCCTCGTGGGGATGGTTGGGACCATTGTAGACGTGCATGTTCTCGATGATGGCACGGCCAAGACGGTTCTTGGGGAGCATACCCTTTACCACCTTGGTGAAGAGGGGATGATAACCGGGCTTGAGGTGCTTGTTGAGCGACTTCTTCATGAGAACTTCGGGAGTGGTGACGCGCTGGCCGCCGGGATAGCCGGTGTAGCTGAGATATTCGCGGTCAGTCCACTTCTTGCCGGTGAGACGGACTTTGTCGGCATTGATGACGACTACATTGTCACCACACTCTACGAAAGGAGTGTAGCAGGGTTTGTTTTTGCCACGGAGAATGAGGGCAATCACTGCACAGAGACGGCCGAGGGGCTGGTCGGTGGCATCGATAACGACCCACTTGTGCTCAACGCTTTCAGCATTGGGTGTAAGGGTCTTGTAGCTTAAAGTATCCACGTTAAATGTTTAATTAATAGATAGTTACTTGTTGACTTACAGCTCCCCTCGCTCGGCCAAAAGCTCCGGGCGCCTTGGGTCATGGTTTATTAATTGGACATAATCGGACTGCAAAGGTAGTGATTTTTCAGCGTTTAACAAATAATCTTTAGTAATTATTAACATTTTCACATTCCACCTCCTCGATAAGGCTTTCTTCTTTTCACGAATACTATTTGCGGAAAACGAAATTATAGTTAAATTTGCACTATCAAATTGTAACGTCAGTATGCATTTATCGGGTAAAAAACTATGGTTGTCCACTAAGGACTACCTTATAATTGTCTTTGCCATACTCCTTTACGGATTTGGATTCTCTGCTTTCATTCTTCCGGAGAAGGTAGTGATCGGTGGCGTGACGGGTCTTGGCACCCTTGCCTACTTCCTCACCGGCAAGTATTATATGATCGGTCTCACTCAATATGGTATCAATCTGGTGCTCCTCGGTTTCGCCTGGAAAATCGTCGGCTCACAGTTTGTTTATAAGACGATCTTCGGCGCCACGTTTATTTCTCTCGTCATGGTGGTCGTCCCTCCCCTCTTCCCCAAGCCCATTGTCCCCGGCGAGCCATTCATGAGTGTGTGCATAGGCGCCATTATAGTTGGTATCGCACTCGGGCTGGTCTTCACCCACAACGGAAGCACGGGCG
Organism: uncultured Staphylococcus sp.; assembly: GCA_964581555.1. Classification (GTDB taxonomy): domain Bacteria; phylum Bacteroidota; class Bacteroidia; order Bacteroidales; family Muribaculaceae; genus Duncaniella. Next base: position 1,565 of record CAZOOY010000148.1, read on the forward strand.
GAACTGACATCGTGGCTGCAATCGCCGCCAAGAAGACCACCATGTCGATGGGTCGCACCATGCTCTACGTGGACTTCTCCATCATCTCCTCCTCCTACCTCATCTCCCACAATCTCACCACCGTGCTCTACGGTTTCGTGGTGCTGATCATCGTCTCCAATATGGTGGACATGATCATCAACACCAACCGCCAGGCCGTGCAGTTCACCATCGTATCACAGAAATGGGAGCGCATCGCTACCGCCGTCAACCATCACGCCCGTCGAGGCGTCACGGTGATCGACGGTATGGGCTGGTACACCAAGCACCCCATCAAGATTCTCCTCATCGCCTGCCGCAAGATAGAGTCCGTCACCATATTCCGCATCGTCAAGAGCATCGATCCCGGAGCATTCATCACTCAGGCCAATGTGAGCGGGGTCTACGGCGAAGGCTTTGACAAACTGAAAGTCAAAAGTGACGTGAAGCTCAAAGAGCAGCTCGACATGGAAGCCTACGAAATGGCGGCCGAGGAAATGGGACATTCCTGATCTTTCCACCACATTAATTATATATAATCAGGTATGAGCGTCAACAAAGTCATCCTCATCGGCAATGTAGGGAAAGATCCCGAGATTCGCTACATCGAGACCCGTCCCATAGCCACCTTCCCGCTTGCCACCAATGAGCGTCCTCGCGTGACTCCCGACGGGACCCAGGTGCCAGAGCGGACGGACTGGCACACGCTTATAATGTGGGACGGAGCGGCTGAGTTCGCCGAAAAATATATCCGTAAGGGCACCCGCCTTTATGTGGAAGGAAAACTGCGTTACCGCATCTGGGAAGACCGCAACGCCATCAAGCGTAATGTCACCGAAATATATGTGGACAATTTCGAGCTCCTGGGAAAATGATAGCCCTTCCGTTCACGTCAGGACACTCGAGGACAGATCCATTTTTGTGTATTCCCCCTATTTTAACTAATTTTGTCCCCTGAACTCTCAGAGGACATTTTTTGTTTTCCTTTATATATAACGAAATTAGAATCATCAGATAATATGGGACAAATGATAGCAATCGTGGGACGTCCTAATGTGGGAAAGTCCACACTGTTCAACCGTCTCACCAAGACCCGCACCGCCATCACGAACGACGAAGCGGGCACAACCCGCGACCGCCAGTATGGCAAAGTGGACTGGAATGGCAAAGAATTCTCCATCGTCGACACCGGTGGCTGGGTCGTAGGAAGTGAAGACATTTTTGAAAACGAGATAAACAAGCAGGTCAACCTCGCCATTGAGCAGGCAGACGAAATCCTCTTCGTGGTCGATGCAACCAACGGTGTCACCGATCTTGACGACCAGGTGGCCGAGATACTCCGCCGCTCCACCAAACCGGTGATACTCGTGGCCAACAAAGTTGACTCTGGCGACTCCATCTACAACATCGCTGATTTTTACTCCCTCGGTCTCGGAGATCCCTATCCAGTCTCGGCAGTAAGCGGCACCGGCACCGGTGATCTGCTTGACGAGGTCGTGGCTAAGATGCCTGAGAAGGATGAAAGCGAGGAAGATCAACTTGAGAATATCCCCAAAATTTGTATCGTCGGTCGTCCTAATGCCGGAAAGTCAAGCCTCATCAACTCGTTCATCGACGAAGACCGTCACATCGTGACCGATATAGCCGGAACAACCCGTGACTCAATCTACACGCGCTACAATAAGTTTGGCTTCGACTTCTATCTGGTCGACACCGCCGGTATCCGTAAGAAGACCAAGGTACATGAGGATATCGAGTATTACTCGGTGATCCGTTCTATCCGCGCCATCGAAGCCTCCGACGTCTGCATCCTGATGATCGATGCCACCCGCGGCATCGAGGCACAGGACGTCTCCATCTTTTCGCTAATCCAGCGCAACAAGAAGGGTCTCGTGGTCGTGGTCAACAAATGGGATCTTGTGGAGGACAAGAGCAAGGAAGCCATCCGTCACTACGAGGAGGCCATCCGCTCGCGCTTCGCTCCATTCGTCGATTTCCCCATCATCTTCGCCTCAGCCCTCACCAAGCAGAGGATTTACAAGGTGCTCGAGACTGCCCTTCAGGTTTGCGAGAACCGCAAGCGCATCATCCCCACCTCGCAGCTCAACACCGTGATGCTCGACGCCATCGCTGCCTATCCCCCACCAGCCAACAAGGGCAAATTCGTGAAGATCAAGTATGTCACCATGCTCAAGGAAGCTCAGGTGCCCACTTTCATCTTCTTCTGCAATCTGCCTCAGTGGGTCAAGGAGCCCTACCGCCGCTATCTCGAGAATAAGATCCGCGATAACTGGGACTTCCATGGCACCCCGATCAACATATTCATGCGAGAAAAATAGCCGCTCGCTTTA
>CAZOOY010000149.1:0-3928 GCA_964581555.1 uncultured Staphylococcus sp.
AGGGCACGCGTATCACTTTCACTCCGCGGCGGGTGAGGCAGCGGATGATGTTGTGCTTCACGCCGCAGTCCACGAGCACTACGGTCTTGTCGCCGTCGCCATGGACCTCGACATCCTTGCATGACACCTTGGCCACGAGATTCTCCTTGTTGGGATCGTAGAAGTCAGGCTCCTCACAGCCCTCTATGACGATCTTGCCCAACATAGAGCCATGCTCGCGCAGATGCTTGGTGAGAGCGCGGGTGTCCACGCCGTAGATACCGGGGATCTTCTCCTCCTGAAGCCACTGGGCCAGCGAGCGGTCAGCCTGCCAGTGGGAATGGTCGAACGAATAGTCCTGAGCCACGATGGCACGGGCATGGATGTGATCACTCTCGTAGTATTCGCTGACGTCGTCCTTCTCGCGGCGGGGAGGAACGCCGTAATTGCCGAGTATGGGATAGGTAGTTACCAGAATCTGACCCTCATAGGAAGGGTCGGTGAGACTTTCGGGATAACCGGTCATGGCGGTATTGAACACTACCTCGCCGGCTGTCGAAGCTTCATAGCCGAAAGACTTACCCTCAAAAATGGTGCCGTCCGCAAGAATCAGACGGGCGCGCTTTATCTGTCGCATGCGGTGTTGTGGATGAATTATTGACTTTGCAAAGTTACGAATTTTTGAGGGGTTGAGAAAACTTTTCTCTATCTTGTTGTTTATTTTATCTGAATCTTGTCGTCATAAGGATTTTTTGCTTATATTTGCACATGTCCGTGACGACTTATCATACAACGCTATATTCCCCTCACCCTAATCAATTAGTCCGATGAAAAGCGTAAAAGACACACTACTGGAGCGCCGCAGCATCCGCCGCTACGAGCGCGAGCAGATCAGCGATGATGACATGAAGCTCATCTATGAAGCGATCCGCAACACCCCCACGAGCTACAACGGCCAGCAATTCTCAGTGATCGACGTGACCGATCAGGAGCTGAAGCTGAAACTCTACGAACTGATCGGACAGAAGCAGATCAAGACCTGCTCCCATTTTCTCGTCTTCCTCATCGACTTCAACAAGATCTCTCTCATCGGTAGAAAACTGGGCGAGGATATGCCCGAGATCACCAATACGCTTGACGGTATCACCATCGGCATCGTGGATGCGTCGCTCGCCATGATGAGCGCTATCACCATGGCCTCGAGTCTCGGCCTGGGATGCTGCCCCATCGGCTATGCCCGCACAGCCGCTCCCGAAGGGATCTCCGCGCTGCTCGGACTCCCCGAGAAGACATTTGTGGTGTGCGCCCTCTCCATCGGAGTGCCCCGCGAGCTCCCCGACATGAAACCCAAGCAGCCGCTTGATCTCGTCGTGTTCCCCGACCGCTATCCAGACGATAAGGCCAAGATGACCGACGAGCTGATGGCCTACAACGACACCATCTCCCATTACAACCGCACGCGCGAGGGGGACAAGACGGACAACGACTGGGCTCGCCACATCATCAGTTATTACCGCGAAGCATACGGCCACGGCATACTCCGCGCCATGCAGCGCCGCGGCTTCGATCCCAAACGCTAACTACATCTATAGCGCCCGGCCGGAGCGGCGGCTCACAACGTCACTTCGCCGCAGAGGTCTACTCCGAAGCGGGTGCGGACAGCCGAGGGGGTGAGCCCGAGCCCGAATAGATACATCAGCTTCGTGATGGCGGCCTCGGAGGTCATGTCATGACCGGAGACCACGCCACAGTTGGTCAGCGTCTCACCCGACGCATAGCGGTTAATGTGAACACCACCGCTGACACACTGCGTGATATTGACAACGACTACTCCGGCATCCACCGTCCGCTTGATCTCTTCAAGAAACCAGGGATCAGTGGGAGCATTGCCCGCACCATAACTTCTCATCACTATCCCCTTGATGCCGGGAGTGTTGAGCAGATGGTGGAGAATAGGTTGCGTCATGCCCGGATGCAGGTCAAGAAACATCACGTTGCGGTCCATATTGGTATTGACATGCAGCGGACGGCGTTCGTTGGGGCGGCGTAGGGCCTTCTCGGCAAAATGGATGCCGAGACCTATCTTGGCAAGCTCGGGGTAATTGTAGCTCTTGAAAGCATTGAAATTATCGGCGCTCTTCTTGGTGGAGCGGTTGCCGCGCCAGAGATAGTTTTCAAAAAGGATAGCCACCTCCTGCACCATCGGATCGCCGTTGAACTGACGCGCGGCTGCTATCTGTAGCGCGGTGATCAGATTCTCCTCACCATCCGTCCTCACCTCTCCTATGGGGAGCTGCGAGCCGGTGATGATGACAGGCTTGTCAAGATGGGCGAGCATGAACGAGAGCGCCGATGCCGTGAACGACATGGTGTCCGTCCCGTGAAGCACCACGAATCCGTCGTAGTTCTCGTAATTGTCGGCAATCGCAAGGGCTATGTCGCGCCATCCGTCGGGGTTCATGTCCGACGAGTCAATGGGTGTGAACTGGATATTATCAATGTGATAATCCAGCTTCTTGACCTTGGGGACATTATCCATCAGGTGAGTGAAATCGAAGGGCTTGAGAGCGTGAGTCTCGGAGTCCTCGATCATACCTATGGTGCCGCCGGTATATATTATAAGTATGCGCGGTCGCTCAGTCTTGATCATGACGTAGAGGTGATGGTGAGAGGGGGGGAAGGGAGTTCGTATCAGCCGATCTTGGCACCGGGAGCCACGGGAGCCACGGGGGAGAGCAGCACGATGGAGCCGTCGGAGTTCTCGGCGGAGAGGATCATGCCCTGCGAGACGATACCCTTGAGCTTGCGCGGAGGGAGGTTGGCGATGAAGCAGACCTGCTTGCCCACGAGTTCCTCAGGCTTGTAATACTTGGCGATACCAGAGACGATGGTGCGCTTCTCCAGACCGTCGTCGATGAGGAAGCGGAGGAGCTTGTCGGCCTTGGGAACCTTCTCACACTCGAGGACAGTACCAACCCTGAGGTCAGCCTTCATGAAGGTATCGAAGTCCACATCCTCGGCCTGCGGAGCGGCATGCCAGGCAGCGATCTCATTGGCCTTCTTGGTGTCCTGGAGTTTCTTGATCTGAGCCTCGACGGTGGCATCCTCGATCTTCTCGAAGAGCAGCTCGGCGGGAGCGATCTCGGTGCCGGCAGGGAGGATGTCGGAGCTGCCAAGCATATCCCATGTCAGTTTCTCGCCACCGAGCATCTTGGTGAGGCGTCCGGAGGTGAAGGGAAGGAAAGGCTCGAAAGCGATGGCTATGTTGGCACAGAGCTGGAGAGCCGTATTGAGGATGGTGGCAGTGCGGGCCATATCGGTCTTAGCCACTTTCCAAGGCTCGGTCTCCTGCAGATAACGGTTGCCCAGACGGGCTATCTCCATGGCCTGCTTGAGGGCCTCGCGGAAGTGGAAATTGTCAAGCGCATCGGTGAGAGCGCTCTTGATGCGGCCCACCTCTTCCCACACCTGGGTCTCGGCATCGGTGAGTTCGAGAGTTGCGGGAATCACACCGCCGAAATACTTGTGGGTCAGCACCACGGCACGGTTGACGAAGTTGCCGAGGATAGCCACAAGCTCGTTATTATTGCGTGCCTGGAAGTCAGCCCAGGTGAAGTCGTTGTCCTTGGTTTCAGGAGCATTGGCGGTGAGGACGTAGCGAAGCACATCCTGCTTGCCGGGGAACTCCTTGAGATACTCGTGGAGCCACACGGCCCAGTTGCGCGAAGTGGAGATCTTGTCACCCTCGAGATTCAGGAATTCGTTGGCGGGGACATTGTCAGGAAGCTGGAAGCCGTCGCCGTAAGCCATGAGCATGGCGGGGAACACAATGCAGTGGAAGACGATGTTGTCCTTGCCGATGAAATTGATGATGCGGGTCTCGGGATCCTTCCACCATTTCTCCCATGAGTCAGGCAGGAGCTCCTTGGTGTTGGAAATGTAGCCGATC
>CAZOOY010000150.1:0-3916 GCA_964581555.1 uncultured Staphylococcus sp.
GTGCGCGGTTGGTGGGGCTTTTGAAATGCCAGTTGCCCAGGCCTCCACGGCCACCGCGGAGCAGCTTCACCTCCTCGCCATCCTCGGTGACTTCACAGAGAAATTCTCCGGTCTCTGCGTCAAAGACCACGGTGCCGCAAGGCACGTCGACGATCACGTCCTCGCCATCCTTTCCGAACGAGCGTCCGGCCGAGCCGCTCTCGCCATTGCCGGCGAAAATGTGCCGGCGGTAGCGCAGCGGGAGGAGGGTCCACATGTGTGAGTTGCCGCGCAGGATGATGTGACCTCCACGGCCGCCGTCACCACCGTCAGGTCCACCTTTGGGGACATATTTTGCACGGTGGAAATGGCGCGAGCCGGCGCCTCCTTTGCCGGAACGACAGAGGACTTTGACGTAATCTATGAAGTTGGAGTCTGCCATAATAATATTCTTTTTGTGTGAGTATCCTCAATACTCCCGTATAAATGTCTTTTTCTTATATCAATCTTTATTGAAAAGATTACTCACTTGTATTAACAACTGTGGAATGCAAAAAGGTCACTTCCTGGCGCCACTTATATGCTTCATGAGCTGGCAGGCATGGGCATAGTCGGCCGGAGAGCCTATATCGATCCATGTCCCGGAGATAGGGAAGAAGGTCACATTGCCCCCTTTGGCTATCGTCGCCTCAATAAGATCGGTGGCATCCGTGCGCTTCCCTTCCGGAAGAGCATGAAGGAGGCGGTTGGAGATGATGTAGATCCCTGCGTTGGCATAAAACGAGTAGGATGGTTTCTCCTCAAGAGCCTTCACGCGCTGGCCGTCGGTGGAGAGGATGGCATAGGGGACGGAGACGTTGTAGGGTATGGCGGCGATGGTTATGTCCGCTTTCTCAGTCACGTGGTGCAGATACATCTCCTCAAACGAGATGGTGGTGAAGAGATCTGAATTCATCACGATGGTGACTCCATCGGCCGGAATGTCGCAGAGGGTAGCCGAGCCGATAGTACCCATGGGAAATGTCTCACGGACACACTTGACATTCACTCCTGCCACCGGCTGCGAGAAGTGGTCCTCGAGTTTTTCGGCGAGATAGTTGACAGTGACCGAGATGTCCGTCACTCCTACGGCTGCCAGAGCAGCGATGTTGTGGTCGATGATGGCACGGTCACCCACCTTAAGGAGTGGCTTGGGGGTATCGAGCGTAAGCGGACGCAGTCGTTCACCCTTTCCCCCGGCCATGAGGATGGCTCCGGCGGGTATCACTGTCGGAGTGATCGAGGTGTCGATGATGCGGACGATCTTGCCATCGGCATCCAGAACTGGGACGAGGCGGATGTGGAGCTTACGGAGCTCGCGTAGGGTCGTGACTGCATCTTGCCCCTCGCGGATGAAGCAGAAATCGCGTTTCATGGCCTCGCTCAGCGGGGCATCGAGTGAGACACCGTGTAGGATGGCGCGCCTGATGTCACCATCGGTGAGGGTGCCGGTCATAGTGCCGTCACTGTCGATGACGAGGAGGGTCATCACTCCTCCTGAAAGTTCGTTGAGGCGGCGCAGGGCGTCCTTCAGGGTGTGGGTCTGCTCGATAATGTGTCGATTCATTTTTCTTCAATCAGTTTTTCCATTACCATCCAGTCCAGCGGAGTGTCGAGATCAACCGACCGCTCGCGTGGCATCACGTAGGGGATGCGACGGGGAAAAGAGCCGAGGGGCATCCGGCGGATGGAATCAGGATTAATAACATAAACAGCTCCGTTGTACTGCCACGCCTGTGGTGCATCCTGGCGGCGGGTGAAGAGTCCCTCACCCTTGGAGACGTGAAGGGTGCCGTCGGTCGCCGACGTCTCGAAGCAGTCATAGTAAGGATTGCAGGCAGCGGGGGTGACTGTGACGACCATGTCGATATCCGGGGTGTAAAGGTCAAGACATCCCTTGACATCCTCTAAAGTGCGTAGGGGGGAGGTAGGTTGTAGAAGCACCACCTTATTATATGGGATTTCATTGCGGTCTGCGAAATCCATTGCGTCAAGTATTACTTCCCGTGACCCCACGGTGTCACCGCCGAGCGATGCGGGACGGCGGTAGCCAACCTTCAGTCCCGTCTCTTCGGTCACAGCACGGATCTCGTCATCATCGGTTGACACGATGACATGACTGTCCGGAGCCAGGGCGCGGGCCACTTCGATGGAATAGTGGATGAGTGGACGTCCTGCCAGCGGCCGGATATTCTTGCGTGGTATCCCCTTGCTCCCTCCACGGGCCGGGATGATAAAGAGGGTATCGGCGGTCGGTTTCATATGTCGTGGAACTTTTTGGTGCGAAGTTGCTCGAGAGGAGTTTCGGCTATAGCCTTGACCATTATATCGAGTGTATCGGGTCGGGCATATGGGTTAGGAGAGGTTTGTGCTCTCTTCTGGCCTTCGGGGGAGAGGGCAAGTGAAATAGCATCGGCGATCTCGTCGGCCGAATCTCCGCAATGTATCACTGAATCGGAGCAGAGTCGTCCCCGTTGGCGGATACCTATGTCAACAGTGGGAATCCCCATTGACGGCACCTCGACTATACCGCTCGAAGAGTTTCCGACGACGGCGCTGACGTAGCGCAGGGCTGAAAGATAGCGCAGCTTCCCGAGTGAGGGGATGACACGAACACGGCCGGGATTATTACGCCCATACTCCTCGATGAGATCTATTATGACTCTGCCGCGAGGGTCGTTGTTGGGGTAGGTGATGATGACATCAGACTCCGGGAAGCGATCGAGAGCAGCCAGAAGTGCCTGGCATCGCGTGGCCACATCCCCGTCGTCAAGCGTGGCGGGATGATAGGTGACGAGCAGGCTTCCGGGTCGGAGCGTGAGACCGACGGATTCTTCAAGCTCCCTGCGGGAGAGGAGAGGCGTGTGAAGAATATTGTAGACCCCTATGGCTCCCGTATTGATGACTCGTTCAGGCTCCTCTCCCATTGCTATCACGCGGCGGCGGTAGGGCTCGGTGGCGGTGAGATGGAGCGCAGCCATCTTGGTGATGGCATGACGGATGGAGTCGTCCACGGCACCCTCCGAGATCTCTCCTCCGGCTATGTGGACTATCGGCACGCGGAGCATCAGGGCCGCCGTGGCTGTAGCGAGCATCTCGAAGCGATCACCAAGTATTACGAGAAGATCAGGCCGAAGTTGATCGAGTTCACGAGCCATTGCTGACATGCAGGCGGCCATCGCGTCAACGGTCTCGACGGGTGTCTCGATCCCGGCCGGCATGTCTACACGTCTGATTTCGGGAAGTCCGTCAGCTTCAATCTCACGGATTGTCTCGCCGTAGCGGGGAGAGAGGTGCATGTTGGTCGCCAGGATCACCACCCGGCAATCCGTACGCTCGGTCAGTGCTCGGGCTATGGGGCTGAGAAGTCCCCAGTCGGCGCGCGTCCCGGTGGCAATGGCGATTGTTCTCATGGCTCTCGTCAATTTGTCAATATTCCCGTTCTCCGAAGATGGTTGTGCCGACGCGAATCATGGTGGCGCCCTCTTCTACAGCTATGGGCCAGTCGTGGCTCATCCCCATGCTGACGGTGTTAAAATCGGGTTGTCCTGCAAACACCGTCGTGGCAAGAGTGTCAAAAGTGGAGCGAATCTCATGGAAATCGCGGCGTATTCTCTCCTCGTCATCAGTATTGGAGGCCATGCCCATGACACCGATAATCCTCACTCCCGGCAGTGAATTGATTAACTCGGGAGTCAGGAGCGCTGTCAGCTCTTCGGGAGTGAGGCCGAACTTGGTCTCCTCGCGGGCCACATGCAGCTGCATGAGCACATCCACTCTCCGGCCTATACGGGCTGCTTCAGCGCTTATAAGGCGGAGGAGACGCTCGGAATCTACGCTGTGTATGAGTGAGACGTGAGGGATGATTGTGCGCACCTTGTTGGTCTGCAGATGACCG
>CAZOOY010000151.1:0-3854 GCA_964581555.1 uncultured Staphylococcus sp.
GACCCCTGCCCCTTCTGGGACGAGGATGGCCGCGCCTACCTGGCTCACGGTTACGCCGGAAGCCGTGCCGGACTCAAAAGTATCATCGGTATGATCGAGATGACCCCCGACGGCACCTCGACTATTGGACAGGATCGCATCATCTATGACGGCCACATCGAGAATGAGACCATCGAGGGTGCGAAAATGTATAAGAGAGACGGATGGTACTACATCTTCTCTCCGGCCGGAGGTGTACCTACCGGCTGGCAGGAGGTTCTCCGCTCCAAGAGTCCCTGGGGCCCCTACGAAGTAAAGAACGTGATGGAACAAGGCTCCACCGACATCAATGGCCCCCATCAGGGTGGCTGGGTCGATACTCCCGACGGAAAGGAATACTGGTTCCTCCACTTCCAGGACAAAGGTCCTTATGGCCGAGTGGTTCATCTCCAGCCCATGCAGTGGCTTGAGAACGGTTGGCCCGTGATAGGAGTGGATCCGGACGGTGACGGCCGCGGTGAACCCGTCAGGAAGTATCGCAAACCTTCCGTGGGCAAGACATATCCCAAGGCTAACCCGGCTGAAAGTGATGAGTTTGACTCCACAGAGCTCGGTCTGCAATGGCAATGGAAGGGTAATCCTGAGGCTGAATGGTATTTCTGCGATGCCAATGCTTCGGTGCTCCGCCTCTTCAGTCATCAGACCGAAGGAGCCAAGACGCTCTACGACATGCCCAACATGCTGCTCCAGAAGTTCCCGGCCCAGGATTTCACTGCCACCGCCAAGGTGCAGTTCTTCCCCCGCAAGAAAGATGGCAAAGCCATGACCGGCGAGCGTGCAGGCCTCGTGGTAATGGGCTACAACTATGGAGCGCTCGCTCTCGAAAGCCGTGCTGACGGTATCTATCTCGTGCAGGCAGACTGTCTCAAGGCAAATAAGGGTGGCACGGAGACCGAGATCGAGTCGGTAAAAGTCAAAGATGGACAGACGCTCTATCTTCAGGCCCGCATAAAGATGGTTGGCCCCAAGAAACCCATGAAGAAGCCCGACTATAAAGTTGAGGCAACCTTCTATTACAGCCTTGACGGAAAGAAATTCACCAAGATAGGACGTCCCCTACCTGTTGACGTGGGCCACTGGATCGGATCAAAGATCGGCCTCTTCTCCACCCGCGACTGGACGAGCAACGACAGCGGATGGCTTGACATCGACTGGTTCAGAATCACCAAATAAATCAATCAACTGAAATGAGAACAAAGATCCTTTCACTCATAATCATCATCTGCGCCGCCCTCTCGGCCACGGATGCAACCGCAGCCGATCAGTATAAGCGCGAAATCTACGTTGCCCAGGATGGATCGGGCGACTTCAAGACCATCACCGAAGCCCTTGAGGCCATACGCGCCTACATGGAGTATAATGTCACAGTTCACATCGCCCCGGGTGTCTACAAGGAGAAAATAGTTATCCCCTCCTGGCTCAGGAACGTGACTTTCGAGGGTGAAAATCCCGAGACTACCATCATCACATGGGACGATCACGCCAATATTAACAAAATGGGTACATTCCGCACCTACACCGTGCGTGTAGACGGAGATGATCTCACCTTCCGCAATCTCACTATCGAAAACAATGCACCCCAGCTCGGACAAGCCGTGGCACTTCACACTGAGGGTGACCGTCTGGTCTTCGACAACTGCCGGTTCCTCGGCAATCAGGACACTGTCTTCACCGGAGGTAAAAACACCCGTCTCTATTTCAACCACTGCTATATAGAGGGTACAACCGACTTTATCTTCGGACCGGCCACAGCCTATTTCAAGGACTGCGACATCCTCAGCAAGCGTAACTCCTATATCACCGCCGCCTCCACTCCCGAGGATGTGAAATACGGATATATCTTTGACAACTGCACTCTCCGTGCGGCCGACGGCGTGGACAGCGTATATCTCGGCCGTCCCTGGCGTCCATATGCTCACACAGTATTCATCAATTGCGAGATGGGCAACCATATCCGTCCCGAGGGATGGCATAACTGGAACAAGCCCGAGAACGAACAGACCGCCCGCTACGGCGAATACGGTTCACGTGGTGCCGGCAGCGCTGAGGACGGTCGTGTCAGCTGGGCCATGAAGGTCACTCCCGAGGATGTAGCTAAATGCCTAAATCTCACAGAAATATATGCCGTCAACAACGGCTGGAATCCCCTTGACAAAATAAAATAACTAATCATCATACCTATTTCAACAATGAAAGCACTAAACAAACTCACTGCTCCCAAGGCAGTTGCTCCCGAGAGAATCATCCAGTTCGGTGAAGGAAACTTCCTCCGCGCATTCGTTGACTGGATCATCAAGAAAATGAACGACCGCACCACCTTCAACTCTTCAGTGGTGTGTCTGCAGGGTACTCCTGACAACTTCGTGATGCAGCTCCTTCAGGGTCAGGATTGTCTCTATCATGTCAACCTCCAGGGTCGTGTAGAGGGTGAAGTCATCAACTCTCTTGACCGCATCGACGTGATCAGCCGTGGCATCAGCCCCTTCACTCAGACTGACGCTTTCCTTGCTCTTGCCGACCAGCCCGAGATGCGCTTCGTCATCTCCAACACTACCGAGGCCGGTATCGCATTCGATCCCGCTTGCAAGCTCGCCGACCGTCCCGCCGCTTCCTATCCCGGCAAACTCACTCAGCTCCTCTATCGCCGTTACAAGACATTCAATGGTGATCCCGCCAAGGGCTTCATCATCATGCCTTGCGAGCTCATCTTCGAGAACGGCCATCATCTCAAGGAAATAATCTTCAAATATATCGACCTCTGGAAAGAGGATCTCGGCGAGGATTACGAAGGATTCCGCAACTGGTTCGAGAACTACAACTATGTCTGCGCTACTCTCGTTGACCGCATCGTGCCCGGTTTCCCCCGCAAGGAGATCAACGAGATCCAGGAGAAGCTCGGCTACAAGGACAACGTAGTTGTTCAGGGCGAGGCATTCCACCTCTGGGTGATCGAGCGTGCGTCAAACATCTCCATCGAGCAGCTCCGCGAAGAATTCCCCGCCGAGAAGGCCGGTCTCCACGTGCTCATCACCGACTCCGAGGCACCCTACCACGAACGTAAGGTGACCCTTCTCAACGGTCCCCACACCGTCCTCTCACCCGTCACCTATCTTAGCGGTGTCAACATCGTACGCGACGCCTGCAACCACCCCGTTCTCGGCAAGTACATCCGCAAGGTGCAGTTCGACGAGCTCATGCAGACCCTCAACCTCCCCATGGATGAGCTCCAGAAGTTCGGTGCGGACGTACTCGAGCGCTTCAATAATCCCTACGTTGACCATCAGGTTACCTCTATCATGCTCAATGCCTTCCCCAAGTTCGAGACCCGCGACCTCCCCGGCCTCAAGGTTTATCTTGAGCGTAAGGGTGAGCTCCCCAAGGGTATCGTGCTCGGTCTGGCAGCCATCATCACATATTATAAAGGTGGTAACCGCGAGGATGGCGCACCCATCAATCCCCAGGATGACCAGAAGATCATGGATCTCCTCAAGGAACTCTGGGCTACCGGCGACACCCGCAAGGTGGCTGAAGGTGTCCTCGCAGCCAAGGATCTGATCTGGGGTGTCAACGGTGATCTCAACGAGATCCCCGGTCTCACCGACATGGTGGTCTACTATCTTGACAGCATCCGCGACAAAGGCATGCTCGAGACCGTAAAGGAAGTTGTTGAAGAATAATATCCCGCAGATGAAGGATTTCCTCAAAATCAATCCCGCCGACAACGTAGCGGTGGCAATCAATCCCCTCTCCAAGGGGACGGTTGTCACCGTCGACGGCGCCGGTGACGTCACTCTCGTCACCGATATCCCCGCAGG
>CAZOOY010000152.1:0-3823 GCA_964581555.1 uncultured Staphylococcus sp.
CCGACCCTCTGCTTGTAAGGCAGACGCTCTGAACCAGCTGAGCTAAGCGCCCGATTACTTGATTTCCATCAATGATCTCTATCGGGATTTCAATCGAGATCGTGCAAGAAGCAGGGAAGTGATTGGTTTTGTGGGCGCTGAGGGATTCGAACCCCCGACCCTCTGCTTGTAAGGCAGACGCTCTGAACCAGCTGAGCTAAGCGCCCTTCCTTGCTTTTGCGATGCAAAGGTAGAGACTTTTTTTTTACCCACCAAATTTTTGAGTGCTTTTTTTCTTCCTTGCCGCCATATTGTGAACTTTTTGCCTTTTCTGACTAATTCCTCTCCTCTTTCTCTGATAATTTATCGGGATTTTTCCTGTCTCGCAACCCCTACCCTTATATAAATTGTATTGTATACTCAAGGATTTTTGATTAATTTTGCAATGAATAATAATCAGAATTCCGATATGAAATTAGTAGGCGCTCACGTCGCTGTCACCAATGGGGTAAGTTCCGCTCCCCTTAACGCCCGTCTTATCGGGGCAAGGTCGTTCGCTCTCTTCACGCGCAATCCTTCCCGCTGGACATCCAAGGCCATCTCCGATGCCGAGGCTGAGGCATTCCGCCTCAACTGCGAGGAATGTGGCTACGCACCCGACGTGATTCTGCCCCACGACAGTTTCCTGATCAATCTCGGATCTCCCGATCCTGAGAAACTTGAAAAATCACGCGTGGCTTTTCTTGACGAGCTACGCCGATGCGAACAGCTGGGACTCACGATGCTCAACTTCCATCCCGGTAGCCATATGCGCGAGATCAGCGAGGAAAAATGCCTGAGTCTTATAGCAGAATCGCTCAATATCCTTCTCGAAAAGACGTCTGGAGTGAAAGCAGTCATCGAGAACACTGCCGGACAGGGAAGCAATCTCGGCTATTCATTCAGTCAGATTGCCGAAATAATTGATCAGGTTGAAGATAAAACCCGTGTAGGTGTGTGTATTGATACCTGCCACGCCCACACCGCAGGGTATGACATGACAACTCCCGAGGCCTATGAGCGCACCTGGAGGGAATTTGACGAAACTATCGGATTCTCCTATCTTTCCGGCATGCATCTCAATGACACGCTGAAAAATCTCGGGTCACACGTTGACCGTCACGCCCCCATTGGCACGGGACAGCTTGATCTTCAATTCTGGGAACGACTTATGAACGATCCCAGGATGGACGGCATACCTCTCATCCTCGAGACTCCGGACGAGAGCTTATGGCCCGAAGAGATCGCCAAATTGTGTGCGCTTGAGAAAAACTGATTTTTCCGCACACCTCTCAGAATTTTCTTTCCAATTTATCATACTTACCTTCCAACAAAATGAGTCAGACCAAACCAGATCAGAGCTTCTGGAAGCTATGGAATCTCAGCTTCGGATTTTTCGGAGTCCAGATAGCCTATGCTCTTCAGAGTGCCAACATCTCGCGTATCTTTGCCACCCTGGGTGCCGATCCTCACTCTCTAAGTTATTTCTGGATCCTTCCTCCTCTCATGGGCATTATAGTCCAGCCGCTCGTAGGGGCCGCCAGTGATCACACCTGGAATCGTTTCGGCCGGCGTCTCCCCTATCTTCTCCTCGGCGCTGCCATCGCCGTCATCGTAATGTGCCTCCTCCCCAACGCAGGTTCATTCGGTCTCACCGTAGGCGGAGCCATGTTCTTCGGTTTTGTTGCCCTGATGTTCCTTGACACATCCATCAACATGGCCATGCAGCCGTTCAAGATGCTTGTGGGCGACCAAGTCAATGAGAAACAGAAAGGGCTCGCCTATTCCATCCAGAGCTTCCTCTGCAATGCAGGAAGCCTCGTGGGCTATCTCGCCCCCATCACATTGACGGCAATAGGCATCTCCAACCTTGCTCCCGAGGGACAAGTTCCACCCAGTGTCACTTATTCGTTCTACATCGGTGCCGCGGTGCTCGTGCTTTGTGTTATCTATAGCTTCATATTCATCCGCGAGATGCCACCCCGCGAATATGCCCGCTACCACGGTTTCACCGAATCAGCCCAAGAGAAAAAAGAGGGTTTCATCACCCTTCTGCGCCACGCACCCAAGACATTCTGGACCATAGGTCTCGTGCAGTTCTTCTCATGGTCAGCGTTCCTCTATATGTGGACTTACACAACCGGAGCCATAGCAGAAACCGTCTGGAACACCACGAACGTCAACTCCGAGGCTTATCAGTCAGCCGGCAACTGGGTTGGTGTCCTCTTCGCCGTCCAGGCCGTAGGATCCGTTATTTGGGCCGTGGTCATCCCGATGTTCAAAAATCACAAAGTCATCTATCGTCTCAGCCTTTTGCTGGGTGGCCTCGGCTTCATCTCCACACTTTTCATCAGCAATCAATACCTCCTTTTCATACCCTACCTGCTCATCGGATGTGCGTGGGCCGCAATGCTTGCTATGCCTTTCACTATCCTGACCAACTCTCTTTCAGGTAAAAATATGGGAACCTACCTCGGACTCTTCAACGGCACCATCTGCGTGCCCCAGATCTGCGCGGCAGCCCTTGGCGGAGTGCTTCTCCCCCTCTTCGGCGGCCATCAGATCAACATGCTCGTTCTCGCCGGTGCACTCCTCATCGTGGGTGCCGTCTGCGTATCACTCATCACCGAGACACTTGCCGAGGTAGAAAAAAACTGATATTATAGATTTCACCTTGAGTCGGGAAAGCAGTTGGCTTCCCGGCTCATTTTTTTTGCAAATACAAGAGTGTTGTGGTTCCTATCTGCGTCTGTTCCGACGACGGCGACGACGCTTTTTGCCACTTCCGTTTGTTTCAGTTGAAACGGTGTTTTCTTCATTAGTTGAAGACTCCGGGCTCTCGTCAGGTACTGCTGTCACTTCTGTAGCGTCATTAGCCGTCGCCTTCTGCTCACGCATTTTGCGGCGACGCTCCGCTGCCTGACGGGCTGCACGCGAGCGACGTGCCGACTTCGCGATCTCCTCGCTTTCAGCGTTGAGAATAGTTTCATCTACGGGACTGTCAGCCTCCGGAGTAAATTCATCAGAGACACAGCGCTCAAAGACAGCGCAGACAGTCGCAGCAAACTCTGCCGGATTAAGCTCCGCTTCACGGGCTTTAAGGATTACGGATGCGAGACGGCGGCCGAGAGCAGCCTGACTGATACGAAATTCGGGAAGTGTAACTTTGCTTGTCATAATCAATATTTTTTCTGCAAAGTTACTGACCCGGACTACTGAAAAGGTGCGATAATATCGCGTTGCGAATAAAAAAAGTGTGATCCGCACGCCGAGGTGCAGATCACACTTTTTCGTTCTGTTATTCAGACTTCCGTCAGAGCGGAATATCAGTCGCGGGGTTCACGCGGTTCGCGAGGTTCGCGGGGAGGACGATTGTCGCGGCGGGGACGATCGCCATCACGACGGGGACCGCGGTCACGGTTGCCACCCTCACGGCGGGGACGGTCGGCACGGGGTGCACGCTCACGCTCTACGTAGCCTTCGGGCTTGGGCTGAAGGGCACGCATAGAGAGGCGATACTTACCTGTCTTCTTGTCTATCTCGATGAGTTTGACCTCAAGTTCATCACCCTCCTTGATACCGGATGCCTCCATGTTCTCGAGACGCTCCCAGGAGATCTCGGAGATGTGAAGCAGACCGTCACGATTAGGCATGAACTCTACGAATGCACCAAACTCAAGGATGGAACGCACCTTACCTTTGTAGACCTTGCCCTCCTCGGGGAGCTCTACGATAGCGTTGATCATCTCGAGAGCCTTGTCGATGGAAGCCTTGTCGGGAGCGGCAACCTCGATATATCCGCCTT
>CAZOOY010000153.1:0-3754 GCA_964581555.1 uncultured Staphylococcus sp.
GGTCCTCTTCCTCATCTTCCTCTTCCTCATGCCGCTCATCAATCTCGTGCCCATGTCCTGTCTTGCGGCCGTCCTCATCATGGTGTCCTACAACATGAGCGGTTGGCGCACCATCCGTGGTATTCTCCACAATCCCAAGAGCGACATCTCGGTGCTGGTCCTCACCTTCCTCCTCACCGTCATCTTCGACCTCACCATCGCCATCGAGATGGGCCTTCTGCTTGCCATCATCCTCTTCCTCCGTCGCGTCATGGAGAACACCGAGATCAAGGTTTACTCCGAGCAGCTTGATATTGCCGACGGTTCCGAGACCACTATCCACGAAGTGCTCAACGTTGCTCCCGGCGTGGAAGTCTATGAGATTGACGGTCCGTTCTTCTTCGGCGTGGCCACCAAGTTTGACGAGATGATGCGTTCCACCATCGGCGAGAAACCCAAGGTGCGAATCATCCGCATGCGCAAGGTTCCCTTCATCGACTCCACCGGTATCCACAACCTCGAGATTCTCATAAAGTCCTCTCAGGAAGCAGGTATCCACGTGGTGCTTTCGGGCGTAAAGGAGAACGTTCGCGAGTCGCTTCTCAAGGCCGGCATCAATTCGCTCCTCGGCAACGATCACATCTGCGATCATATCACCAAGGCTGTCCGGATGGCCAACAGTATTGTCGCAGCCGAAGACTCCCTAAAGAAATCCTGAATAAACTGATTCCGTCATGTGGGTACTCCTCGCCACTCTTTCAGCTCTCTGTCTCGGCTTCTATGACGTGATGAAGAAGTTGAGCGTCGATCGCAACAACGTGCTCGGCGTCCTCTTCCTCAACACCCTTTTCGGAGCGCTCCTCATGTGTCCCGTCATCATCCTTGGTCTCACCCACGGAAACTATGGACTCGGGAATACTCTGGAGGGCCACGGAGCCATCCTGCTGAAGTCGTTCATCGTCCTTGGCTCTTGGCTCTTGGGCTACGGAAGTATCAAGCACCTTCCCCTCACCATCGCCGGCCCTGTCAATGCCTCGCGTCCGGTTCTGGTACTCGTCGGTGCGCTCCTCATCTTCGGTGAGCGTCTCAATGGCTGGCAGTGGGCGGGTGTGCTCCTCGGCTTCTGGTCCCTATTCTTCATCAGCCGCGTGGGTGGCAAGGAAGGGTTCTCGCTGAAACACAGCAAATGGCTATGGATGGCCATAGGCGCCACCTCCCTCGGCGCCATCAGTGCCCTCTATGATAAATACCTCCTCACACGCTTCGAGCCCCTCGAGGTGCAGGCATGGTACTCTCTCTATCAGCTCATAATCATGGGCATCACGTTGGGCATCATCTTTAAGGTACATCCCTCCTCCACCCCCTTGAAGTGGCGTTGGACCATTCCCCTCATCTCGGTCTTCCTCACTGTGGCCGACGTGGCCTACTTCTACTCCCTCTCCATCCCGGGCTCAATGATTGCTGTTGTCTCAATGATCAGGCGTGGCAGTGTCATCGTCTCGTTTATCTACGGAGTCGTAGCGCTCCATGAGAAGAACATCCGTTTGAAAGTCATAGACCTTTCGGTGCTCCTCGTCGGACTCATCTTCCTTGTGATAGGTAGCCTCTGATACGGGCCCCATCCGGTCATTCCCTGCAACGCAGGAAAATTTTGCATAAAATCTTCACCTATGCAAAATTTTCTTGCGTTTTTCACGTTTTTATGTTAATTTTGGGAGAAAGTGTTAATTTCACATCTTCAAAACTTTTTAATAAAATTTCAACAATCGGTCGAGTTAATTGTTAAAATTACAAATGCTACTCACCCTCTGCGAGTACTTTGCCGCATAAAACGAAAATGAAAAAGTCTACGATCTGGTATCTCACTATAATAATGGCCCTCACCATCTGCGGGTTACTTTATATACAGATAATGTATATGAATAACATGAAGAAGATGCGCGACGATCAGTTTGCCGAAGGGGTCAAGCGCTCGCTCTATGCGGTGACCACTCGCCTTGAGCAGGATGAGACCAAGCATTTCCTTGAGGAGGACATGGCTTCCATGGAGACCAGTTTCTATCCCCGCCGCAGTGCCGACGGTTCGGTGGGTATTACCAATAGTTTCACCTCATCGGATGGTATCAACTACGATCTCACGCTGAAAATGAATGTTGACCGCCGCCAGTCGGCAGGACGGCCCATGCGTGAACTCATGCACGGTAAATACCTATACCAGAAAGGTCTCCTTGACGAGGTGATCCTCAGCATCATCAACCAGTCCAGCAACCGCCCCATCACCGAGCGAGCTGATTCTGCCGAGGTTTCGCGCTATCTGCGCTCCGAACTGGACAACAACGGACTTTCCCTCCCGTTTGAGTTTGCCGTAGTCAATCGCGTGGGTGCGTTCGTCTACCGTTCCGCGGGCTATCATCCCACCGTGGCCGACGAATCCAGCATGTTCGTTCAGACCCTTTTCCCCAACGACCCCAAGAACAAGATGTACTATCTCAAGGTCTATTTCCCCACCAAGAGAGACTATATCTTTGACTCCATACGGTTCATGATACCGTCGTTCATCTTCACGTTCATTCTCCTCGTGACCTTCGTATGCACCATCATCCTGGCGTTCAGACAAAAGAAACTCACGGAAATGAAGAACGACTTTATCAACAACATGACCCACGAGTTCAAGACCCCTATCTCATCCATATCGTTGGCAGCCCAGATGCTCAATGACAATGCCGTGCTCAAGTCTCCGGCTATGTTATCCCACATTTCCACGGTCATCAACGATGAGACCAAGCGTCTGCGTTTCCAGGTAGAGAAGGTGCTCCAAATGTCAATGTTTGACCGCGGGAAAGCCACGCTGCGCCTTCAGGAGGTCGACGCAAATACACTCATCGCCAATATCACTTCCACCTTCAAGCTCAAGGTCGAGAGATATGGCGGACACATCCGCACCATCATCGGTGCCACTGACTCGATGGTCAACGTGGATGAAATGCACTTCACCAACGTCATCTTCAATCTCCTTGACAATGCGGTGAAATATCGTCGCGAGGATGTCCCCCTCGAACTCACTGTCGCCACGAGGGATATCCGGCAGCACGGCCAGGAACGCTTCGAGGTGTCCATCACCGACAATGGTATCGGCATGCGGCGTGAGGATCTCAAGAAGATCTTCGAGAAGTTCTACCGTGTCTCCACCGGCAACCGTCATGACGTGAAGGGCTTCGGTCTCGGACTGGCCTATGTCAAGAAGATCATCTCTGAGCTCGGCGGTGAAATCTCCGTGGAGAGCGAGCTCAACTCCGGAACGAAATTTATAATAACATTACCTATAACAACAAATTAAGAAGAACAATTATGGAAGAACGTTTGCGCATACTACTGTGTGAGGACGACGAGAATCTCGGCATGCTTCTCAGGGAATACCTGCAGGCCAAGGGATTCAACGCCGACCTCTACCCCGATGGCGAGAGCGGCTACAAAGCCTTTCTCAAAGGGAAATATGACCTTTGCGTCCTGGACGTGATGATGCCCAAGAAAGACGGTTTCGCACTCGCTCAGGAGATACGCACTGTCAATGCCGAGGTGCCCATCATTTTCCTCACCGCAAAGTCTCTCAAGGAAGATATCCTCGAGGGTTTCAAGATCGGTGCGGACGACTATATCACCAAGCCCTTCTCCATGGAGGAGCTCGTGTTCCGTATCGAGGCTATCCTGCGCCGTGTTCGCGGCAAGAAGGGTAAGGAGATCACCATGTACAAGATCGGTAAGTTTACCTTCGACA
>CAZOOY010000154.1:0-3712 GCA_964581555.1 uncultured Staphylococcus sp.
AAGGTGAGGATCTGATCGTCACCGACGGCACCACACTTCTCGGCGCTGACGACAAGGCAGGTATCGCCGAGATCATCACAGCTGTGGATTATCTTCAGCATCATCCTGAGATCAAACATGGCGACATCCGCATTGCCTTCAACCCCGACGAGGAGATAGGCAAGGGAGCCCACAAGTTTGACGTGGAGCGTTTCGGCGCTGACTGGGCTTACACAATGGATGGCGGAGAAGTAGGCGAGCTCGAGTACGAGAACTTCAATGCCGCCGTGGCCAAAGTGACATTCAAGGGCTGCAACGTGCACCCCGGCTATGCCAAGCATAAGATGGTCAACTCCATCCGTGTGGCCAACCAGTTTGCCATCATGCTCCCGCGCTGGGAGACCCCCGAGCACACCGAAGGATATGAGGGATTCTACCATCTCGTTGGTTTCGAGGGCACTGTCGAGCAGACGGTCCTTACCTACATCGTGCGTGATCATGACCGTGACCGTTTCGAGCGCCGCAAGAAGGAACTCGAACATCTCGCGCGCAAGATCAACAATGAGTTCCCCGGCTGCGCGTCAATCGAGATTAAGGATCAGTATTACAACATGCGCGAGAAGATCGAACCGCTCATGCATATCATCGACATTGCACTGCAGGCCATGAAAGATGCCGGAGTTACCCCCAAGGTACAACCCATCAGAGGCGGCACGGACGGTGCACAACTTTCGTTCAAGGGTCTTCCTTGCCCCAACATTTTCGCAGGAGGACTGAACTTCCATGGACGCTATGAATTCGTGCCCGTTCCCTCGATGGAGAAGGCCGTGAAGGTCATAGTAGAGATAGCCCGGATCGTAGGAGAGGGGTGAGGACACTTGTAATAGTCACCGGTCCTACCGCAAGCGGGAAGACCGATCTGGCCATAGATATTGCCGAGAGTCTGGGGACGGAGATCGTCTCAGCCGACTCCCGGCAAATTTATCGTGGCATACCGATAGGAACCGCCGTGCCGGACGACGAACAGCGCGCCCGGGTGAAGCATCATTTCATCGAGGAGCTGGAGCTGGATGAGTATTACAGTGCCGCCCGATATGAGGCTGACGCGCTGGCAAGACTTGAGCAGATATGGCACAAGAGTGATTATGCCGTGATGTGCGGAGGGTCGATGATGTACATTGATGCTGTGACTCACGGGATCGATGACCTTCCGACGATCTCCGACGATGTGCGCCGGAAGGCACACGAGCTCTATGCCACAGGGGGGCTGACGGCGATACATGACGCGCTCCGCACTCTTGATCCTGCCTACATGGAAGGGGAGCGCGATCTCTCCAATCACCGACGGCTCGTGCATGCTTTCGAGATATGTCTCCAGGCCGGCCGTCCGTGTTCGGAGTTGCTTACGGGTCAACGTCGTGAGCGACCGTTCAAAATAGTGAAAATGGCAATAAATCACTCACGCGAAGAGCTTTTCAGCCGCATCAACCAGCGTGTCGATCTCATGATTGAGGCCGGTCTGGAGGATGAGGCGCGGAGAGTCTATCCTATTCGCCATCTAAACTCGCTCAACACTGTGGGCTACAAGGAGCTCTTTGCGGTGATGGACGGGAAGATGGACCGGGAGACGGCTATCCCGCGTATTGCCAAAAACACGAGAGTATATGCCAAAAAGCAGCTCCTCTGGTTATCCAAGGATCCGGAGGTGAAAATGCTTGACCCTGCGCGTCCATTGGTGGAGCAGGCTCTTAAAGAGCTTTGTTAAGGTTTGTTAACTTCCGGGCATACTGATTTATAGGCGGTTTTTATTAATTTTGCGCTGAAAACGTTTCGACATCCTTCTCTCCCGGCTCATTTCAATTGAAAATTCACCACAATGACTTCTCACGAAAGCCTCAACCGATATTTCCAGGATTCTATCCGTAATAACTGGGATCGTCCGGCCCTGACGGACCTCGGACAATCGTCTACCACACTGTCCTACAAGGATGTGGCGCGAAAGATAGCCAAACTCCACATACTTTTCCGTGAGATCGGTCTCAAACCGGGGGACAAGGTGGCTCTCTGCGGCAAAAATTCCTCATTGTGGTGTGTCTCATTCATTGCCACTCTGACCTATGGGGCAGTGATCGTCCCGATCCTCGCTGACTTCAAGCCTGACAATATCCAGCACCTCATCAATCATTCCGATGCGAAGCTGGCAATTCTTGACAAGACAGTGTGGGAAGAACTCTCGCCCGATTCCCTCACAAAGGTGAAGGGTGTCATCTCCACCAAGGATTATTCGCTTCTTTTCAGCCGTGACGAGCAACTCTCCAATGTAAGGGCGCATCTCAACGAGCTCTTCGGCCACGAGTATCCCGACCGTTTCACTCCTGATCATGTGAACTATTATGAGGATAAGCGTGACGAGCTTTGCCTTATTTCCTATACATCCGGCTCGACCGGTTTCTCCAAAGGCGTCATGCTACCTTTCCGCTCGTTGTGGAGCAATGTAAAATACTGTCTCGACAATATTAAGAGCGAGCCCGGCGACGGAGTGGTCTGTATGCTCCCGCTGGCCCACATGTATGGTCTTACCATTGACATGATCCGCCCCTTCGTGAGCGGTTGCCATATCCGCATCCTCACCCGCACTCCTTCACCCCACATTCTTATCTCGGCATTTGCCGAGGTGCGTCCCCGCATCATCGTGGCTGTTCCTCTGATTCTCGAGAAGATCATCCGCACACGCGTGTTCCCCCTTCTGGAGAAACCTCTGATGCGTCTGATGATGATGGTGCCTTTCGTGGACGATCGGCTTCATGCACGTATCCTTGAGCGACTGAAGGAGACTTTCGGCGGTCAGCTTGATCAGATCATTATCGGTGGTGCCGCGCTCAACAAGGATGTTGAGAAATTCCTCCGCCGCATCGGCTTCCCCTACACGGTGGGTTATGGTATGACCGAATGTGGTCCCCTCATCTCTTATGCTTCATGGGATGACAACCGCATGGCTTCATGCGGACGTATAGTGGACCGCATGGAGGCAAGGATCGATTCGAGTGATCCTGCCACCATACCCGGTGTCCTTTATGTGAAGGGTGATAACGTTATGCTCGGTTACTACAAGAATCCTGAAGCTACAGAGGCCGCCATGCGTGACGGCTGGCTCTGCACCGGTGACATATGCAACCTTGACCATGAAGGTTTCCTTTACATACGTGGCCGAGACAAGAATATGATCCTCGGTCCGTCCGGACAGAACATTTATCCCGAGGAAATTGAGGATAAACTCAACAATATGCCATATGTGGCTGAGTCACTTGTACTCGATTCAGGAAACGGACGCCTGCTGGCGCTAATCGTGCCCGATATGGAGAATGCCAACAAGCAGGAGATGGATGAGCAGGAGATTCAGAAAGTAATGGATGAGAATGTCCATTCACTCAATTCCACACTTCCGGCTTATTCGCAGATCCAGTCATTCCGTATCCAGCAGGAGGAATTTGAGAAGACTCCCAAGCGCTCCATCAAGCGCTATCTTTACAAAGCGTAGGTAAAAGCACGAAGCTAAAAAAATAATGCATGACCGAGGGGAGACCTTCGGTCATGCTTTTTTATGGATTCAAGAATCATTATGTGAAGATTCATGAATTAATGCATGACGTTCATATGTGAATAATTATGCATTATGCATTATGGATTATGCATTAAATTCAGTCTTCAGAGTAGTGGCGGAGGACTCGGCGAT
>CAZOOY010000155.1:0-3691 GCA_964581555.1 uncultured Staphylococcus sp.
ATCTCATTGTCATTGACATGAATGCTCTCGAACGTAGGGGAAAAGACATCCCGAAGCATACCGACGATGCGGCTCTCCTCCTCGAAAATGAGTGCAGGTGCGGTGGCTTTACGGGCTTTCTCAACGGTATCCTCCCAGCAACGAAGGAGTGTCTTGAGCTCATGATGCAGCTCACGTACACTCTTACCTTCAGCCGAGGTGCGGATGATCACACCGAAATTCTTGGGACGGATACTGTCGATGAGTTGACGCAGACGCACTTTCTCTTCAGTCGTCTTAATCTTCTGTGAGATCGAGATTTTGTCGCCGAAGGGGATCAGGACCATGTAGCGTCCTGTGAATGTGATTTCTGTCGTAAGCCTCGGACCCTTTGATGAGATAGGCTCCTTGACGATCTGAACAAGCAGTTCCTGACCGGGCTGAAGCACATTTGTGATTGTACCGTGCTTGTCGATGTCCGGCTGTCGTTTGATCTTTGAGACCGAGACATCAGTTTTGTGCTCCACCAGCACACTCTTGATGAAAGAGTCGTAGGTGGCGAATTGAGAACCAAGATCCAGATAATGGAGAAAAGCATCCTTCTCGTAACCCACGTTGACGAATGCGGCATTCAGTCCCGGCATCAGTTTCTTCACCTTTGCCAGGTAGATGTCGCCGACCGCATATGCGATGTTTCTCGCTTCTTTCTGAAGAGAGACAAGACGCGAATCCTCCAGAAGCGCAATTGACACTTCCGAGGGCTGGACGTCGACAATCAGTTCACTTTTCATTATAAGGATCGTTTGAATAAAAAACCAAGAACAAACTTCCCCGGGACCTTTGGATTCACTCTCCTCTGCCCGGCTGAGTTTGTTCTCGTTTTGATGAGCGTTTGGCCTTTGACGGGCGTCTCAATTACTTCTTCTTGTGACGATTCTTGCGAAGGCGTTTTTTACGCTTGTGTGTAGCCATCTTGTGGCCTTTACGTTTTTTTCCGCTGGGCATGATGATGTTGGGGATTGAAGTTATGTTATATGGTTGATTCTCTTGGGGATAAAATCTCTATCCCCGCGGGGTGAAGGAGCCGGATCAGTCGGCGTTCTTCACCTCCTCCATGAACACCTTGGCGGGCTTGAATGCGGGGATACGGTGCTCGGGGATGATGAGTGTGGTATTCTTGGATATGTTGCGGGCAGTTTTCTCAGAACGAACCTTGATGATGAAGCTGCCAAAACCACGAAGATAAACATTCTCTCCGTGTGCAAGAGAGTCCTTAACGGTTTCCATGAACTTCTCGATGGTTTCGAGAACGTTGGCCTTGTCAATGCCGGTGGACTTGGAAATCTCGTTGACGATGTCTGCTTTTGTCATTGTACTGGCAAATTTTTTTATAATTGATTAATATACTCGTTTTTGCAATAGCTCGGGAAAGGGCATTGCCGTTTTTGCAGGTGCAAATATCGTAACTTTTTTTGAAATAGCAATGATTTTTAGCGTAAATTTTAGGATAAAATTCACTTTTTCACCACTTTAGAGAGAAAAGAGCCGGAAGAGAGGGTATCACGAGGGTATCATCACTCATTTCCACGGCTTCCTTACGTGGATCAAGCAATATGCCACGCCATCCGGCTCGGCTCGCACCAAGAATATCGGTAGCCGGATTGTCTCCAATCATCAGATGATGGGACGGCGTGTCGTCACCGCTCCTTTGCATTGCATGACGGTAGAGTCTCACATCGGGCTTATTTACCCCGATATCATCACTGAGCACCATCAGATCCACTTTCTTATCAAGTCCCGTGTTACGGAGTTTACGGTTTTGAACATCCGTGAACCCATTGGAGAGTACACCTATATTATATTTGTGTTCCCGCAAGAACTGAAGTATATCTTCCGCTCCTTCCACCAGAGTTTTCTGTTCGGCAAGCAGATCAAGATAAATAGGATCCAGCCTACGGCTGTAAGCTTCGAGGCCACGGTTGTCACCGGAAGGCCATCCTGCCGAGAGCGGATAGGCGAAACGGTCTACACGGAGAAAATCCTGAGTGATCTCTCCACGGCTGTATCGATCCCAGAGAGTGTGATTGTGACGCTCATACGCTTCAATCCACTCCTCGGATGAGGAATAGAATCGGTTGAGATTCTCGCGATCGTAAAGGAGGCGAAGGGCAATGCGGGAATTGGTGTGAAAATCTATGAGGGTATCATCGAGGTCAAACCACACCCATTTCACGTCCCGGGTAAATAGGTCATTTTCAGATCTCATTGATGCGCCACCACTTGTATGATTTAGGCTTCTCCACACTCATTTCTCCCTCAAGAGTCCTGAGCTTCTTGACCACTCTCATAGTGACCGGGAGGATCAACAGTTCATAGCAGGTCTTGAGAAGAGTCTGGGTGATGACCAAAGTCCAGATTTCGCCCCATCCGAGAATTCCACCAAACGCGATAGGAAAAAATATCACCGAATCCACACCTTCTCCCCATAGCGAGGAGATGATGGCACGCAGAGAGAACCCGCGACCGGGAGCGGCTGAAAGCTTCATGCGCGACATTACATAGGCATTGACCATCGATCCGCATAGGAAAGCGATAAAACTGGCGGCGAAGATGCGGGGCACTGCTCCGAAGATCATTTCCATGGCCTCCTGGCCTCCCCATGAGGATGCTCCCGGCAGCCATATACCGAGCTGCAGGAGGAGTGAGACAAGAAGATTCATGCCGAACCCGAGCCAGATGACAAGCCGAGCTTTCGCAAATCCGTAGACCTCAACAATACAATCATTAAGAATATAAGAGACGGGAAAGACGATGACTCCGGCCGTAATGGTCAGAGGGCCGAGATCAACAGTCTTTATTTCCATAAGATTGCTCACAATCAGACAGACACAGAATGTCACTGCGAGCAACATGAATGTTATTGAGACTCTTGCTTCTTTCATTCGGATAAAATTTGGTTGATAAACTCACGCACGCAACCCTCGCCACCCTTGAGCGTCATGATTCTTATGCCGGGGATAGATTTAACCTCAGGCATCGCGTCCGCCGGGCAGGCAGCCGTGCCTACGTGGCTCAAAAGATCGGCGCAGTTGACATCGTCGCCTATGTAAGCAGTCTCAGCCAAAGTGATGCCAAGTTCCCGGCAGATCTCCATTGCTGCTTCAAGCTTACCACCGTCACGCTTCCCTTGCACGAGAAAGTCAAGTCCGAGCTTCTCCGCTCTTGCTATGACAATATCAGTGTTTTCCGAAGTAACGATGCCGACTTTCACACCGGCTTGCTGCATCAACTTAAGCCCCATGCCGTCGCGGGCATTAAACTTCTTCATGCAGTCACCTGAGGCCGTGTAGTACATTCCGCCATCGGTCAGCGTCCCGTCCACATCGGTCAGGAATAGCTTTACGTTCATGTGCGAGCTACGTTAAGTGCTTATTTAAAACTTTTCAGACTACAAAGTTACGAAATTTCGTGTATAATTCAATCCAGAAACGGGCTTTTTACCCGTATTATTAGCTGTTTTCTCATGGATAATCCGTATCTTTGCACATCATTTTCACAATCTGTCTGACTTTATGCAGGAAAAAATCATCATTCTCGATTTCGGGTCGCAGACCACCCAGCTCATCGGGCGCCGCATCCGCGAGCTCGGCGAGTATTGCGAGATCGTACCCTACAACAAGTTCCCCTACGATGATCCGTCGGTGATCGGCGT
>CAZOOY010000156.1:0-3673 GCA_964581555.1 uncultured Staphylococcus sp.
CGGCATGGAGCGCGAGCGCATCGACACGGGCCGCATCTATCAGGACGAGCCCACACGCCGCGATCTGCTCAAATTCACAGGCCGCGTGGAGTATAACCCCGAGCATCCGTTCTTTGAAAAGTTCAGCCATCTTCTCGAGATAGCGGGCGATCGCGCCGAAGTGCGCCAGACCATGCCCTCGCCGGGCGAGCTCTATGTCCGCACCCTCGTCATCACGGGAGGCGATCCGGGCAAGATCTATCCCTCGCCCGAGACTCTTAAGGATGATATCGCCGAGGCCTATCGCAAGACCATCCTCGAGCTCTATCGCCGCGGCTGCCGCCACATCCAGTTTGACAGCTCCGTCTGGGGGCGTCTGAGCGACCCAGACTTCGAGCGCACCCTCCTCATGGGTGGCCTCGATCCCGACGTGATCACCGAGGATCTCATCTCGGTGCTCAACGAGGCGCTCAAGGACATGCCCGCCGACCTCGAGGTGACCCTCAGTATCGCGGCAGACGAAACCCGTATTCCCCGCTGGCACGACGAGCATGAACTGGCGCGCCTGCGCGACATGCTCACCCGCGTCAATGCCGATTCATTCCTGCTGCCGTTTGACATCAACAGTCCCTCCCAACTCGAGGTGCTCAGCCTGCTCCCTGCGGGCAAGCGCGCCATCCTCGGTCTCGTGGACGGGTCGCTCCCCGGATTGGAAAACGTGCAGGACATCGTCGACTGCGTGCACGTAGCCATGCGTCATGTGCCCCTCAACCTCATCTCGCTCAGCCCCACCTGCGGTTTCAAGGTGCGCGATCGTGAGCGTCAGGGCCTCAACTACGAGTCGCAGTGGACCAAGATCAACCTCCTCAAGCAGGCTGCCCTCATCCTCAACGAGGAAGCCCAAGGGTAAGATCCTTCCGACACCACATAAAAAAATCTGCCTGCGAATGATTTGATTTCGCGGGCAGATTTTTTATGCAAGGCTATGATCCTCTCAGTCCTCGAGATAATATACGATTGTGGAGACCACACGCACCTTCTTTATGAAAGGGGTGGATGAGTCGCTGTCGTCGATTGAGAATTGTCCCTGCGACGCGGTCTTGATCTTCCCCAGCCGGCTCCCGGAATCGGCGGCAAACTGTGTGGCGGCCGCACGGGCATTCTTGGTCGCTTCAGCTATCATCTCAGGCTTGATATCGTTGAGGAGCGTGTACTGATAATTGATGTAGGAGTTGGAGAATGCTATCCCCTGCTTGAGCAGCTCGGCCTGACGGTTGAGAAGTTCACGCACCTTTTTAACTTTCGAGGTGGTGACCGTAACGGTGCAGTTGATCGAATAGTTGTAGCGGAACGAGTCCGAGCCGTAACGATTGGAAGCGGCGTCATAGCTGTCCG
The DNA here is from genome assembly GCA_964581555.1 of uncultured Staphylococcus sp. Taxonomy (GTDB): domain Bacteria; phylum Bacteroidota; class Bacteroidia; order Bacteroidales; family Muribaculaceae; genus Duncaniella. The sequence continues at coordinate 1,375 of CAZOOY010000156.1, forward strand.
GCGGATTTACGGAGATCTCGTCCGGTGAGATACCGTTGGAAGTCAGGAAACTCACGATGATGGCATTGTTGGCCGTGACCTTCTCATACATGGCCTCCAGATCATTTCCCGCGAGGGAGTAGGTCATGGGCCAGGTGACGAGGTTGGCTTCCACTTCCCTCTCGGCGAGACCGCGGACGGTGACCTCACGGTCACGGAAAGCGATATTGTCAATGCCGGCCTTGAGTGTGAGGCCGAGGGCGAAGAGTCCCACCGCGATGAGGAGCGCGGAGAGCAGGCGTGACGGTACTTTTTTCATTGTAGTGTCGGTAAGTTTTGAGGGTTAGAGTTTTATAGAGAACGAAATTCCTCCCGGTTTGTTTTATGGGCCGGGGATTTTTGTGTACTTTTGCATCGACAAGAGCCGTAGTTTACCCGGCCCGTAACAGAAGATTATGGAGCAAAAGAAAATTCTGCTGTGTCTCTGCCACATGAGCGGCAACGAGAAGAAATACATCGACGAGGCTTTCGACGACAACTGGGTTGTTCCTCTGGGCCCCAATGTGGACGGTTTCGAGAAGGATCTTGAGGCCTTCCTCTCCCACGGTGATCCCTCGCTCGCCGGGCTCCGCGTTGCCGCCGTCTGCTCCGGCACCGCCGCCCTTCATCTCGGGCTGATTCTGCTCGGCGTGGAGCGCGATGATGAGGTGATATGCCAGAGCTTTACATTCTCCGCCTCGGCCAATCCCGTCACCTATCAGGGTGGCCGCCCGGTGTTTGTCGACTCTGAGCCTGACACGTGGAATATGGATCCCGAGCTGCTCGACCGCGCCATAGCTGACCGCATCGCGCAGACCGGCCGCAAGCCCAAAGCCATAGTGATCGTCCACCTCTACGGCATGCCGGCAAAGATGGACGAGATCCTCGCCGTGGCCCGCAAGTGGGAGATCCCCGTGCTCGAGGATGCCGCCGAAGCCCTCGGCTCAACCTATCATGGACGCGAATGCGGAACGCTCGGTGCACTCGGAGCCATCAGCTTCAACGGCAACAAGATGATCACCACCTCGGGAGGCGGAGCGCTCATCTGTCCCGATGAAGATACCCGCCGTCGGGCCGTCTTCTTCGCCACCCAGTCCCGCGAACCTTTCCCCTACTATCAGCACGAGCACATAGGCTACAATTACCGCCTGAGCAACATCTCGGCCGGTATCGGACGCGGACAGATGACCATTCTCGAGGATCACATCGCCCACCACCGCCGTCTCGCCGCCCTCTATGCCGAACTTCTCACCGAAGTGGATGGCGTGGATTTCCACGGCAATCCTGCGCCTGACGTCGACTCCAACTTCTGGCTTTCCACCGTCACTCTTGACCCTGCCATCACCGGGCTAACTCCCGATGAGCTGCGCCTCCACTTCGCTTCAATTAATGTGGAGACCCGTCAGCTCTGGAAGCCGATGCATCTCCAGCCCGTCTTTGCCTCCTGTCCGGCCTACGTCAATGGCGTCAGCGAGTCGCTCTTCGATCGAGGTCTCTGTCTCCCCTCGGGCCCATGGGTAAGCGAAGAAGATGTCCGCATGATCGTCGCCGAGATCAAGGAGTGCATCCGCCGCAAGAGAGAAGTTTGAAAAGAAGTCTCGGCTAAAGGTTAAATATATTAAATTATAATTAATATATACTAATCAATCTTCCCTCGCGACTACTATTATATATATATTCATTATCTTTGCAGACGAAAGTCACGGAGGAGGCCATCGAGCTTCCTCCAATTTTATTGTATATACCTATGATTGATAAGCAAGAGGTGGCCGCTCTCGTGGCCCGCGCCATTGAGAATACGGATGCATTTGTGGTAGACCTCACCGTCTCGCCCGAAAATGATATTGTGGTTGAGCTCGACAGCCCCACGGGAGTCGATCTTGACTTCTGCGCCGATGTGAGCCGCAGTCTCAACGAGGCCCTTGACCGCGACAAGGAGGACTACTCGCTCGAGGTCGGCACCGCCTCTCTCTCGGCTCCCTTCAAGGTGAAGCAGCAGTATGAGAAGCATATCGGCGACAGTGTCGACATCCTCACCGCCGATGGCCGCAAGCTCACGGGCGTCCTCACCGCCGTGGGCGATGACGACTTCACCGTCGAGGTGACCCGCAAGGTCAAGGAACCCGGCGACAAACGTCCCCGCATGGTGGCCCTGCCCGAGACCTTCCGGATGGCCGACTGCCGCCAGGTCACTTATCACTTTGATTTCAAGTAATAGCAATTCACTTTTTCCCAAGATATTATCACACTCATATAAGACATGGCTAAAAAAGAAGAAGCT
>CAZOOY010000157.1:0-3668 GCA_964581555.1 uncultured Staphylococcus sp.
GACGAGTCGCAGAACATCAAGAACCTCGAGGCCCAGGTGACACGCTCGGTGTTCCTCCTCAAGGCCGACCACAGGCTGGCCCTCTCGGGCACACCCATCGAGAACAATCTCTCGGAGCTATATTCCCTCTTCCGTTTCCTGAACCCCGGGATGCTGGGGGATCTCGAGGACTTCAACCGCCGCTTCGCCGGGCCTATCCAGCGCGACAACGACAAGGAGGCAATGGCCGATCTGCGCCGCCGCATCTTCCCCTTCATGCTCAGACGCGTGAAGAAAGATGTGCTCAAAGAGCTCCCCGACCGCATCGAGCAGACCCTCCGCGTGGAGATGGACAAGGCCCAGGCCGAGTTCTACGACCAGCGGCGGTCATTCTACCTCGAACGCATCCACAACGCCATCGCCACCGACGGCATCCGCAAGAGTCAGTTCGTGATGTTTCAGGCGCTCACCGAGTTGCGCCGCATAGCCTCAGTCCCCGAGAGTCTCTCGGACGGCCGCATTCGTTCGCCCAAGATAGATCTTCTCATCGACAACCTCACCGAGGCCGTGGCCAACGGCCATAAATGCGTGGTGTTCTTCAACTATATAGCCGGACTCGAACTTGTGGGTGAGCGGCTCGCTGAACTCGGCATAGGCTATGAGACCATGACCGGAGCCACGTCAAACCGCCGCAAGGTGGTGGAACACTTCAACAACGATCCGGGCTGCAAGGTGTTCCTCATGACCCTCAAGACCGGCGGCACTGGCCTCAACCTCACCGTGGCCGACACCGTCTTCATCTTCGAGCCCTGGTGGAACAAGGCCGCCGAGGAACAGGCTATCAACCGTCTGCACCGCATCGGTCAGCAAGCCAAAGTCCACTCCTACTCCCTCATTACCCTTGGCACCATCGAGGAGAAAATACGTCTCCTCCAGGAACAGAAGGCCATGCTCTTCGACGGGCTGATCGGCACCGACGAGTCGTCATCCAAATTCCTCTCTGAGGAAGATATCAATTTCATCTTCGGCAAATGAACGGATTACTTTCCAGAAATACCATCACCATCCGCACGAAAGGCTCCGACATCACCTCGCTTGCCCGGATGCTTGAGGCCGATTTCTCCAAGGAGTCGCTCCGGAAGATACTATCCATGTTCATAACCCTCTTCGACTCCTGCAACGTGGTGAGCAGCACCGCAATAGTAAGTCAGAAGGTGCCGGAGATCCTCTCCCGCGCAGGCAGTAAGAAAGGAGAGATAGCCGAGATCCTTGCCGCCCTCCTCTCCTCACGCGAGCTGTTGGAGCTTATTCTTGACGATATGGGCAAAGGTGCCGTCGAGGTCTACCGCGCGGTCTACAAGGACATCTATCTCTCCGTCAGCAAGGCCGAGGAGATTTGCGGCCACTCAATAGGTGCTCCCAAGAAAAACAGCGGATGGTACTCCTATTATTCCTCCACCACCGGATTTGAGCTTGACCGTGACTTCCTCATGCTCAAATGTGAGACCTTCGACTTCTGGACTTCCCAAAGCGTCTATCTCGTCATGCCTGCGTCGATCCGCCGGGTGCTCGGACCGCTGCTTGTCCCCAAGGCTCTTGACGTGCCGGTGATCAAAGAGTACACACCCGGGGAGGGAGAGATGCTCTATTCCGTGCAGAATCTCGTGGAGCCACTCTATCCGGTGCTTCACTCACTCTATCTCAGCGGAATCCTCGAGATGGGTAAGAGCAAGGTGACGGCCACAACGCTCAAGCGCATCTCCCGCCAGGCTTCTTTCCCCGAGTTTTTCCCCGACACTCAGAACAAGACGCGTAAGAATCTGGCCGGGACACTGATGACCTCCATCTTCTGCCTCAACGCCACCAACTCCCTCTCGGGGCGCAAGGCAGTGGCTGATCCGGCCCATGTCGTGGCCAAAAACATCATAGGTTTCATCCGCAATTCCACGGCCGAGGTGCTGGGATTCTATTCCGGCCTCATCCTCTCGAAACCTTATCAGAATCTTTTCGACCTCCCGGCCTTTTCCAATCTCATCAAGGAGTATCTCGACATCCTGTCAACCTATGCCTCCCAGGACTGGCTGATGGCTCCGGGCGTAATGGCGGCTCTACGCAACAACCCGGACTCGATCCGGCTGATCATCCCGGTCAACATCGGACAACTGAGCCACTACAGTATCCACAACGTCTTCTCCGGCAAATATCTCTCACCTTTCAATGTCATCACTCAGTTCACCCGCCCGCTGCTCGAACTTCTCACGGCCACGCTCGCGTCACTGGGTCTGGCGGAGATAGTCTACGGCTCTCCCTCACCGGATGCTCCCTCGCCGATGAATCAGCTTAAGGCCATCCGGCTGACCCCGCTCGGCCGCTATGCTCTCGGGCTGACCGACGAATTTTCCTCAAGCCTCGCAACGAACGGCCCTCTCTTCAGTTTCGATTCCGAACGGCTGTTGATGCAGACACTCGGCGAAAATAATCCCTACGAGGTCATCATCTCGAAATACCTCACTCCGGTGGGCGATCATCGCTTCAGAGCCACGGCCGAAAAATTCATTGACGATTGTCTCAACCGCAAGGATCTCGAGCGAAAGATAACCAACTTCAAGATTCTCGTCGGCGATGACTCCCTTCCTCCGCTCTGGACGGCATTCTTCAACGATCTACTGCGGAAATCCGAGTCGTTTCGACCCGTCACCGACGGCTACCGGATATTCACGGTCAACCCCGACGATACCGAGCTTGTGGCAGCTATAACCGATGATCCGGCCCTGCGTGACATCACCGTCTGCGCCGAGGGATTCATGCTGCTCGTGAAGAACGAACATCTGGTCCGTTTCATGGATGTGATGCGACGGCACGGCTACATAATCTGACCATCCTGCTCTTCTCCAACCTTTACAACCCTCCCGACGTTCTACAAAGAAAAAACATCAGATCATGACAACTTTCCTCCTTATCATAGCCATCATCTTCCTGGCCGCAGCGCTCCTCCTCTCGTTTGCCGACGCCACCTGGGCTGCCGTAGCGGCCTTCATCGCTCTCTGTTTTACCGGTCTGCTGCCCGACGTGGCTCTCGGCGCCACGATGTTCATCTTCTGGGGTGTCGCGGTGGCCATCGTGGTCGCACTCCGCTTCATGCTCCCCGAGACGGTGAGGAAATCACGTCTGGGTCTACCCTACATCAGTGGCGGAGCGCTTGCGGGAATGCTCGTGGGGCTCGCCCTCTCATCCCATGCCGCCATCGTGGCGGGAGCCTTCGTCGGAGCCGTGCTCGGAGGAGTGGCCTACGCAAGAACTCCGGCCGGAAAAGTTCTGGAATTTCCAACTTCGAAATTTTTGAACTATCTTTGTGCCAAGGGACTTCCCGCCGTGGTCACCATGAGCATCGCCGGTACAGTCGCCGCTGTCCTTGCAGCCATGTATCAGGCCGCCTGATACGGCCGCCCGTCCCCCCTCGTTTCATCTCCCTACCTCTTCAACCATGCAAAGATTCACGACACTGATAATATCACTCTTTCTCGTCGCATTGGGCGCATCATCCCAGGTCCTCCCCCAACTCAAGAGGGAGAAGCCCGACATGGAGCAGATACGCCGCGAGACGCTCGATCACACATCCCCCTACTACTATCCTCGCCTGATGAAGGAATTTCAGCGCAACGACACGCTGATGAAGATAGACAAGTACC
>CAZOOY010000158.1:0-3606 GCA_964581555.1 uncultured Staphylococcus sp.
GGCAGCGTGGACAAGCTCGACTTCCCCACCACTTCCAACGTGCTTCAGTACTTCACCGAGGATAACTCCAAGATCTCTATCCGTCCTTCAGGCACAGAACCCAAGATCAAGTTCTACATGGAGGTTCACATCCCCATGGCCAAGGCTGAGGACTACGCCAAGTGTCAGGCCGAAGCTGCCGCCAAGATCGAGGCCCTCAAGAAAGACCTCGGTATCTAAAGGAGAGACGGCCTCCGAGCTGTCTCACAGACTGATACACCAAGTACCACAGCCTCTCAGGAGAGCCAACGGTATTAAATAAAGTAAAAACCGGAGATTCGATTGGATCTCCGGTTTTTACTTTTCGATTGTCTGATACTTTTGAAGTAAATGTATCAGAATCCCTGACATCGAGGGCGATGATCAGGCTCGGCGCCGAGCGCTTCAGGTGATTATTCGTTGGATGTCGAGAGGGCCGAGGGAGCCACGTAAGTGCGGGTGGCGAGCTCGCGGTCGATCATGTAGAGACCCATGCCGTTGTCCCCGATCAAGGCAAGCTTGTCGATGAGCTGACGGCAATTGTCCTCCTCCTCAACCTGCTCGTTGACAAACCATGTGAGACGGTCGCGGGTAGCGTAGTCCTGCTCCTCGATGGCAAGAGTATAGAGCCCGTTGATCATGGCGGTCACCTTGCGCTCATGCTCCAGGGTGGCGCGGAAAGCATCGGCAGCGTTAGCCCACTCGGTGGGGACTGCGTCGATTCCGGCGAGCACCACGCGGCCTCCGCGCTGATGGATGTAGTTCATGAAGATTGTGGCGTGGGCCTGCTCCTCCTGAAACTGCACCTTGAACCAATTGGCGATACCGGGCAGACCGGCTGACTCAAAGTGAGCACTCATGGAGAGATAGAGGTAAGCGCTGTAAAATTCAGCGTTGATCTGGGCGTTGAGAGCGTCCTGAATTTTGTTGTTGAGCATATCGTTTTCTTGTTTAATGAGGGTTGAAATTACAAAATTAACATTTAATCCCAATACTTGTATCGCACCTCTCAAAAAAATTTCCGGAAAGATAAGGGGCCGATTTACACTCAAAGATAGACAGTGAAATTTTTGGAACGTTAACTTAATTTTCCTATCTTTGCATCGTGACCCCCGTCCGAGGGTTGGGGTGTCCGCTAACCGATTCTAATATCCAAGCCCCTCGAATTTCTATTGTTCTCATGGCATACTGGGTTATAAACTCGTTGATAATCTTCGCATTGTGCGTTCTTTTTTCCGGCGTTCTCATCCCGCAGATTCTCCTCATTGCCTATCGTCGCAACCTCTTCGACGAGGTTGACGAGCGCAAGGTCCATCACGGACTCATCCCCCGTCTCGGCGGTATCGCCTTCGAGCCGGTGATGCTCCTCTCCCTTGCCCTCCTCACAGGTATCAACATCTTCGCAGGATACTCGGAGTTTGCCGCCGCCTTCACCCAGCAGGCCGTCCTGCTCATAGCGGGATTCTGTTCCATCCAGATGCTCTATCTTGTCGGTATGGCCGACGACCTTATCGGTATCAAATACCGCGCTAAGTTTGTGGTGCAGATCGTCTGCGCCGCCCTGCTCATCTCCGCCGGCTGCTGGTTCACGTCGCTTGAGGGTGTGCTCGGCATCTACGACTGGTCGCCATGGGTGGGCATGCCTTTCACCGCCATCGTCATTGTCTTCATCATCAACGCCATCAATCTCATCGACGGCATTGACGGACTGGCTTCGGGGCTCAGCTCCATCGCATCGGTGATCTACGGCATCACCTTCTTCGTGCTCGGCGACTATGCCCTCTCGATGATCGCATTCGCGACGTTCGGAGTGCTCGTCCCCTTCTTCTACTACAACGTGTTCGGCGACGCCTCCAAGCACAGCAAGATCTTCATGGGCGACACCGGAGCCCTCACCATCGGACTTATCCTCGCAGTGCTCGGTACCAAACTTTTCACCCATCCCTCCAACGAGGTGACCGTCTTCGACACCGCCGTTCTCGCCTTCTCTCCGCTGGTCATTCCGGCCTTTGACGTCTGCCGCGTCTACATCGTCCGCATCCGCCACCACAAGTCACCTTTCCTCCCCGACAAGAATCACATCCACCACAAATTTCTTGCCGCAGGGATGAAGCCGCGTCTGGCCATGGTGAGCATTATCTCCATATCGGCCCTCTTCACGGTGATCAATCTCTTCCTCTCGCTGGTGCTGAACATCAATCTCATCGTCATTCTCGACATTCTCATCTGGGTGGGCTTCCAGCAGTGGCTCAACGGCCGCATCGCCGCCCACAATGCCAAAAACTCCTGAGTGACCGCGCATCGGCCGTCGGACACCTGATTTTTGCGGTGTCCGTAGAGGGTTATTTCGAGGAAAAATCGTAACTTTGTCCCCAAATAACCCGATTTTATCATGAACGAAAAAGAAATCGTGCTTTCCGGCATCCGCGCCACCGGAAATCTCCATCTCGGCAATTACTACGGAGCCCTGAGGAATTTTGTGAAAATGCAGGATGACTACGACTGCCTCTACTTCATAGCTGACCTCCACGCCCTCACCACCAATCCCGATCCCAATGAGCTTCACGAAAACGTGAAGAATATCCTGGCCGAATATCTGGCCGCCGGGGTCGATCCCGAGAAATCCACCATATTCGTCCAGAGTGACATCCCCGAAGTCTCCGAGATGTACCTGCTGCTGAACATGCACGTAGGTATCGGCGAGCTTCTCCGCACCACATCCTTCAAGGACAAGGCCCGCAAGCAGCTCGGTATCGCCGCCGACAGTGACGTCGATATCGAGAAGCAGGTGATCGGCTCGGACAGCAACAAGCGAGTCAATGCCGGCCTCCTCACTTATCCCACACTCATGGCCGTGGATATCCTCATCCAGAAGGCCCACAAGGTGCCCGTCGGCAAGGATCAGGAGCAGCACCTCGAACTCACACGTCGCTTCGCCCGCCGCTTCAATTCATTCTACAACGTCGATCTTTTCCCCGAGCCCGAAGCATTCAACTTCGGCCACAACACCGTGAAGGTGCCCGGTCTCGACGGTTCGGGCAAGATGGGCAAGAGCGAGGGAAACTGCCTCTATCTCATCGACGACGAGAAGGTGCTCCGCAAGAAAGTGATGCGTGCTGTCACCGACGAGGGTCCCAAGACTCCCGGTCAGCCCATGTCGGAGCCCGTCAAGAATCTCATCTCCATCATGGAGCTCACCACCGATCCGGCGATCGTCCAGCAATACCGTGACGCCTACGCCGACTGCTCCATCCGCTATGGCGACATGAAGAAGCAGCTCGCCGAGGATATCCTCAAGGTCACCGCCCCCATCCGCGAGCGCTATCTCGAGATCCGCGCCGACGATGACTATATCGGCCGCGTGGTGCGCCGCGGCGCCGAGCGTGCCCGTGAACGTGCCGCCAAGACTCTCGCCGAGGTCAAGCAGGCCATGGGTATCAAGAAATTCTATTAATCCACTCTCTTCTTCCTCTTCACCACAACCGACATAATGCGGAAATACAACATCCTCAACAACTCGCTGGGCTGGCTCTGCTTTATCATAGCCGCTGTCACCTATCTGATGACACTAGAGCCCACCGCGAGCTT
>CAZOOY010000159.1:0-3470 GCA_964581555.1 uncultured Staphylococcus sp.
AAGGCTGCTAAATAATGCCGTATAACATAGAACTATAAAATTGACAGTAAAATGAAAATCTTAGTGCTTAACTGCGGCAGCAGTTCTGTGAAATATAAACTCATCGACACGTCCAATGACGTAGTGATGGCTGAGGGTGGCGTAGAGAAGATAGGTCTACCTGACGGATTCCTCAAGTATAAGAAAGCTGACGGCTCCAAGGCTGTCCTCGAACTTGGTCTCGTGGATCATCTGGGTGCGGTTAAGGCCGTGTTGCATCTTCTCACTGATCCCGTAGAAGGTTGTATCAAGAATTTCGATGAGATCGATGCCGTGGGTCACCGCGTGGTTCATGGTGCAGAGAAATTCTCTCAGAGCGTGCTCATCACCGACGAGGTTAAGGATATGATCAAGCAGTGCTATGACATCGCGCCTCTCCACAATCCTGCCAACATGACAGGTATCGATGCCATCACTTCGCTCATGCCTAAGGTCCCCCAGGTTGCGGTCTTCGACACTGCTTTCCACCAGACCATGCCCGCAAAGGCATTCATGTATGCCCTCCCTTACAAATATTATGCAGAGGACGGTATCCGTCGCTACGGCTTCCACGGCACCAGCCACCGCTATGTTTCCCAGCGCGCATGCGAGTTCCTCGGTGTTGACATCAAGGACAAGAAGATCATCACCTGCCACATCGGCAACGGTGGTTCCATCACAGCCGTAGAGTATGGCAAGAGCGTTGACACCTCCATGGGTCTTACTCCCACCGAGGGTCTCATGATGGGAACACGTGTGGGTGACGTCGACCCCGGCGCACTCGCATTCATCATGCTCAAGCATAATCTCAGCGCTGCCGATCTTCAGAAGATGATCAATAAGGAAAGCGGTCTGCTTGGCATCAGCGGAATCTCAAGCGACATGCGCGAGATCGACGCCGCTATTGCAGAAGGCAACGAGCGTGCCAAGCTTGCACTTGACATGTATGAGCACCGTATCATTAAATACATCGGTTCCTATGCTGCCGAGATGGGTGGTGTGGATATCATCGTTTTCACCGGTGGTGTGGGTGAGAATCAGACTCACCTTCGCGCTTCTGTCTGCGAGCCTCTCGCCTTTATGGGTGTTGAGATTGACAAGGCGGTCAATGCCGATGTGCACGGTAAGGAGGCCATTATCTCCACTCCTGCATCAAAGGTGACTGTTGTTGTCATCCCAACTGACGAGGAACTGATGATCGCCCGCGATACAGAGTCCATCGTCAAATAACGACAGGTAAATAATTTCACGAACAAGGATACAAAAGTGAATTGAGTGAACTTCCGCCCAAATACTTTTGTATCTTTGTTGTATAAACGTTCCAAAAAGTAAATTTCTATGAAGAAGATTCGTGCCGCCGTGGTTGGCTACGGCAATATCGGCCATTTCACCATTGAAGCTCTCGAGGCAGCTCCTGATTTCGAGATAGCCGGTGTGGTGCGCCGTAAGATAGCTGAGGTTCCTGCTGAACTTGCTCCATACAAGGTTGTCACCGATATCCGCGAACTTGGAGATGTTGATGTGGCTATCCTCTGCACTCCCACCCGCGAGGTTGAGAAGTATGCACTCGAATATCTTGCCATGGGTATCAATACGGTGGATAGTTTCGACATTCACACCAAGATCGTAGAACTGCGACGCACTCTCGGTGAAGCAGCCCGTAAGGCCGGAAAGGTTGCCGTAATTTCCGCCGGCTGGGATCCGGGAAGTGATTCTATCGTTCGCACCCTCATGGAGGCTGCCGCTCCCAAGGGACTCACCTATACCAATTTCGGCCCGGGAATGAGTATGGGTCACACGGTCTGCGTAAAGTCCAAGGCCGGTGTCAAGAATGCTCTTTCGATGACCATGCCCCTCGGCGACGGTGTGCATCGCCGTATGGTCTATGTTGAACTTGAACCGGGAGCTACTCTCGAAGAGGTCACCAAGGCAGTCAAGGAAGATCCGTATTTCGCCTCCGACGAAACTCATGTTATGGCTGTCGAGAGTGTGGACGCTGTAAAGGATATGGGTCATGGCGTGCACATGATCCGTAAGGGTGTGTCAGGCAAGACTCAGAACCAGCGTTTCGAGTTCAACATGTCCATCAATAATCCTGCACTCACCGCCCAGCTCCTCGTCGGAGTGGCCCGCGCATCGATGCGGCTTGCTCCCGGTGCCTACACAATGATCGAGATCCCCGTCATTGATCTCCTCCCGGGCGACCGTGAAGAACTCGTAGGACACTTGGTGTAAAGTTCCCAAGAGGATATAATTTAAAAAGAGAGCGTATCATATTAACTTATGGTACGCTCTCTTTGCTATAAATTGTCCCTGAGTGGTTTATCGCGGTTAGGTCTTCATCTGTGCTTCACTTCTTTACGCAGCTTCAGGAGGGTGATCATGGTTGGAAACGCCATAAGTGCGTAGAATAGATCGCAGAATCCTACAGCCATACCAAGCGGCATGACGGCGAATACGACGAGGGTAGCGATGAAGAACCATATATAATGACGGCCGATATGTTCGCCGAACAGATAGGATGCACAGCGTGTGCCATAGAAGCTATAGCTGAACATGGAGGATAGCGCGAAGCAAAGCACTATTATCATCAGCAGGTATTCGCCAAACGGTATGGCTTTCCCGAAAGCATCCGTTGCGATGGATAAGCCGCGAAGACTACCCCCGGAGATAGAGAAGTCTCCGCATAGGAGAAGCGCTACGGCAGTGAGGGTGCAGACGAATCCGGAGTCGATACCGGGGCCGAGCATGGCTATAAGTCCCTCGCGGCGAGGGTCAGTATTGGCGGAGGCCCCGTGCATTATGGTCGCGGTGCCGACACCGGCATCATTGACAAGAGCTGCCCGACGAGCTCCGATAATAGCTATCCCGGCGAGAGCACCCCAGCCGGCACGCAGATTGAAAGCCTCGGCAAAAATCGAGCGGAATACACCCGGAACTTCCGGAAGGTGAGTGATGATTATATAGAGCACGAGGATAAAGTAGAGTCCCACCATTCCCGGAACAAGCCAGGATGCCACACGGGCGATTCGCTTGATACCCCCGACGGTGACAAGAGTGACTACGGCTGCGATACAGAATCCGATAAAGATGCGGTAAAGAACATCGGAACTAATCCCTGTATGTGAGGCCGCGGCTCCCATCCATGCCGGAGCCGGAAACGTTGTGGTCAAGGCCTCGGTGAGTTGATTTGCGTTCATGATGCAGAGTGTTCCGAACATGCCGGCCACTGCAAACATGTAGGCAAGCAATCTCCATCTCCTTCCGAGACCTTTTTCAATTATGTACATCGTGCCGCCGGCGGGAGTTCCATCGGGACGTTTTGTCTTGTATTTCGTGGTCAGAAATCCTTCATGGTACTTGGTGCACATACCCACGAGCGCGCTTATCCACATCCAGAAGATCGCACCGGGTCCACCCATGACGATTGCGATGGCCACACCGGCGATATT
>CAZOOY010000160.1:0-3421 GCA_964581555.1 uncultured Staphylococcus sp.
CTGTATCAGAAGATGCTGTTTATCATGCCTGCATCTGCTTGAAACCTGATTACGCCTGTCTCCTCGTCGATTCCGTCTGGCGTGAAGTTTTCACCCTCAAGGGTTGAGAGGTGACGGGGATCGGTGATGTCGTCACGGATTATCTGCCTGAGCAGCTCACCTCGGAGAGTCTTCAGGCGCCCGGCATTGGGCGTACGCATTTTTCCTCCCGGCATTACTTCCTTGAAGTCGGCCTTCCACACCCGCGCTCCTGGGCCCAATTTCTTCCAGTCTATGCATCGGGCAGCATCACCCGGGAGAAGATCAAGAATATCTGTTGTGGACGATGTCGTCACCGCAGACTGCAATTGAGCAGTGACTCTCGGTTTCCAGAATGCCGCAAAACTCATTCCATCAGGCGCAAGAGGCGTAGTGAAGTCAAGACGATAAGGCTTCACTATGTCATCGGGGCGCAACCATCCGTAAAGTGACGATATTATTCTAACCACCCGAGATGTCCTCTCCTTCTCCTCATCTGATAGTGTCGGATAAGCAAACGCCTTGAAAACGACTCCTGTAAATGCCGTTATTGCGGGAGATCCGAGCTGCTTGTTGGGAAACTCATAGGCCATCCCCCTGAGTTTTTTTACCATTGCCGGACTGATTTTCACAGTTTCGGCAAGCTCCCCCGCACTAAGATCACCGAGAGAAGCCATGATCGAGTCGGCCTCAGTTTCAAATACAGGCGTATGGGAGCGCAACTCCTCTTCGCTAACTTTATCGTAGCATGGAGCCATGGTCTTTGACTCGGCAATAAGAATAATCATTATTCAGGGGATATTATGGATTTTGAGAATAGAACAAAGAAACGACGGCATTGGTTTCCGGGATTTTCCCACAGGAAAAGTGGAAATATAAAGTAAAAATCTTAATTTTGTGCCTGCCATAGAAAAGTTACCATGAAAAAATTGTCATTTCTCATCCTCACGCTCCTCATAATCCTCCCATCTTTATCAGCCGAGACACTTCCTCCACGAGAAGAGGTGCTGAAAATGCTTATAAGCGTGAACGATAAATACCTCAAGAATCATCCCGATCCTCTGGCACCTATCCCCTACTACTCCCGCAAGAAGATCTACGACGCGAATTTATGGACACGCGCCGTCTATTTCGAAGGACTGATGGCGCTACACTCCATTTATCCCGATAACAGATATCTCGACTATGCCACGGACTGGGCCGACGGTTTCAAGTGGGGTATGAAGGGCGACAACACTACCACACGCAACGCTGATAATTATTGTTGCGCACAGACTTATATCGATCTCTACCGTCTCTGCCCGGAGCCGGCGAGACTCATGAAAACCAAGGCAGCAATGAACATGCTCGTCAATACACCACAGACGGGTGACTGGACATGGATAGATGCAATACAGATGGGAATGCCCGTTCTTGCCAAACTGGCTAAAGAGACCGGAGACAGAAGATATGCCGAGAAAGCCCGGAGCATGTATCTCGCTACACGTGACTCAATAGGGGGCGGTCTCTTCAACCGCAAGGAAGGACTGTGGTGGCGAGATGCAAATTTCGTCCCCCCGTACAAATCGCCCAACGGATCCAACTGCTACTGGTCACGCGGAAACGGGTGGGTTGTGGCTGCTCTCGTGAGAGTACTTGATGAGACAGCGCCTGACGATCCCTACCGTAAGGATTACGAGAAGGATCTCAAAGAAATGTGTGAGGCACTGCGCAAATGTCAACGCGAGGACGGGTTCTGGAACGTCAATCTCCTCGACGATTCAGATTTCGGAGGAAAGGAACTGACTGGAACAGCACTCTTCACTTATGGAATGGCATGGGGTGTCCGCAACGGACTTCTCGACGCAAAGATTTATTTACCCGTCATAGCCAAGGGATGGAAAGCGATGACGGAGGCTGTGCGCCCTGACGGTTCGCTGGGATATGTACAGGGCACCGGCAAGCAGCCGAGTGACGGTCAGCCCGTTGCATTTGACTCGAAGCCCGACTTTGATGACTTCGGAACAGGCTGTTTCCTTCTGGCAGGATCGGAAGTCTATAAACTCTGATAATTTTTTCTACGCGACGCGATATTATCGCACCTTTTCGCTCTCATTCGGTCGTAATTTTGTCAAAAAAATAAACGATCATGAGAAGAGAAACATTCCCCGTATCCTGCAAGTTTTACGCCGAAATCACAGCGCGTATCAATTCCTCACTGTCGTCACTCCCTGACTCGGCTCTTGAGGCCTTACGTCTTGTCAATTGCCATCTGCATGGTGAAGCAACCGTCAGCAATGACGCTATGGCTATGCTGGCCTACAATATGATCCGTCCGGAAATCGACCGCGCCATGGAGCGTTCACGCCGAGCCCGCGAGAGCGCTGCCCGGAGAAAATCCGCCATAACCATAACCACCACCTCCCTCTCGAAGGGAGACGAAAAACAAGATTGTGCGCAGCCATCTCAACCGTCCATGCGTCTCAACCGCCGCCAGCGCAGGGAGATGGAAAGGATTAAAAAGAAAGTTGAGGCCGCTGCAATAAGAAAGCTACGTGGGACGTACAGCGGAGGATCTGCCACGTCAGCTCGCCCCTGATTGATCCCACGAATTCACATTTACCGCTATCCTCCTGACAATAGACCCATTACAGGTATAAGCAGTCGAGCAATTATCACGCACGATCGCATTAATATGTTTTATAACACATAAAGCAAAGCGTGTTTTTAAGAAAATTATTACTATTTTGCGGTCGCAAATGAAAATTTGCACATTATTCTTACTTTAAACACCTCGCGGTCTCACCCCCGGAGACCCCGAATAATACCAAACACCGATATGAAGGTCTATAACTCAAACGAGATCAAAAACATTGCCTTGCTCGGAAGCAAAGGCTCGGGAAAAACCACACTCGCTGAAGCTATGCTCTACGAGTGTGGAGTGATAAAACGTCGCGGCACCATCGAGGCCAAGAACACCGTTTCCGACTCCTTCCCCGTTGAGAAAGAATACGGCTACTCGGTCTTCTCCACCGTGTTCTACGCCGAATTTCTTGGCAAGAAGCTCAATGTGATTGACTGCCCGGGAGCTGACGACTTTGTCGGCAATGCCATCACGGCTCTCAACGTTACCGATACCGGTCTTATACTGATCAACTCTCAGTATGGTGTCGAGGTTGGAACTCAGAATATCTTCCGCACCACTCAGAAACTCAAAAAGCCCGTCATCTTCGCTCTCAACCAGCTTGACGGCGACAAGGCTGACTATGAGAACGTGATGGAACAGATGCGCGAGCATTTCGGCAATAAGATCGTGGCCATCCAGTATCCTCTCCAGTGTGGAGCCGGTTTCAACGCCATGATCGACGTGCTCCTCATGAAGAAATATTCATGGGGTCCCGAAGGCGGCGTTCCTGTAATTGAA
>CAZOOY010000161.1:0-3276 GCA_964581555.1 uncultured Staphylococcus sp.
GACCCCGAGATTACAAATCACGTGCTCTGGCCAACTGAGCTAAAGAGGCATTAAGTTATTGTGCTCTTGCTTTTTCCGAGGCATTTCCTCTCAAAAGCGATGCAAAATTACGCACTTTATTTTTAACTTGCAAATGTTTTTACAAAAATTTGCGATATTTGGTGCGATTTTGTGGTTTTTCCACAATTATCGAGATGCAGGAACCCCCGCAGGGGAGATTTCACGCGCCGCCTCGGGTGAAGCGGCGCGTTTTTCCACCTTATAATATTACAGGGGACCGGCGAGATCACTCGACGGTGACGGACTTAGCCAGATTGCGGGGCTGGTCCACATCCTTGCCCTTATTGACCGCTATATAGTAGGCGAGGAGTTGAAGGGGTATAGATGCCACGAGAGGAGTGAGACACTCGGGGACTGCCGGAATCTGAATGCAGAAGTCGGCAATATTGGTCATGGCCGTATTTCCTTTGGAGACGATGGCAACCACGGCTCCGCCACGACTCTTGACCTGCTGCACATTGGAGATAATCTTATCATAGAGCGAGTCACTCGGCGCGATGATGACGCTGGGCATCTCATGGTCAATCAGAGCGATGGGGCCATGCTTCATCTCGGCGGCAGGATAGCCCTCAGCATGGATGTAGGAGATCTCTTTGAGCTTGAGAGCGCCCTCGAGAGCGGTGGGATAGTTGTAGCCTCGGCCGAGATAGAGGAAGTTATGAGCATAGGTAAATATACGCGAGAGCTTCTGAACCTCGGCGTCAACCTTGAGAGTCTGTTCAATGGTCTTGGGCATCGCCTTGAGAGCCGAGGCCACTTCAGCCACAGTCTTATCGCTAACAGTTCCTCTGAGCTGACCAATGGCAAGAGCGAGGAGGGTGAGAACAGTAACCTGACCGGTAAATGCCTTTGTTGAGGCCACTCCGATCTCAGGGCCGACATGGATATATGTCCCGGAATCGGTGGCGCGGGGGATAGACGCACCCACGACGTTGCACACGCCATAGACGAAAGCGCCTTTCGACTTGGCCAGCTCGATGGCCGCAAGGGTATCGGCCGTCTCGCCCGACTGAGAAATCGCAATCACGACATCTTTCGGGCCGAGCACCGGATTACCGTAGCGGAACTCCGAAGCATACTCGACCTCAACAGGAATCTGACAGAAATCCTGGATGAGTCGCTTGCCGATCAGCGCGGCGTGCCACGATGTACCACATGCGACGAGCGTGATGCGCTCGGCCTCAAGGAATTTCTGCTTGTTAAGCTCGACACCAGAGAGCACCACACGACGGCCGTCACGGGTGATGCGGCCACGCAGACAATCTCTCAGCGTAGAAGGCTGCTCGAAAATCTCCTTGAGCATAAAGGTATCATAACCTCCCTTTTCAAGTTGTGCCAAAGAGAGTTTGAGCTGATGCACATCGGCGGTGGAGGGCTGATTGGAGGAGATGGAGAAAATCTTCACCGGTTCACCGCGACGGATGATGGCCATCTCGTCATTTTTCAGATAGATCACCTTATCGGTGTAGCCGATGATGGGGGTGGCATCGGAAGCGATGAAAGTCTCGCCGTCGCCCACTCCGATCACAAGAGGCGAGCTTTTACGGGCCACGATGAGTTCATCAGGATTACCACGCTCCACGACTGCAATGGCATAGGCGCCCTCGACCTGAAGAAGAGCCTCGCGCACAGCCTCGGCGAGTGAGCATCCGCTGGTGAGTTTGATGTATTCTATGAGCTGGACGAGCACCTCGGTATCCGTCTCGCTGCGGAAGACGAAGCCGTGGTCAGAGAGAACTTTCTTAAGCACGGCATAATTCTCGATGGTGCCGTTATGGACAATGGCGATGTCGCCGCTCTGCGACACCTGAGGATGAGCATTTACATCGTTGGGCTCACCATGAGTGGCCCATCGGGTATGGGCGATTCCGAGCGTCCCGCTGGTACAGCCGGCACCGGCAGTCTGCTCAAGATTGGAAACCTTTCCCTGTGATTTGTGGACATTAAGACACCCGTCGGTATCGACAAGAGCCACACCGGCACTGTCGTAACCGCGATATTCGAGCCTCTTAAGCCCTTTTATAAGAATGTCATAAGCTTCGTTAGAGCCTATATAACCTACAATTCCGCACATAAGTTTCAGAAGTGTTGAACAAGTCGGTAAATTAAGTTGGCCGGAACAGAATTCCGTCCATCAATGAATTAATAGAAAAAATTAGGTCCGGATTTTTGCAATGACACCGTCATCGCAAAAGGAGGAGAGACATGATATGATTGCAAAGTTAATTAAAATTTTTCTAATTATCTAATTTTTTGATGGTTTTAACTTCCGTCGCTCCCCGGCAAGAATCCCCTTAAAACCACCCCGGAGGTACATACCGGACAAACATTCCGACGATACATTTGCGGGCGTGGAGAGAGTTTTTATAGCAAATAGTTTCTAATCTGACATTTTTTTAATATATTTGCCACAAAATTCATCAACCGCAGATATTTTTACCTGACAGATACTATAGACTCATAATGGAGAAAATAGATAATCTTGACCGAAAAATTCTTGAAATAGTGATGCGCAACGCCCGCATTGCATCCAAGGATGTGGCGCAGGAATGTGGCGTCTCACGGGCAGCAATCCACCAGCGCATCCAGCGCATGATAGATCTTAACGTCATCACGGGATCGGGCTATAATGTCGATCCCAAAGTCTTGGGTTACAGGACCTGCACGTATATTGGAGTCAATCTGGAGCGCGGAGGCATGTATCGCGACGTGGTGCCCGAGCTCGAGAAAATCCCCGAGGTCGTGGAGTGCCACTTCACCACCGGTCCCTACACCATGCTCGTCAAGCTTTTCGCCCGCGACAACGAGCATCTCATGGAGCTTCTCAATCACAAGCTACAGGTCATCCCCGGAGTTGTGGGCACGGAGACTCTCATCTCGCTCGATCACTCGATCTCGCGCGTGCTCCCCGTCACCTACGACGAGAACTAAACCTCCCCTCCCCTTACCCTTTACACTGCACTTCGTCCCAGCATACAATCAGCCACAAGGACGAAGTGCAGTGATTTATTCTACACCGAAGCAGCATTTCCCGCCGAACGATGTTTTGTTCTTCGGTGGAATTTTGCTACTTTTGCATCTGTTATGAAGGTGAACAGTTCCAACAGCCGTAGCGGCCTGGTGAAGCCCAAGAAAGCCCTCGGGCAGCATTTCCTCACCGACGAGAGTGTGGCAGCGCGAATCGCGGCCACGCTTGACCCCTACGCAGCTCTTCCG
>CAZOOY010000162.1:0-3265 GCA_964581555.1 uncultured Staphylococcus sp.
AGAAGATCGCACCGGGTCCACCCATGACGATTGCGATGGCCACACCGGCGATATTACCCATCCCGATTGTCGCTGCCACTACGGAAGCAAGAGCCTGGAGGGATGAAATCTGCGACCCGGAATCGCGGGTCTGCTTCTCACGTAACACACGTACTGACGCGGGGAGAGAGCGCAACGAAACCATCCCGGAGGAGAAGAAAAGGAAGAATCCTCCTCCGATAAGAAGGATGAAAAGAGGAAAACCGCAGATGAAGTCGGCGATAGTATTTATCATGATAATGAAAGCTGAAAGAAACATTACCAACTTCCGGAGGCTCCGCCTCCACCGGTCGAACCTCCACCGAACGAGCCTCCGCTGAATCCGCCGCCACCGAATCCTCCACCGCGACCGGCTGAACCAAGCATGGCTCCGAGCACGGCAGCCGCAGCCGCTTCATTCTCGCGGCGGGGTATCTTGAAGTATCGATCATCATGATGTCCACAGTTCTTGCAGACGAGGCGATCCACGCCCTGACCTTCATATTGAGAGGTTGGTTGCCGCAGGATTCTGCGTTCGACCATCCCGAGGGCGCGGGTGTGACAGACGGGACACTCCGTGTAGGTGCTGCTGTCGTTGACGAAAGGGAAAATGTCCGTCTGATGGCACTTCGGACAGTTCCAGACATCATAGTCCACGGAGTTCAACCTTTCCTCGAGATCCTGGGAGGGGGAGAGGTAGTCATTGTCGTGTTCCTCATCAATGAGATTCATCTTGGTCCCGCAGTGAGGACAGTTGTGACGATGATGTCTCACGCGATACATTTTCCACCATAGCAGGAGGAACGCGGGAACACCGAATCCGATGGTTATACAGGCGATCACCGCTATGGCGAGCATGAATCTGCGCAGCCGGCGCCAGCGGTCCACTTCGTCCAGTCGACGTGACGAGAAGATAAGCCATATCACGAACGCAAGAGAGAGTAGTCCGACGGCGGCGCTAAATCCTACATACATTGAGAAGATTTCATCACCGGAATTGTCACCCTGGGCCCGGGAATCATTGGCTATCTCTGAGCGCAGCTCATCGCCGAGTGCAGGATCACGGATGATTTCAGCAAGGTGACCTACGCCGGCGACAATTCCGGCATCATAATTCCCTTCGCGGAAGCGCGGTAACATGTCGTTGCGGATCACACGGCCTGCGACAATGTCGGGAACTGCTCCTTCGATCCCGTAGCCGGTACGGATCACGACCTTACGGTCATCACGGGAGATGAGGACAAGGACTCCATTGTCCTTGTCCGATTTACCGATTTCCCATTTTTCGAAAAGCTTTGTGGCAAATTCGTCAGGAGTATAGTCCGGATCAACCTCATCTACAGTCACTCCTACGAGCTCTACTGATGTATCACGCCAGAGGGAGCCGATCTCGGCGTCAAGCGTCCGTAATGTTTCAGGCGAGAGGATCCCGGCCGCATCGGTCACATAACGTGTACGGTCTGCTACATGGACGTTCGGCACCTCATCTATCGTGATCGCCGAGGTGAGGAACGGGAGGAAAAGTAGGAGAAAAAAGTGGATATAGCGTGTCATCTCAGTTGTTGATTTTAAGACTCATTCCGTTCAGGCGGCGGTAAAGATCAAGAGCATAGACATCTGTCATACCGGAGATGTGGTCAAGAACGGCCTGGATCTTGCCGTAGAGGGTGGGGGAGGAGATCTCATATTGCTTGGGCACCTTCTCGAGCAGCAGCCGTGAATAGTTGAGGTCGGGGTTGGTGACAGCCTTGACAAGTTCGTCAATCAGGAAAGAGATGATGCGTGTACCTGCCAGCTCGATTTCCACGACGTCGCCCGCGCAATATATCTTTTTCCAGGAAAGATCCTCGCAGCGGCGGTAAGCCTCGCGCTCGTGGAGTGAAATGTGATCCAGAAGAGAGCCGCGGAAAATTACGGCCAGAATCTCCTCCTCGTGCTCGGTGAATGTGTCGGCACATTTTTCGACGAGGAGCCCTACGATGCTTGACCGAAGATAGGCTATCTTCTCATTCGGGTCCTCTACCATAGCCATCACTCGCTCGATGTGGCCACGGCGCCCCGGCTCGAAATAGCCGAGAAGAAGTGGGATGACTTCCTCGGTTGAAAGTATGCGCAGCTTGTGGGCATCCTCTATGTCCATTATTTCATAGCAGATATCATCTGCCGCTTCAACGAGATAAACGAGTGGATGCCGGGCATATCGGATCCGCCCGTTTTCGCCTATCGGAAGCATACCCAATTCATCAGCAACCTTGATGAAACTTTCCCGCTCGCTATCGAAGAAGCCAAACTTACCGTGAGCCCCTGCAAGAGTTGACTCAAAGGGATACTTTACGATTGAGGCAAGAGTGGAGTAAGTCATAGCGAAACCTCCGTTGCGTCGTCCGTTGAACTGATGGGTGAGCAGGCGGAATGTGTTGGCGTTACCCTCGAAGTGAGTGAGATCCTGCCATTGGGTATCGGTGAGTCGGTCCTTGAGTGCTTTGCCTGCTCCCTCGCTGAAATATGTTGAGATAGCTTTTTCGCCTGAATGTCCGAACGGCGGATTTCCAAGATCATGAGCGAGACAGCCTGCGGCCACGATATCACCGATATTGTCAAGTTTCGTCAGCCAGGGCTCTCCGGGGTGACGTTCCCTGAGTCTGATGGCAACTTCTGTGGCAAGCGAGCGCCCAACACATGCCACCTCAAGGCTGTGGGTCAGTCGGTTGTGGACGAAGATACTTCCCGGAAGCGGGAAAACCTGGGTTTTGTTTTGCAACCGACGGAACGGAGAGGAGAAAATCAAGCGGTCGAAATCGCGCTGGAAGTCGCTGCGTACTCCCGGCTTCGAGTCGTGAAAGTGTTCCAGTCCGAAACGCTTGTCACTTATAAGTTTTTCCCACGTCATCACATGGGTGGGCAAAGTTGATTTTTTCACACTGCGAAGATAATGAAAATCGTGGTGAAATGAAAACCGAGTCAGTGAAAATAACGATAGGAGAACAACGACATCCCCCGCCGGGCAATATAGAAATGCCTTGACGGGGGATGTTGAGTGTCTTTAAGGACAGTTAGGTCCTTACATCTTATTCAGCCTTGCCGGCAGAACCGAGCACAGCGACGATCTTGTGCTTATAGAGCTTCTCCATGTTCTCACGAGCCGGACCGAGGTACTTGCGGGGATCAAACTCGGCGGGTTTTTCGGCGAGCACCTGACGCACGGCAGCGGTCATGGCCAGACGGCTGTCGGAGTCGATGTTGATCT
>CAZOOY010000163.1:0-3209 GCA_964581555.1 uncultured Staphylococcus sp.
CGGGGAGCACGGATGCGGGCATCCTCGAGAGTGCGCTGCTGCTCGGCGAGATTCTTGCGGAATATGCTCAAGTCAAGGCGTGCACTTTCGAGCTCTGACTCCTTGACCTGCCGCTCATTGACGAGCCGGTCCCGCAACTGGCGGAGCTCGAGACGCCCGGTGTTGTAGGCCAGCTCAGCTTCACGGACGCGGTCGCCGGTGCCTGACCCGAGTGAGTCGAGACGACGCTCATTCTCTACCTCAGCCTCCAGACGGTTGACAGCCATCTCCTTCACCTTCACCTGCATTTCGAGATGGTTAAGCTCCGTGGCTATATTGAGCCTTGTCTTCTCGAGAGCGAGGGCCTTCATCCTCAGCTCATCGTTAAGCTTTTCCAACTCGGTCTCGGCGCTCTGCAGATCAAGACGAAGCAGAGGAGTTCCCTCACTCACCGAGTCCCCACCCTTGCAGTAGACTTCGACTATTCGGGTGGCTATGGGCGAATTGATAATCTCCTCAAAAGCCGGCACGACCTTTCCCGCAGCGCTCACCGAGGTCTCTATTGATCCCTGCTCGGCTACCGAAAAAATTATGTTGGCCTCCTTCACTCCCTTACGCAACTGTAAAATGAGGATAAACCCTCCTACTACGAGGATAGACGCCACGATGACGAGGCGGACTATCTTGCGAAGCTTGCGGGCACGGATTTCTTGCTGTGGTATTTCTCTATCCATTCTTTCTGAAGTGATTCCTGATTGTTATGTTTCGATGCCAAAATAGATGCAATAATCGTGCCAAAATATTAAATCACTGATATATAACTATTTATAAATTTAGACAAGTGTCCGTTTTCGGACACTTGTCCGAAAACGGACATCAAAATCGGACACTCCTGCCCAATAGGAGAAACAGCCTCCGAGCTGTCTCAACCCTCGGCAAAGAACTTTTCCGACCAAAGCACCAAAGCTTCCCCAAAGTTCCAAAAGATATAATAAACGAATCTGGACCCTCTGGTCATACGGCAAGCTCCCCTCCTGTGGCTAAAAGATAGATGTTCCCCTAAAGAATTATGCATTATGAATTATGCATTAAAAAAATTGCATTAAAAAAGCGGCCGGGATGTTGGTCCCGACCGCCATTGGTCTTTTTATTGTATCTTTTAGAGTCTGGGGAGGATAGCTGCCGCTACATCGGTATCGCCGAAAAGGTCGGCCACGGTGAGCCACACGATAAGGAGCACGATGAGTACGACTACTCCAATGATGAGCCAGACTGAAGTCCTTGATTTTTCTTTATCGCTCATGATGAATTCTTAGTTTAATGGTTTAGTGTGTATAGTTAGAATGAATGTTGTTCCGCGTGAGACTGTGGGATCAAGAGTTAGCGAGCCACCCATCTTGTCGGCACGGACTGCGCAGATTGGGAGTCCGAGCCCGTCGTCCTCTGAGATGTCACGTGTGGAGCTGAACGGCGTGAAAAGATTCTCGCGGTCATCCTCGGGAATACCGGGTCCGGTATCGCTGACGATAAACTGATGGGATGTGGCGCCCCTCTTCTTGTAAGCAAGAGTGATACGGCCACCTTCGGGCGTACACTTGACGGCGTTCTCCAGCAGTTGCTCCAGAATGAGCTTCACCTCGGGAGCATCAATCTTGGCCCAACCCTTGGTCCCGTCGAGCACGAGGCTCACACCGTTTTTGAGCATCGGACGGAATTTCGAGGCTATCTCGCTGCAGAAAGGCTCGAGGTTGACATTCTCGAGTGTAGCCGGATCCTTTCGCTCCGAAGTCTCCACAGTGGAGAGAATGCTGACATTCTCCACATACTTCTTCAGTGACTTCACCGTGGGATCATCCTGATCCAGCCGGTCAAGTGAGGGTTTGAGTGCGCCCGAAAGATTCTGCATCATGAGGCTCTTGGCAGCATTGCGTGCATCCGCCTCCTCGGCGCGACGCTTCATGCGCCGGCTCTTCACCACCACTCTCCAGTAGAAGAGAGCTCCGAGAGCAAGGGCTGCAACAGCGATGATAAAGAGTGAGATAAAGGTGACCATCATGGTGGTGCGCGTAGTGATGGTGCTGTCCATTGACTTCATCTCCTCCTTATTGGCAGCCATTTCTTTCTTGACTTTAAGCAACTCCGTGTCAGCATGGGCCATCTCTACAGAGTCATTCCACTGGAGATAACTCTGATATGCGTGTTCGACTATTACGGCATCGTTAGCCTTGACGGCACGATCTATCAGCTCCTTGTAAGCTTTCTCGGTGGCCTTGTCGTCCGAGCCGGATCCTATCTGGGCTATCAGGCGCGTCAGACAGCGGTCAGCTATCTGTGTTTTCCCTGTGGCATAGTAGAACTGCGCCTCAGCGAAAAGCATGTCCTGAGTGATCTCGGAATTGCCCGACTTCTTGGCATACTCACTCATCTTCTTCAACCACTGCTCCGAGGAGGCCATATTGCGCATCTGATGATACAGGTCATAGCGGGCACGTGCCACATAATAATATGCGGCGGGCATTGAGTCGACGGTGATGCGATGGTCGGCAAGGCTCTTTGTGAAGTTATTGAGAAGCTTGAAACCACCTTCGAAATTCTTGGCCTTGGCGCAGTCAAGAGCCGCGGCCGCAGCCGAGCGGGCAGCGGGAAGATACTGGCCCGAAGCCATCTGGGAGTTATAAGCTTTGATGTGCTGGCTGAAGTCTGCCTGCCCAAAGGCCGTGAGAGTGACGGTCATGATGAAAAGAGCAAGACCTATGAGTCGCTTCATAATAAACAGTTTTTAGGGTGTGAAACGGAGTTTTATAATCATTTAACACTCGGAGATACTCAAATGTTTTTCATTTCCGGAGCAGGATCTTCTTCTCCCTTCATATTCTTGGTGATGAATGATAAAATTGGTATCTTTGCAGCAAAATTAATAAAAAAGTACAAATTTCTGAATATCATGGCAAAGAAAGCATTGTTAATGATCCTTGACGGATGGGGTATCGGCAACCACTCCAAGAGCGACGCCATCTCAAGCACCCCCACTCCCTACTGGGATTATCTCGTCAATACATATCCCCACAGCCAGTTACAGGCATCCGGCGAGAACGTCGGTCTCCCCGACGGCCAGATGGGCAACTCGGAGGTGGGTCACCTCAATATCGGTGCCGGACGCGTGGTCTATCAGGATCTCGTCAAGATCAACAAGGCTTGTGCCGACGGCTCCATACTCAAGAACCCCGAGA
>CAZOOY010000164.1:0-3137 GCA_964581555.1 uncultured Staphylococcus sp.
AAGAATTGGAACAGGATTACAGCGATGAGTGACAACAATTACAGGAAGCTCGGTGTGGCACCCCGCTTCCACGAGATAATCTCCACCGGCCTCTACACGGGGCTTCTGCCGGGCGCGCCGGGCACCTATGCCGCCTTCACGGCTCTCGTCATCTGGTATCTGCTCTACCTTGTGCTCACCCCGGTGTGGCTCACGGTCGTCACGCTCGTGCTGATCGTCGGGGTCACCGTCGTGGGGGCATGGACCTCCACCGTGATGGAGCGCTACTGGGGCCCCGATCCACGCGCCGTGGTCATTGACGAATACGTGGGATGCTGGATTCCACTGCTTGTGGCTCCCGCCGGGCGCTACACATGGTTATTCGCGCTTCTCGGATTTGGCCTTTTCCGCATCATCGACATCTTCAAGCCCCTCGGTTGCCGTCGCGTTGAGCAGATATGTCCCGGGGGCTGGGGTGTGATGATGGACGACGTCCTCGCCGGCACCTATGCCCTGATCATAGTCCTTGCCCTCAAATGGATTCTCCTCTGAACCGCACAGGTTTGGCAGCCGAGACAGGAGTGGCGGCTCCCAGCCGTCACGGTGAGGAGCGAACTTTGTAACTCTTTGGCAGACAACTTTCGATCTCCGGGGCGGTGGCGGCTTGAAGCCGTCACTCCTGCGGGCGTTTTATTTCTGTTTGCAGATTTTTTTTATACCTTTGTGAGGCTTTAGACAATATATGACGCGATTTCATCTCCTGCCCCTTCTCCTCCTCATCCTGCTTGCGGCCGGCTGCTCGGACAGTCCGGCCCGTCGCTCATTGGACCACGCCGAGGCCATCATGGAGTCACATCCCGACTCGGCGCTGAGTATTCTCGAGACGGTTGATCCTGCTGAACTACACTCCGAAAGGTCATCGGCAAGATACGCTCTTCTCTACAGTCAGGCACTTGACAAGAACTACATAGATCTGACGGACGACTCACTCATCTGTGTGGCCGAGAGATATTATGAAGATAAGGATGATCTCCGACCCCTCATGCTCAGCTATTTCTATCACGGTCGTGTCAAGGAAAATGCCGGGGACTTGCCCCAGAGTCTGCGGCTCTATATCAAGAGTCTCGAATGTGCCCGGTTGCTCGGCGATGACTTCTGGACCGGACGGGTGTCCACACAGATAGGCCTTCTATATTTCGACACCGATCATAACACTGAGTATCTGCACTACTCCACCGAGGCTTATGAGCATCTCCGTGAGGCGGGACGGCAGAATTACATAAACTATGCGCTCTATGATTTAGCGAGGGCTACGTTTATGGACAGGGATTATGACAAGGCCATCACTCTCTCGGAAGAGGTGAGGGACTCGGCCCTTAAATACTCCGACATCAGTCTGGCGGCGGCATCGGATGGCATAAAGGCTAAGGCTCTATACTTCAAGAGAGATTACGGGCAGGCCATAGCGGTCTATGAGAAGTTGATCGATGAGGGACTTATGACTGACGGACGTTATGCGATACTGGGATTATGCTATCTGGCCACTGACAATATGGAAAAGCTTAAGGCGATCCCGATGCCTACCGATTCGGTGTGCTCGCAGGAGATCGATGCATTGCTTTTCCGATACGAACTGGCTGAAAAGAATCATGATAAAGATCGTGCGCAGGAGATCTACGGGCAGATGGTGGCGATGAACGACAGTGTGCTGAGTGTGTCGCTCGATCAGAACTTCGGTGAGGTCCTGTCCGAGCTTTATTCTCAGGAAAGAGCGCTGAGAGATCTTGAACGGAAGAATCATCGAAACATTTTGATCCTCATCCTCCTCACAGTCACAATCATCGTTCTCCTCTTGCTGTATCGTCACAAGCGACAAAGTGAGATGATGGACAGGAAAATCGCCATGGCGAGCAATCTTGAGGAGCTGCTGGAAACTAAGGAGAAAGATCTTGACGCTTCACAGCAATCCATCAGAAATCTGTTTGCCGACAAGTATGAGTTCATCAGTCAGCTATTTGATTTCTATTACTCCAATTCGGCAAGCAAGAGCCTGAAGAAGAAAATCGCCGAGGAGGTCGACAGTATCATTGAAGATTTTTCTAACAACGAGCAACGGATAGTAGCTCTCGAAGCGAGTGTCGACGAGACATTTGACGGTCTTGTGGCGTCTTTCAAGAAGGACTTCCCGGATCTCAGACAGGCCGACAGACTATTGTTTCTCTACACCGTCCTCGGATTTTCACACAACGCGATTGCGCTCATCCTGAAAGAGGAGAAAATGACGGCAGTCTACAATAGGAAGCGCAGACTTAAGGACAAGATCAAGGCTCTTGATCCCATTAAGGCGGAGAGGTATCTAAACTACTTTAATTGAGGTTTTGGGGGGCGGAAGAGGTGGCAGGGGCCGGATTCAGCCACCCGGAACGGTCTTTTAATATCGTAAAATACACAAGAACAAAAATATTTTTAGTTTGTTGATGCAAAGTAGTGTATTTCAGCGGTTTATAAGTTTGAAAAGACAAATGAAAAAACGTCTGAAATTTGCATAAATGGTCATGGATAGGGTAATTTTGCACTAACGGTTCACCTAACCCCCCCATGATATGAAGAAAACATTCCTGCTTCTCATTTTCGCACTTCTGTCTACGCTATCCCTCCGGGCAGATGGCAATGACAACAACACCTCAAAGGTGGACCTCCGCCTTTTAAGGAAAGGGCCTTCTGACCCACTTCCCGGTCGTCAGCGTATCCCCGCTAACCAATTTTTACTATTCTATTACAATAGTAATACACATGAATGTGAGTTCACATTACGTGAAGAGATAGAGTATGTGTCAATCTGTATTACTGAGTGTGATACAGGCATCACTTACAGCGGTGAAGTCACACAAGACGACCCCGTGATGATACAAGATCTGAACCCGGGTTATTATCGGATAACATGTATTACCGATCAAGAAGACATATATGAAGGGGAAGGTCCCATCGAATAAACAACCTTGAATCACTCACCAAAAATCAATCAACATGAAAACAAGACTTTTCATCGCACTGCTCATAGCATTGTTTCTATGGAACTGCACTAATGAGGAGCCGGTTATGTCGACCGCTCAGTCACCTGAAACATCAGAAATGTCGTCAGGACGCTATCTTTCAGC
>CAZOOY010000165.1:0-3027 GCA_964581555.1 uncultured Staphylococcus sp.
CTCACCATCGAGGCTCCGTTCACTGAAGAAGAATTCCGCAACCTCAGCAAGGAGGACGCCATCGAGAAGATCCACACCGCCGCTCAGGAAGCGTTTGACCGCAAGAGCCAGCGCATCATCGAGGTCGCTCTCCCCGTCATCACCGACTGCATCGAGAACCGCGGCTACAAGGGCCGCATCGCCGTCCCCATGACCGACGGCAAACGCTTCTTCAACCTCGTGGTCGATATCGACGAGGCTTACCGCACCGGCTGCAAGTCCATTGTCAAGGAATGGCACAAGGCCGTCCTTCTCGTCACCATCGACGAGCTCTGGAAAGAGCATCTGCGCGAACTCGACCAGTTGCGTCAGAGCGTGCAGAACGCCTCCTACGAGCAGAAGGATCCCCTCGTGATTTATAAAGTGGAATCGTTCCACCTTTTCGAGGCCATGCTTGCCCAGCTCAACAACAAGGCTATGGCGACACTCATGCGCGGGCAGATATACATCCAGCCCGCCGCTCCGGCCTCCGCCCCCGCTGCCGACGGCAAGTCTGAAGCCGAGTCTCAGCCCAAACCTCAGCCCGAGGTGAAGCGCGCCATGCCCGAGCGTCCCGCCGACTACTCCCGTTATCAAGCTTCACGCGAGAATCTTCCCGGCGAGGCTGCCGCCCGTGCTGCCTCCCGCGGTGCCTCTCCGCAGCGCCAGGCTCCGATGCCCGCCAAGGCTGGGCCCCGCATCAACCGCAATGATCCCTGCCCCTGCGGCTCAGGCAAGAAGTACAAGAACTGCCACGGCAAGGGTCTCTGATCCCTCCCGGTAGATAAACATCTTCCCCTATTCAGCGCCATAACCGATGGACCGACCGTCACGTCTGTCCGCCGGTTATGGCGCTCCTTTTGTTCTCATTTTTATCAACGCTTTCCTCTCCCGGACGTCTGCAATAAATGACGGGGGTTCACGTTATTATAAGTGATGAACACCTCCATTCTATCCCTGACTCGGCTCCTGATGCGCGCCCTGATGGTCTCCGTCATGGCGTGTTGTGCTCTCGTTACGGCCGCTCAGAATCTCAATGACAAAGTGCTCAACAGGCCTTATGCCGACATGCGCCGTCTTCATCTGGGATTCTCCTTCGGCGTGCACACTCAGGATATTACTTTCACTCACAACGGTTTCGTCACCGACAATGGAGAGCAATGGTTCATGGAGCAGCCCTCATTCTCCCCCGGTTTTTGTGTGAACGGTCTGGTGGATCTGCGCCTCAACCATCTCTTCAACCTCCGCTTCACCCCCGGCATGTATTTCGGCAACCGTGACATCACCATGCGCGACTACACTTCCGGGGCCGAGCTCCGCCAGAATGTCAAGTCAGCACTCGTCGTCCTCCCGTTCGACCTGAAATTCTCCGGGCTGCGTTACCGCAACTCCCGACCCTACGTCACCGCCGGAGTCATGCCCACATTCAACGTCACCCGCCAGCGTGGCGACTATCTGCGCACGAAACCCACCGACTTCTACCTCACCTGTGGATTCGGTTGTGACTTCTATCTCCCCTACTTTAAGTTCAATCCGGAGGTGAAGTTCTGTTTCGGTCTGGGCGATGTCCTTGATCATGACCGCAACGACCTGAAGGACGAACCCGACAAAATGAAGATCACCTCCTCGCTCAAGAAAGCCGTCTCGCGCATGGTGGTCATCACCTTCTATTTCGAATAAACCTCATGACTCCATCACCTCGTCTCATGCTTAGGGCCCTCCTGACCGTGCTGGCGCTTCTCACTGCCGTGCCTGCGCTCCGCGCCCAGGGTGACGCTCTGCTCACTCACTACTGGGCCGTCCCGACCTACTACAATCCCGGAGCCGCCGGCGATACGGACAACATCCGTCTTCGTGGCGGAATGCGCATGCAGTGGGTGGGAATCGATGGTGCCCCGCGCACATTTCTCGCCACCGCCGACACCCCCTTCCGTTTCCTCGGCAAGAGATTCGGCACAGGAGTCGTCATCCAGCAGGAATCCATGGGCCTGTTCCGCAATCTCACCTTCAACGCCCAGATCGGCTACAAATTCAAGGCTCTGAAAGGTGAGTTCACCGGCGCGTTCCAGGTAGGATTCTTCAACGAGCAGTTCAAAGGCTCCGATGTCTTCATCCCCGACGACGATGACTACCATGAGAGCAACGATGACGCCATCCCTGACCGTGACGTGGCCGGAAACGCCCTTGACCTCGGCGCCGGCATCTTCTACGTCCATCCTCGCTTCAAGGCCGGTATCTCCGTGCTCCATGCCAATAACCCCACCGTCACCTTTACCTCCGAGAACGAGTCCGCCTCCTCGGGTGCCGTCAGCGAGACTGCTAAAAAATATCAATTCACAGCCAAGCGCACCTTCTATTTTATAGCTGAAGGCAATATTCCTATTAAGAATACGTTATTTGAAGTGTTACCCTCCCTCCTTGTGAGGAGCGACCTGAGTTTTACGGATGTCGCCGCTACCGCCCGCCTCCGCTACAAGAAGCTCTTCACCGCCGGACTGGGTTACCGACATAACGATGCTGTCTCCGTCATGCTCGGAGCAGAGATCAAAGGTATCTTCATCAGCTACAGCTACGACTATAGCTTCAGCGACATCGCCAAAGCCTCCTCGGGCAGCCATGAGATTTTCGCAGGCTACAACCTTAAGCTTGACTTCTCGGAGAAGAACCGCAATAAACACAAGAGCATCCGAATAATGTAACCTATGAATAAGATTTTCCATATACTCATTGCCCTGACCGCGCTCGCCGTGGCAGTCGGTTGCGCTTCAGGCAGCCACAGCTCCATCGGTGGCGAAGTCACCGGTGTTGGTGGCACCTCTTGGTCCGAGCCCACCCCCTACGGCATGGTCCTCGTTTCTCGCGGCTCCGTCAAGATGGGGCCATCCAAGGAGGACTCCCTGTGGAATCTCCGCGCCGATTCGCGCGGTGTCTCCGTCGATGCTTTCTGGATGGATGAGACCGAGGTGACCAACTCCAAATACAAGCAGTTTGTGTTCTGGGTGCGTGATT
>CAZOOY010000166.1:0-3024 GCA_964581555.1 uncultured Staphylococcus sp.
TGGAACCGGGTGGAATCTATGGTCTGCTCGGGCTCAATGGCGTCGGCAAGACCACTCTTCTCAATCTCATGGCCGGCCTCCTCACCCCCAATGAAGGAGAAGTGCTTCTTGATGGGATCAACACGCGCAAGCGGCTTCCGGAGACACTCGGTGATATCTTTTTCGTTCCGGAAGAGTTTACACTCCCAGCCATGTCGATGCGCGAGTTCGCCAGACTTACCGGAGCATTATATCCAAAGTTCTCTCAGGAAGATCTGAGACTATGTCTCGACACTTTCGGGGTGCGTGACACAGACCGACTCACTGATATGTCCATGGGCCAGCGCAAGAAAGCGCTCCTAAGTTTCGCTATCGCATGCAATACCTCTCTCTTGCTCCTCGATGAGCCGACCAACGGACTGGATCTGCCCGGCAAAAAAGCTCTGAGGGGGCTTCTCGCTTCTACTACGGACGAGACGCGGTCAGTCATACTCTCAACTCATCAGATCGCTGACATTCAAAACATAATTGATCATGTCATAGTAATGCGCGAAGGGAATATCCTCCTCAATGCGTCTCTTGTCACGGTTGCTGAAAGATTGAGGTTTGATGTGACTTCATCACCGTCGGTGCTTTCCTCTGCCCTTTACTACCAGCCGACATTCAGCGGCAATATAGTAATCCTTCCGAACACCGAAGGGGTAGACTCCGAAATCGATCTCGAGACATTCTTTTATTTCACCGCCGAGCAGCCGGAGACTGTGAAACGCCTGCTGTCATAAAACTCGACTAAATATGAAATTCCTGTTAAACAGATTTGCACTGACATTAAAGAAAGATATCATTGACAATCGCCGCACTCTCCTCATATTTTCTGCGGTGATAATGGCATTTTTCCTTGTCTCTGACACAATAGTGGTGCTTTCCAACGCCCACCTTCGCATGTCAACGATCAACGAGAATCTGGGAGAACTCAACGTATTTCTATTTATTCTTGCAGCCAGTCTCCCACCCTCGATGGCCTTCCGGGCGCTTGGACGGAAAGGCTCAGCCGCCCCGCTTCTTATGCTTCCGGCCTCCGAGATTGAAAAATATCTCAGCCGGTGGATGCTTGTCGTCCCCTGCACCCTGGTTCTCCTCCTTGCTGTCACATGTATTGGAGACGTGGTCTCATCCTTTCTCGGAAGTCTCTTCTACGCTGTCGAATATCGAGGCGCTTTGGGGTGGATGAACTACTGTCGCTCGTCGCTCGATATTCCGCTCTTCATTGTGTGGACTCTCTTCATTCAGTCCTTCTTTTTTCTGGGCAGCCTGCTATGGCCCCGTTTCTCGTGGGGAAAGAGTCTGATTTTTCTTACTCTGATATTAATCCTCAATGTTCTTGTTATCTTTGCTATCGTAGTTACAACCCATATTTATTCATCAAAAATTAATATCTTGGAGAAGGAGCACGTCATTCCGGGCGGTCTGGTACTGACGGTCATAAACTACGTGATAGCCTATTTTCGCTTCCGTGAAGCAGAAATAATTAACAGATGGTAACGTGACTTTCAAAGACAACGATAAAGCGATATATCTGCAGATAGCCGACGGAATCTGCGACAGTGTCCTTTCAGGCACTCTCAGTCCCGGCGACCGTATTCCCTCCGTGAGAGAATATGCCGCCAGGATGGGTGTCAACGCTAACACCGTCATGCGATCCTACGATTATCTGGATCAGAAAGGTATCATCTTCAACAAGCGCGGCATCGGATTCTTCATCTCGCCGGACGCCTTGGAAAGCATCCGCAGTGAAAGACGTGACACCTTTTTCAGCAGCGAAGCCGACACATATTTCAAAAGGATGGCCGCCATTGGTCTGACACCCGATGAAGTCGCTTCCCTCTATTCAGAATTCCTAAGTAAAAACAATCATTGATGAAAAAGACATCCTACTTCTTAATATGCCTTATCATTGCGCTGCTCGCAGTGATAGCATCAATGGCCATCTACGAGATCAGGTCAACAAAGATCTATAGCGGGACATACACTTCAAGTATCATACCTCTTGAAGTCGACGAATCGATTAATGAAGTGGAGTTCTCGATGAACATCCCGAAGGACATGGAGCCCTTTTTCTTCAGCGGAGTAAAGATCGAGATAAACGACAGCGTGGAAAAGCCTCGACTCGAGGTCGATTCCCTGATAAAGAAGTATATCAATACCCGTTTTTACGACAAAAGGCTGAAAGTAGAGGTAACGATGGATGAGTTCGATGAGACTCGAGAGAAAATGGCAAATATTATGATAGCCGGTATCCGCTCTTCATGGCCCCTCCGTCTCGTTTTACCACCTTCTCCCCTCCACCGCATTTCCTCGACTTTCGGTGGGATTAAGATTACCGGTCTTGAGACTGATAAACTGTCACTTTTCTCCAATGATCACCTGGAAATGACAGACTGCCACATTGACTCTCTGATCCAAAGTGCCGGCGGCGACGCAAAATTAACATTCAAGGATAGCTCAATCGAATATATGCGATTGAGTATGGAAGATAATTTCATCAAGATAAACTGCTGCGATTCATCTTCACTGATCAAAAAAGTAGATTTCATTGCAAGGGAAAATATCAAGACAAACGTATTTCTGAACGAAGCTAACATAGACACATTCAGATGGGATCCGGCTCACGCTACCCAACTGACAGTCAGAATAAAACACCCGATAAATATAGTTAAGTAACACTCACACCATGAAAATTCTTAAACTTTTTGCGGTGGCCGCGATTGCGGTCGCCTCGGTCCTCCCATCCTTTTCGCAAGAAAAAAAGCAGGACGAGAAGCGGATCTACCTCGGGGGTAGAGTGAAAGACAGCCTCCTCAAACGCGACCTTACGGATGCTTATGTGGTCACTTACGATATCAATGGTAACCCTACCGATACATTTCATGCCAATGAGGGATGGATGTATCGAAACGGTGAACGTGTCCAGCTCTCCTACTTCGGATTTTTTGTCGCTCGCAAGGACACCGTATTGACCTTTGATATCGAATGTCCCGGCTATCA
>CAZOOY010000167.1:0-2985 GCA_964581555.1 uncultured Staphylococcus sp.
AGCAATTATTATAAGCGCCCACAAATTTTCAAGGCGAAAGATAGCTTTCAAGTCTGAAATCCGTTATCCTGCCGAACCTCCAAATCAAAAATATACAAAATTGTCACTTACCATTACACCTGCCACTCATAATAATCAGTAACTTTGCCATTGAAAATCATCCGTAATACCCCTTCCCACCCATGAATCACACTTTCCACCACCTGCCATTTCTGCGAGCCTCCATCAGGGCAGCCGTCGGAGTCGCCATCATGATAACAGTTTCTTCGCTCTCCCTTGAAGCTTCCGCATCCAATTCTGATAAGGCCAAAGCCGATGCTCCCGCACGCTTCGCCCGGAGCCATCATTCCGAATCCGTAGGCAAGCGCATTGCTCCACTCGACTCAGCTCTATGGGAGAAGTCGGAATGGATTTCCGTGGCCGAAGCACCCGTCGTGAAAGGGCGCATCGGCGACAACAGTCGCTCGGCCGACGGAGCATCCTGGTTTGTATCCACTATAAAAAATGAAAAGCCCATCGCTTCCGCTCGCTGGATGACGTCAGGTCTCGGCGTTTTTGACCTCTATGTCAACGGCCAAAGGGTAGGGGAGGAGGTGCTAAAACCGGGCTTCACTCATTTTGAAAAGACCAAGCTCTCCTTCACCTATGACGTCACCGACGCTCTCTCCCTCAAGAAAAATGCCGACAATGTGTTTGCTGTGCAAGTCACTCCCGGATGGTGGGCCGACAAGATCATCACTCCTGCCGGCCATGAAGGCATGATCGGTGAGAAAGTAGCTTTCCGTGGCGTGCTCGAGCTTACGTTTACCGACGGCTCAAAAAAATATTTCGGCACCAACACCTCCGACTGGCAGGCCGGAGTAGGTGGCCCGGTCACTCATTCCGCCATCTTCGACGGTGAGGAATTCGATGCTCGCGTGCCCCAGCCCTTTGCTTCGGGCGTGGCCATGGCGGCTCCCGTGAAAAACACTGAGTTCCAGGGTGGCATCTATCCTTCAATCGGTGCTGAGGTTTATCGTCGCTCCGATCTGGCTCTGCATCCTATGATGGCCTACGTCTGGAGCGGGGTGAGCGGTGCCAATGAAAATGAATTCGGCAAGGTCAACGTGATCCGCACCTACACCCCCGGCGAAGAGATGAAAATTGGTCCGGGTGAAACGTTGGTGGTAGATTTCGGTCAAAACTGTGCCGCCGTTCCGGAGTTCAGTTTTGCGGCCGCGGAGGGCACCACCCTCACATTCCTCCCCTCCGAATTGCTCAACGACGGCAACGGTGCCAAGAGCCGTGGCATGGATGGCCCGGAAGGCAGCTGCCACAGGCTCAATCTTCGTATTCCCGAGGAGGGTATGATTTTGAAATATACATTCGCCGACAATGATGATTACGTGTCCTACTCTCCGCTCAACA
Source organism: uncultured Staphylococcus sp. (assembly GCA_964581555.1). Classification (GTDB taxonomy): domain Bacteria; phylum Bacteroidota; class Bacteroidia; order Bacteroidales; family Muribaculaceae; genus Duncaniella. The sequence goes on from CAZOOY010000167.1 coordinate 1,408, forward strand.
CTTTCTATGGCTACCGTTTCGCTTCCGTCACGGCAGACGGCGACGTGAATATCAAAGCGCTTACATCCGTGCCTGTCACGTCGATCACCCCCAATCTCGAAATCGGGCGCCTCGAGACCGGTAATCCCCTCATCAATCAGCTCATAAGCAATACCTTGTGGGGGCAGCGTTCCAACTATCTTTCCGTGCCCACTGATTGCCCGCAACGCAACGAACGTCTGGGCTGGACCGCCGATACCCAGGTGTTTTCTGAGACCGGCACATTCTTCGCCAACACCCGCGATTTCTTCCACAAATGGATGCGCGACATGCGCGACACCCAGAACGAGCGTGGTGGTTTCCCCGGCGTGGCTCCCGTGGCTCAATATGGAGCCTTTCCCACCGACATGACTCGCCTCGGATGGTCAGACGCCGGAGTGATCGTGCCTTGGGTGGTGTGGAAACAGTTTGGCGACAAAGAGATTGTTGACGAAAACTGGGCTGCCATGGAGAAGTATATGGACTATATCAGCGCCAACAAATATGACCATAACGCTCTTGTAGCCGATAATGGCAATTATCAATGGGCCGACTGGCTAAGCTACGAACCCCTCGAAAGCTGCAGTGGCAGGAAAGATTATCAGGATGCCGACGGCAATTGGAAGACGCGCCCCGAAGCCGTGGAATATTGGAATTATCTGAGTGCATGCTATTGGCTCACGAATGCCGAGATGATGCGCGATATGGCGCTGGCCACAGGTCGCGATCATTCAAAATATGTAAAGATGGCCGACGAGGCTCGCGCCTACATTCAAGACAACTTCCTTGATGGCGACGGCCGCTTCACGACTGAGATCCTCAACACCATGCAGACGCCCGCGCTCTTCGCCCTGAGAGGAAATCTCGTTTCCGGCAAGGCTAAGGAGGATATGATAAAGCGTCTGCGTCAGAACTTCGCCGACCATGACAACTGCCTTCAGACAGGCTTCCTCGGCACGTCGATCCTCATGCCCGTGCTCACCGAAAACGGAATGTCAGACATTGCTTACGAGCTTCTCTTCCAGCGTAAAAATCCGAGTTGGCTCTATTCCGTCGACAACGGTGCCACCACTATCTGGGAGCGCTGGAACAGCTATATGGTAGATCAAGGCATGGGTCCGCAAGGCATGAACAGCTTCAATCACTATGCCTACGGATGCGTATGCGAATGGCTATGGGAGACGGCCGCCGGCATCGCTTGCGACAGTGCCAATCCCGGGTTCAGCCGCATAGCCATGAAGCCGGTTCCTGATCGTCGCCTCGGTCACGTCAAAGCAGAGTATGATTCTGCTGCAGGAAAGATCAGTAGCTCATGGCGCTATGAAGGCGACAATTGGATCTGGGATTTCACTGTGCCCGAAGGCTCCATAGCCGACGTCACCCTCCCCGGCCAGTCCACTTCCACCCCCTACGCCCCCGGCTCCTACACCCTCACCCTCCCTCTGCCGTAATACCCACTGCTTAAAGGCTCCCGCGAAAAAGCTTGAAGGTAACCGTGAAATATCTTAGAGGCGCCCGCGAAAAGTTTTCACCGGGTTGCCTCTTTGCAGGGCGTCATGT
>CAZOOY010000168.1:0-2957 GCA_964581555.1 uncultured Staphylococcus sp.
TGAAACAGGCCATGATACCTATCGTCGACACTATGGTCAGCTTGATATCCTTCACAAGATCCTCGCGTGTTGCCTGGACAATTGATACGAACAATGCGGCCGGTAATGCGAAGTCGAGCACAACTTTGTTGAATTTCTTTGCATCTTCTCCTGAAAATGCCCCTTTCTTACCGGCTATAAAGCCCGCAAGCATCACCACTATGATCGGCACAATGGCATAAAGAATAACATGTGTCATAATCTCTTGAATTTGATTTTGAATGAAATAGTTGATTAGAGAGAAAAAATGGAAAAGGCCTGAGTCCTTGAAGACCCGAGGGCGAAGAGACTCAGACCTTTTTACCGATTTATTACGAAATAGAGGAGATTAGACAGTTATCTTCTCAAGAGGAGCAGGATTCAGATAGCCGATGTGGCCAGATTCCTTGCCGGAGTCAGCGGCGAGCTGTACATCAATAAGACAGGGCTTCTTTGAAGCGATGGACTCGGTGAGAGCCTTCTGGAGCTCGTCAGGGGTCTGCACATAGTATGTCTGTGCGCCGAAAGCTTCGCCGAGCTTGTCGTAACGGGCGTGAATGTCGAGAGTGGTAGGAGCGGGATCAGTCGTCTTGTCCATGGGGACTCCGACACCATTGTAGATACCACCGTTATTGAAGATCACTACGGTGACAGGTAGCTTGAATCGGCATGCGGTGGAGAAATCCATACCTGAGAATCCGAAGGCCGAGTCACCCTCGATGGCCACTACGCTCTTGCCGGTTGCGACAGCAGCTCCGACCATTGAGCCCATGCCCATACCCATGATGGCCCAGGTGGCACAGTCAATACGATGGCGGGGAAGTGACATGTTCACGGCGTCACGTGTATCGTCAAGAGTGTTGGCACCCTCGTTGACGAGGATCAGGTCAGGATTGGATTCAATAATGGGCTTGATAACTCCGAGAGCGGTCCAGTGATCCATAGGCATGGCAGTCTTGTTGGCTGTCAGACGCTCCTGGAACTTGGCATCCTTCTCCTTGGTCTCAGCCTGGAGCGAGGGAATCCATGTGGGATCCGTGCTCATCTTCTTTCCTTCCATCTTAGCGAGGATTGCATCGAGCGAGAGACCCATATCACCCACGACAGGCGCGGCGATAGGAACATTGACATCCATCTCCTCGGGATCAACATCGAGCTGGATGAACTTCATGTCGGGATTCCACTTACCCTTGCCGAATGAGAGCATCCAGTTGAGACGGGCACCGATCACCATGACGACATCTGATTTCTCCATGATGGTCGAGCGGCATGAAAGGGCGCTCAGAGGACCTGCATCGGGCATAAGGCCCTTTGCCATCGACATGGGGAGATAGGGAATATTATACTTCTCGATGAGAGTCTTGATCTTATCATCGACCTGTGAATAGGCTGCACCCTTGCCGAGAAGGATGGCGGGACGCTTGGCCGATGTGAGGATCTCGACGGCACGGTCTACTGCTGCATCATTGGGGATGACGGGAGTGTACAGATCGACGGGCTTATAGAAAAGCTTCTCAGCATCTGCTGCATTCATCACCTGACCGAGAGCAGGGGTAGTCATGTCAATGTAGACTCCACCGGGACGGCCTGACACGGCTGCACGGTAGGCACGGGCTACTGCCGAGGGGATATCCTCTGCCTTGCTGCAGCGGAAGGCTGCCTTGACGAGAGGCTTGGCTGTATTGAACTGGTCGAGCTGTTCATAGGTACCCACATTCATGTCCACCATTGTAGGATCGGATGCACCCGAGATCTGAATCATAGGATAGCAGTTCACTGTGGCGTTGGCGGTGGCTGTGAGACCGTTCATGAAACCAAGTGATGAGACTGTCATCAGGACACCAGGCTTCTTGGTAAGGTAACCCTCGGTGGCGGCTGCCATACCGGCCTGCTGCTCGTGGCGGAAACCTACGAAACGGATTCCCTTTCCTTGAATGATATAAGCGGCCTCGGTGATAGGAATACCTACAAGACCATAGACGTTTTCAATGCCGATCTCCTTGAGTGCTCGGGCGAGAATATCCATGCCGGTCACCTGTTCGGGATACTCGGGAGCGGCGGGTTTTGTGTTGGCGGTTGTTGTTGCCATAATTTCTTTTTTTCTTAATAATAATGAGAAAGGGGGGACAATGTCAATACGATTGACTCTTTATTTCAGAGGCAAATTAACATTGTCCCCTCTCAGTATTCTCAGTTTTTTTGTTGAATCAGTGAGTTAACTTTCCGACGGAAAATCTCCGTCTCACACTCCATTTAGGCCTTGGCAGGCTCCTTAGGCATAGGAGTAGTGGTGTGGTTGGCTGCAAATTCGGCGATTTCCTGATCGCTGAATCCGTAAGCCTTGAGCACCTCGTCGGTATTTCCGCCCAGGGTAGGACACGGGCCATAGGTAGGCTGGAAATTGGACATTGTGAAAGGCACACCCACGGTGACGAACTCACCGATCTCGCCGCCCTGATTGATACGGACGAGAGTATTGCCATCATAGAGGGACTCATCGGTCATCATCTCCTTGGTGGAGAGGACAGGACCTACAGGCACTCCGGCCGGGCCAAGGATCGATGTGACCTCATATTTGGTCTTGTCGGCAGTCCAGGCTCCGATTCTCTTGTAGATTTCCTGTTTGTGACGGTCACGGGCATCTGCCGTGTTGAAGTCAGGATTGGTGAGCCAGTCCTCGAAGCCCATAGCCTTGCAGGCGAGCTCGAAGTCCTTGGCGCCACGCTGGAGAATGATGTAGACGTAGTTGTTGCCATCCTCAGCGGTATCATAGCCACCGGCAGGTTTACACTTGTATGTCCAGCCGAGCACACCGCCACCCTCGATATTGCCGGCACGGGGAACACAATCGCCGAACTTGCCGTCGGGGTACTGGGGGAACTGGGTAAGATAACCGATCTTATCAAGGGTGAGCTGGTCACGGGTCTTGATACGGCAGA
>CAZOOY010000169.1:0-1774 GCA_964581555.1 uncultured Staphylococcus sp.
GGCAACCTCCTTGACAAGCTGGGCGCCCATGTTGGGGATTGCATCCTCAAGCTCTACCTCACGGGCTACGGAGACACCGTCCTTGGTGATGTGGGGTGCGCCAAACTTCTTCTCGATGATCACATTACGACCCTTGGGGCCAAGGGTTACTTTTACGGCATCGGCAAGAGCGTCGACGCCTTTCTTAAGCTCTTCACGAGCCTTTATGTCAAACTTTATTTCTTTTGCCATAGTCTGGAAATTTTTTTAGAATCTTGATGATTATTTCTCGATCACTGCGAGCACATCGCTCTGACGCATGATGAGATACTTGGTACCGTCGAGTTCGACCTCGGTTCCGGCATATTTACCGTAGAGGACCTCGTCACCGGTCTTAACGACCATCTCGTCGTCCTTTGTGCCGTTGCCGGCTGCAACTACGGTGCCCTTAAGGGGTTTCTCTTTAGCTGAATCGGGAATAATGATACCTGCTGCTGTCACCTCCTCGGCGGGGGTGGGAAGAATGAGCACTCTGTCTGCTAAAGGTTTGATATTCATGATGATTATTTGTTATTTGTGTTTTTTGATATTTTCTATAAGTCTTTATTGCATAAACCGTGCCACACTGCAACGGTGTCAGTCATGACTGACAAAATGGCAACTTTCACCTCTTATAACATCCCCTTTCCCGGAATAGTTCAAAAGAAAGCCGGGAGCGGTCACGATTTCAGTGTGGCAGCTCCCGGCCGATTGTGGAGACCGATTAACGGTTATCAGATTTTCTTGAACCAGTAGATGCCCTTTGAGGAGGGGAGGGTATATGAGCCGTCGCTCTTGGCGCTCTTAGTCACTACCTTTGTCTCCCCGGTCTTGGCATCGATGCTGTAGACGCGATATTTACCGGGAGTAAGATTGACAGTGTTGCTGTCCGTGACGTAGGCGATACTACCTTTGTCGCCTGAAAGCATCCTGTAGCCCTCGCCACTAACGGGAGCGATACTCATGGATGCCGCATCCTTCAGGAAATCACCTTCAATTTTGGGGATTCCCGCGCCGGACCCGCCGGCCATAAACACAGCCCAACACATGTCGGGATAATTCTGCGCGTAGTATGTCACGGCCTTGTCGGGATACTTCGTGCGATACTCGCTGACGGCTTTGTAGGCCTCGTCAAACGTGACCTTGCCCACCTTCATCTTGCGTGCATGCTGGCGGGGAGCGAGGTTCTTGCCACCTTCGGGGGCATAGAGACCGTCAGTGTTGTAATGCCAGTAGCGGATGTCAATGATGTCGACCACGTCGTCATACTTGGGATTGGCGAGGATCGCATCCTGCACATCCTTCGTGGCCGAGAGTGCCACCTTGACATCCTTGCCGGTCTCTTTCTGCCACTCGTCTATCACGTCGAGCCAGAACTCGGTGAAATGGAGCGGACCGGTGTATTCTGCGCTGATGAGGTGGACCACGTTGGGATTATCGGCGAGCTGGTCGAGATTCATGCGGATATAGTTGCGGTGGAGATTGGTCAGCACCGTATCGTTCACATCATAGAACTGCTCGGCCATGAAGATGCGCTTGTCTCCGGCGAAGGGGACAGGCTCGGGGAAGGTGGTGCCGTTGATGTTATTGACAGCCCTCCAGGGCGAATCCACCCAGTGAGCGCCAGCCTCGAGGATATTGTGCTGCATGTAGTGCTCGTTGAAGAGGAGCTTGCTCTGCTCGGCGCCTTTCTGGGCGAAGTCGTTGAGGCGATACCAGTACCACTCGTTGGGCTTGGTGAGGTCATATTTGCTCA
>CAZOOY010000169.1:1874-2952 GCA_964581555.1 uncultured Staphylococcus sp.
TCGTTGAGGCGATACCAGTACCACTCGTTGGGCTTGGTGAGGTCATATTTGCTCAGGCCGTCCCATGCCGTTCCTTCACCGCTGCGCTTGAAGGGCTGGTCGTAGAATGGAGCCCAAACGTCTCCGTCACGACGGCGGATGCGCTCATGGTCGTCACGGCGGCGGTCCGACCACAGTGAATAATTGTGGTCGAGTACGAGAATATTATTCTCCTCCATGGCGAGCAGTGTGGAGTCTATACGGTCCGTGAGACCGAGTCCTTCGCGACCGGGCACGAAACGTGTCACATGGGGCTTGGCCTTGACGATATAGTTGGGTTTGATCTTACCGTTCCACCAGGGCACCTCCTGACGACCACCCGTGAGGATAGTTCCGTCCATAACGAGCACACCGTTGACGATATCATAGGAATGGGCAGCGGAAGGGGTTGACTTCACGTTGCTATCCTTGACCTGGTCGATGCTTTTGACTCCCGAGGGGTCGATGGACGCAGTAAGGGGAGCCTCCTCTATCCATTTCTCAAGCGTGAGCAGCGGGCTGTGAGACTCCTTTGCACGAGCCATGGCCTGATCTACGGTGGGGCTGCTCGTGGCATTGGTGTTGCGGGGCAGGATGCGTGAGATCGAGTCGGTGGTTTCGCCTATGCGCTCAGCAAGCTGATAGTAGAAAAGCGAGCGGGGATAGACGTGATTGTTTGACTGGCCCCAACCGCCATCACCGGAGAATTGCGCCCAGCTGCCGTAGGCATTATTGGTGGCATCGGCAGCCGGAGTGTAGCACTCGATCTCAGCCGCGGTGCACTGCCAGAACGTCGAGTTGCCCGTGTTCCATCCGGCACCGTTCTTGTCCTGTCCAAGGTTCACGAACTTAAGATCATGACCGTCGATGTTGACGATATCAAAGAGCAGACCGGGCGACCATGCATCTGACGCGCCGGAGAAACCTAAAGCTTCGATAGCCTCACACTGAACGAATGCATTCGGGCCCGGTGCCATCATGCCGGCCGAGAAGTCGTGGATACCGTTCTTTGCCACACAGCGCTGGAAGAGGTTCTGCTGTCCGAGCGTGAGGAAAGTGG
>CAZOOY010000170.1:0-2799 GCA_964581555.1 uncultured Staphylococcus sp.
AGAGTGCAAGCACACTGTAAAGCATGGGCGACATATGACCGGGATCAAGGAAGAAACGGTCACGGCCGAGCCACTTGCCGTCGTCGGGATCGGTGATGAGGAACTGTGAATAGAGAACGTTGACAAAGTCTGCGCCTCCCATGGCGCCGCCGGGATGGCCTGACTTGGCTTTCTCAACCATAGAGGCGGCAAGAACGCGGATATTGTCAGCCGCACGGTTTACGGTGGATAGATTCATGGTTTATAATGATAGTTACAGTAAAATTTCTCTCATAACGGGTGGCGCAACCACCCGGCAGTCGATACATGATTTTTGCAAATTTACAAAGAAAAAACTGAAAAAACCAACCATATTATATTAATTTACGGAGACCACTGTAAATGATGAGAGTTTTTTTGTTACCTTTGTCATCATAATACACCTAAACATTATTTCAAACACATGGAAAAATCCGTTCAGCAAGGCGCCCAGGCGCCAACTCCGAAAAGCGGTAACATCGTGGCCATCGTGGTGATGTTTTTCATCTATGGCATGATCGCTTTCGTGACCAACCTCGCCGCCCCTATCGGCACTATCTGGGGCAATCAGTTCGAGGGTAATTCAGTGCTCGGCATGATGGGTAACATGATGAACTTCCTTGCCTATCTTTTCATGGGTATTCCGGCCGGCAATCTGCTCATGCGCATCGGCTACAAGAAGACAGCTCTCTGGGCGCTCGCCGTCGGCACCGTGGGTCTCTTCGTCCAATATCTGTCAAGCTTCGTGGGCACCGAGAACGTGATGTTTTATTATTCTTCCACGACAGCTACCGGTGAGCCGACGACTTTCCCCATCACTCTCAACTTCGCCATCTATCTGCTGGGCGCATTCATCTGCGGTTTCTGTGTGTGCATGCTCAATACGGTGGTCTGCCCGATGCTCAATCTCCTCGGCGGCGGCGGCAACCGTGGCAATCAGCTTCTGCAGTTCGGCGGCGCGCTCAACTCTTTCTCCGGCACCATGACTCCGTTCTTCGTGGGAGCTCTCATCGGCGTTCTCTCCGCCGACACAATGATGAGCGCCGTGACTCCCCTCCTCTTCATCGGCATGGGAATCTTCTCGGTTGCTTTCCTCATACTCATCTTCATCCCCATTCCCGAGCCCGGACAGAGTGTCAACAAGACTGTCAAGTATTCCCATTCTCCCTGGAATTTCCGCCATACAGTGCTCGGTGTGATAGGCATCTTCTTCTATGTGGGTATTGAGATCGGTATCCCCGGCACACTCAACTTCTATCTGGCAGACCAGGGTGCTAACGGTGCGGGCGTCGCAGGCGAGGCATCAGCAATCGCCGGAACGGTCGTCGCTCTTTACTGGCTGCTGATGCTTGTCGGCCGCACTCTCTCAGGCTTTATCAGCGGTGCGGTTTCTTCCAAGACTCAGCTTACATTTGTCTCGGCCACCGCAATCCTTCTGATCGTTTTCGCTATCTTCATTCCCAAGACGGCTACGATCCCCGTCCCCGAGGCTATCTATGCAGGTGGCGCGGAGGTTCCGGTGAGCGCATTCCTGCTGGTACTCTGCGGTCTTTGCACCTCCATCATGTGGGGTGGCATCTTCAACCTTGCCGTCGAGGGTCTCGGCAAGTACACCGCCCAGGCATCCGGTATCTTCATGATGATGGTAGTCGGCGGTGGCGTCATGCCTCTCATCCAGAACGGCATAGCAGGCGCAGCCGGCTACATGGCCAGCTATTGGCTTGTTGTCGCAATGCTTGTATATCTGCTCTTCTACGGTCTCGTAGGTTCAAAGAATGTCAATACTGACATCCCTGTCGAGGAGGAGGAAGAGATGGATCCCCGCAATTTCTAAGCACAGAACATAGTCTCAAGACAATGCGAGGCTGCACCTTGTTTTCGGGTGCAGCCTCGCATCATTTTTATCCTTATCTGACTAATTCACCACGTCTCCACGAGGGTCGCGGGTAGGAAGCGGTTTCTTCTGTTCAAAGGGTCTTTTCTCTTTCCTACGGGAACTTCTCCTCCGTTTCCCTGCCTTTACGTTATCATTCTCAGCAGCCGGCGTCAATGTCACTGCCGGAACAGCGACAGACTCTCCCGCAGGGGCATCCGTCACGTCTCTACGGCTGCAGTAGAGGACGAGAGACGCAAGGACAAGCAGGGCGAAAAGGAGGATCAAAGCGCGTCTCTCCTTAGAGGTGATTCCATGCTGGGACATTTGGCTCTACAATGATTACGGGTGAGAATCTTTTCATGAAATTGGGTTTTACAAAAAGCCCTCTGACTTCTGCTCCGCATGATGCGGACGTGAGTCAGGGGGCTTTTATCCTTTTTCACAGCCATCGAGGCTGCGGATGATTTATTCTGCTGCGGGAGCCTCTGCTGCAGGAGCTTCAGCTGCGGGAGCCTCAGCGGGCTTGTTGCCACCGCGACGTGAACGACGGGTGCGACCGGCCTTCTTGGCAGGCTTGTCGTTAAGCATAGCCTCGTTGTAGTCTACGAGCTCGATGAAGCAGGTCTTGGCATTATCGCCGAGACGGTTGCCGGTCTTGAGAATGCGGGTGTAGCCACCGGGGCGATTGGCGATCTTCTGGGCGATCTCGCGGAAGAGCTCGGTGACAGCCTCCTTGTTCTGAAGGTGAGCGAAGACGAGGCGACGGTTGGGGGTGCTGTCCTCCTTGGCGCGATTGATGAGGGGCTCAGCATAGACGCGGAGAGCCTTAGCCTTGGCGAGAGTGGTGAAAATGCGCTTGTGCATGATCAGTGAGATCGTCATGTTGGCCAGGAGAGCGTCGCGAT
>CAZOOY010000171.1:0-2747 GCA_964581555.1 uncultured Staphylococcus sp.
CGTCCGAATAATATGTCAAGCTGTGCGTCAGTCATCGTTGATGATTTTATTATAGGTGTTCCGGTCTATGACCTCCCTGTTGGTTGCCACAACCTGCTGCCGCCCCATGGAGTTATCCACCAGCATCCACGAGTCGACCTTGGGCATGAATATGTGCTTGAGATTGTCTATCCCTCGGTAGTATCTGCGGACTATCACGTCGCGGGGGATATTGTGACCACCTTCGCTCACTCTGGCCGCCACTCGCTGGATGGCTTCGAGAGGGGATGCGAGCCATATATAAAGAAGGTGGACCATGTATCCGAGCTTATGGGCCTTGTCGATAAGTCCGGCATAGCTGCGGGTGGCGAGAGTGGTCTCTATGGCGAATGTCTCGTGCCGGTTGAGAAGCTCACCGATACGTTTCAGCATGAGCCTTCCGGCGTCCATGGCCACTTTGGCCGGATTGAAAGGCGAGAGGCCGGCCGCGATCTCATCGGCGTTGACAAATTCATCCACGCCGAGCACATCGGGGAGCAGGGTGAACGATGCGGTAGTCTTCCCCGCACCATTACATCCGGATATTATATAGAGCTCTGAATCCATGATTTACGATTTTTCAGTTAACCACCGGGAATCCCGGGTTATCTATATAACATTCTCCTTATCGCAAGAGATGATATTTTATTGTGAAAAGACCGTTAAATTATGTCAATCTGATTGTGAGACCGATAATAAATTGCTAACTTTGCATTTCGGAAAACACAATTTATTGCATAAACCTATCTTGATTTAATGATTATTAACAATTCAATAAACCCTAATAATAACGACTGCCTATCGACAAACTGCTACTCCAACCAATCAAAGGAAATTAAAATGCAGCAACTGACCAAGCTCAGCGACCGTGAACTGGTCGAGATTTACGCCGCCGGTAATAACGAGGCGTTTGATATCTTGCTTGAGCGTCACAAACAGAAGATATATTCCTATATCTTCCATATCGTCAAGAACAAGGATCTTGCCGATGATATATTTCAGGAGACTTTCATCAAGGTGATCGTCACCATTAAGCAGGGACGTTATTCCGAGCGCAATAAATTCAGCGCCTGGCTTACCCGTATAGCCCACAATCTTATAATTGACAATTTCCGTCAGGAGAAGGTCGAGAACTCCGTGTCCACCGACGAGGAGACCACCGATCTGCTCAACCGCCGTGATCTCTGTGAGGGGAATATCGAGGATGACATCGTCTCGCTTCAGGTCAACGATGATCTGCGCGCCCTCGTCATGTCACTTCCGGATCCTCAGCGAGAGGTGGTCGTGCTGAGATACTATCGTGACATGTCATTCAAGGAGATTGCCGAGGCTACAGGAGTGAGCATCAACACCGCCCTCGGACGCATGCGCTACGCCATCCTTAACATCCGTCGTCTCGCCTCCGAGAAGAATATCTCCCTGGCAGTCTGAATATACTTTTAAGTGAAATGAACCTGCTCGGCCGCGTCCTCCTCCTCGTTCTCTTTTTCCTTCCGGCGCTCAGGGGTGTCGCTGCAGGTGAGGAAGCCAAGGTGGACTACCGCCCCGCCATACATGGTGCGCTCAGGGCGCGGTATGAGTACTCCACGCCGGATCACACCGGGCGTTTCCAGATGCGCAACGCCCGTCTGATGATCTCAGGCAACATTGCCCCGGTGGTCTATTACTTTGTCCAGGCCGACCTCTGCGACAGAGGTTCCATGAAGATCCTGGATGCCTATGGACGCCTTTCTCTCTCAAAATCTTTCTATGTGCAGGCGGGCCAGTTCCTCCCGCCTTTCGGCACGGCCTGTTTCCGTACGCCCGGCAGTTATATTTTCGCCAACCGTTCTTTCGTGGGTAAGGAGATCAACAGCGGCCGCAGCGTCGGTGCGAAAGTGTCGTGGTTGCACCCGCTCCCTACGGGGTCGTTTAATCTCGAGGCCGGCGCCTTCAACCCCGACTCGCCCTCTAAACAGGATGTGTGGAACTCCACGCTCGCTTATGCCGCCCGTGCCATTCTCAAGACCGGCGCCTTCACCACCTCGGCGGGAGTGAAGTCAATCCGTCCCGACAGCATCCGCGCCAATCTTCTGGGGTGCAGTCTCAACTGGGCTTATGATCGCTGGACCGTCGAAGGGGAATATATCTATAAACATTACGTCCATCATGCCCACACTCCCTGCCACGGTTACAACGTGTGGGCCGACTATGCCATTCCGGTCAAGGCCGGTGTCTTCAACCGCGCCTCTTTTCAGGCCAGAGTGGACGGTATGTCTGACCACTCGTCGGGTACTCGCGACAAGGAGGGGCATCTTTTTACCGATCATCCCGGGAGGGACAGAATCTCGGTCGGAGCAACGATCTCCTATGTCGCATCTCCGGTCCGATGTGACGTGAGGGTGTCCTATGAGAAGTATTTTTACCGACGAAGTGTCTCACCCGGTCCCGGCGACAACGATAAAATCTGCGCCGAACTTGTGGTGAAGTTCTGATTTTTAATAGAAAAGTTCTATCGGACGGTCTGATTTTGCGACAAAATAGCCGTTATTCCTTTCAAAGTGTGCAAAATTGATATTATTTTCGTAATTTTGCAGACTGATTGAAAAATCATATCACTATTTCATATAATTTGAGTCAGATGAACAATGACCAGATTAAGGTGATGTTTGCCGGCGACGAACATGTCAAATACGCCGAGCAGATCGTCAACCTCATCTATGAATCGGCCCTCCAGAGAGGTACGGGTA
>CAZOOY010000172.1:0-2669 GCA_964581555.1 uncultured Staphylococcus sp.
GGCGCGAGAGGATGATCTTGCGCACCTCACGGTTCTTCAGCGCTTTCACCGCCAGAGCGATGGCGATGTAGGTCTTACCTGTTCCGGCTGGGCCGAGCGCAAATGTCAGGTCATTCTCCCTGAAAGCCTTCACGAGCTTTGCCTGATTGGTATTGCGGGGCGAGATCGGCTTTCCGCTTATTCCGTAGATGATCACATCGTCATGCTTGGGCTCGGCGGGAGCCTTCCCCTTCACGATGTCGAGTATCACATCTTCGGTCAGTTTGTTGAACTTCGAGCAATAATCTTCAAGTTCCTTGATCTTGTGCTCAAACTCCGCGGTCTCGGCATCATCGCCGATCACCTTTATCACACCCCCGCGCGCCGCCATGCGGAGCTTGGGGAAGAGATTGCGGATGAGCTGCATATTGGAGTTGTTGACCCCGTAGAAGCTCACGGGATCCACATTATCTATTATTACGATTCTTTCAATCATTTATCTGAGAGTCAATTTCTACCTCATGACGGCGTTTCCGGTCAAGAGGCAAAGTGTACATTATGGAAAAATTTCCCGAGACCGCTCCCGAACGCTTGCCGAAACCGGGGACATACATCGGTTTGCCGTTGGGTGAGGATGTGATGTGAAGCATCGAGTGATACAAGATGTTCCACCCAAGCGATACGGGCCCGGCTATCTTCACTTTCAGGCCGAACACAACCTCGAGATATCCTGCCGTACAGCTTCGGTCGGGGAGCGAATATCCTGTCGGATCCTGCCAGTACCCCTCGTCCACCGTCACGTTCTCGAGGCTCCACTTGAAGCGGGTCAGGCCGTAGCGCAGACCCATCTGGAGCTTATAGTCGGGATTGGAATTATAGAAGAAGTTGTAGGAACAGCCGAGCTTGAAATATGGCGCCGGAGGCGACTTGAACGTAAAGTTCTGAAGATCCGGAGTGTCGTCACACATTCCCATGCCGACGGCGACGAACGGGAAATAACGGTTGTGCATGTTCAGCTCGGCCCAGACGTCCCCCAGGCCATTCTTCTGTCCCAGGAGTCTCATCACCGGATCCCAGATGTTCACTCCCGCCGTAACCTCGTAGAGAAGCGGGTACTCCATCTTGGGGGGAGCCTTGAGCAGCGTTGAGTCCACATACTCGCGGCCTGTCACGGTGTCTACGGTCACGCTGTTGCCGTGGGCATCCACGGTGGTCACCAGGCGCGAAGGGTCAATCTTCTCCTCTTTTTCCACAGCGGTCACACTCCCCGGCCGGGCAGGTGTCACCGGTGTGACGCGGCGCTGAGCCGAGAGCCCCGCCGCAATCAGCATCATCATCACGGGGAGCAGGATGTTGCGTAGGCTATTCATTCTCATCTTCGGTCTCTGCGGTGCGGAAAAATATTTTGATATTCTCGCGTTCAAGGTTTGTCACGAGTGAATCTGTCATCCCCACCGAGTCGATCAGATGGGTGGTATACTCCAACCTTGTTATCCGGTAGTGATACATGGCCCCGCAGTCCTCCGATGCGAAGTAGGGCACCGACGTGTAGGTGAAAGTCAGCGTATCATACAGCTCGGGATAGTCCAGCGCCTTCTGCTTGTACCGGATGTAGAATTTCGTGACATCAGCCGATGATCTCAGCGGCAGATATACCTGCGAGCCCTTTGTCGACGGGCGCACCAGCAGTGAATCGGCCGGTGCGCCTACACCTCCGATCGCCACCGAGTCGACTGTGATCGGCGCATGGGTTGAATAGGAGTAGAATCCTGCGAGCGGGATGGAATTTCGGTTCTCGGTACACCCCACGTTGTTGCAGGCCGGGAGAGCGAGCAGGGCGAGGAGTGCCGGGATGACTATGAGGAATGCGGTTCTCAACGTTCTGGGATAAGTGGTCAGAATTTTCCCTTGCGGAATATATCCTCAAGAGGCTTGCGTGTTTTCGCGGGGACGTTCACTCCTTCGGCCGGATATCCGATGGGAATTATTGCTATCGGTTCCATTCCCTCGGGGAGGCGGAATGCCTGGCGGATCAGCTCGGTGTCAAAGTTGCACACCCAGCATGTGGCCAGTCCGAGCGCTGTGGCTGCGAGGCAGAGATGTTCCACAGCTATGGAGACATCCACGTCAGTGTGGTCCTTCCCGTCGGAAGCGCGGTGCCATGCTTCATCGTGAAGTCCGCAGGCCACGATATATTCCGGAGCGGTCTTGATCCACTCGCGGGGATAACTTTTGACGATTGCCTCACGCTCCTCGGCGCTGTCGGCCTGAATGAAAAACCACGGCTGGCGGTTGCAGGCCGATGGCGCGAGCCTGACGACGTCCATCACGGCTGCGATCTCAGATGGATCCACGGGCGTCGGGGCATATGCGCGGCATGAGAATCGCTCCTTGGCGATATGATATAGTGAGGGGTAAGCGTTCATTGGCGTATCTCTTCTTTTATTTCATAATGGTTGCGCCCGGGAGAATTACGCACGATGAGCTCGCCGATGAATCCTGTCAGGAACAGCATCGAACCGAGTATCATCATGGTGAGCGAGAGGAAGAAGTAGGGTGAATCGGTCACGAGTCCGTAGGGATGACCGTGGGTCATGTTGTAGAGTTTGCCGAATCCCACTATCATTACCGCTATCAACCCGATGAAGAACATCAGTGAGCCCAGCAGGCCGAAGAAGTGCATCGGCTTG
>CAZOOY010000173.1:0-2667 GCA_964581555.1 uncultured Staphylococcus sp.
ATGAGCTGCTCGCGGTTGGCGGCACGACCTATGCCGACGCTCGACCCGAGGTTGGCAGGCTTGACGATGACGGGGTAGCCGATCTTCTCTTCGATACGGGTTATGATCTCGTCGCGCTTCTTGAACCACTCCTTGTCCGTGAACCATACATAGTCGATCACCGGGACGCCACACTCGCGCAGGATCATCTTCATTGTGATCTTGTCCATACCGTTGGCGCTTGAAAGGGTGTTGCATCCGGCGTAGGGAATACCGATTGTCTCGAGGACACCCTCAAAGATACCATCCTCCACATTCGATCCGTGAAGCACCGGAATAACCACGTCAAGAGTTGTGAGGACGGGGCTTCCGAACATAGGCTTCTTGACGCGATAGAGATTGTAATCGCCGTAGGAAAGCTCCATATACACCTGCGTACACTTCTCGAGAAGTGCGGGAATATTACGGTAATTCGCTATATCGAAGAGTGCGTCGCCGGTGTAGTATTTACCTTGCTTGCTGATATAGATGGGTGTGACGTCATATTTCTCGCGGTCAATGGCATGCATGGCCTGATTGGCCGAGATGACAGAGATTTCATGCTCGGTGGAACGGCCCCCGAAGAAGACTCCGATATTTGTTTTCATTTAAATCTTATTTTAATGCACGATACGCATTTGTCTGAATGCATAGTGCATAATTGATCTTATAATTATTTTTATAAATTCACGTATAAAGCCGGGCATTACTTAAAGGTGTCCGGAAGGTCATTCTCGTAGAGCACAGTATCACCGGGCCGAAGAATAGTTGCGAGAAGGGCCTGAGCATCGTTGAAAGTTTCGGCCGTATGGATGATGACACCCTCGGGCTCGCCGATCCCGCTCAGGATGGCATCGCGGTTGTATTGTCCGACAATTATCGCAACATCGGCCGAACGGGCTATCTTCTCACCAAACTCCCGGTTGAGCTCTTCTTGTCTTTCCCCCAGCTCGATCATGCCGGGAGTGACCACTATACGTTTGCCGGGAGTCATCATGGCCAACACATCAAGCGCCATCTTAGAACCCGTCGGGTTTGAATTGAAAGCATCATCTATAATGGTGACACCCCCCGGAGTACGTTTCATATTGAGACGGTGCTCTACCTGCTCGATCTGACCGACAGCATAACGTATCTTATCGACCGGGACATCAAGCCACAGCGCGACGATAATTGCAGCGATAAGATTGGAAACGTTACACTCCCCGACAAGACGGGTGGTGAACTCATGTCGGTTTCCGTCACGGTCCACAAGGGTGAACGAAGTGCCACGGGGGGAATATACTATGTCCTCCGCCGTATAGGATGCCGCTACGGGATTGCTCACAGCATAGCGGATGCACTCCACATTGTCCACTGTGCGGTTGGCCACGTAGGGGAAATCATCGTTGATCACTGCAAGCCCGTCGGCCGGCAGGGAGTCAATAAGTTCAAACTTCGTGCGCTGCACGTTCTCGATAGTCTTGAACGACTCTAAGTGCTGCTCACCCACGGCGGTCACTATCCCCACCGAAGGGTGCACGAGATCACAGATCTCCTTTATGTCACCCGGCTGCTTGGCGCCCATCTCGACTATGAAAACCTCGTTGAACGGTTTCAGACACTCCCTGACAGCGCGTATCACACCCATCGTAGTGTTAAAACTGCCGGGCGTCATCATGACGTCATAGTGTTCTGAAAGGATTCGGTTCAGATAGTGCTTAGTGCTGGTTTTGCCATAACTTCCGGTGATACCTATCACTTTCAGTCCGGGCATTGACCGGAGTATTCGCTCTGCGTCACGATAGTAGCCCTCGTTGATCCGATTCTCTAAAGGCAACAGTATCACGTTGGCCGCGATTGTGAAGAAGTGCGAGCAGCAGTAGACCAGAAGTGTCACCACAGCCACATATGCGAGCGGGAAATCCTTCCAGACGATGAGTGCGGTGGCGCCACCTATCACTATCAGAGCAAGTAATATCATCACAGTAAATATGCGACGGGCACGTGCGGTCATCACCAACGGTTTCTTGTACTTCTTGCGGGCGAGGATGATGACATTTACAGCCGACACACACGCCACAAGTCCGAGCGATACAACGGGTACCGCCAGTGTGGACAGTGAGGCAAGTACCACGGCTCCCGAGACAAGCCGCATGGTCGACGTCGTGTCCTGCGACTGTTTCAGCCAGCGGTCATATCGATCGTAACGGTAGGAATTCTGCTGCAGCATCATCAGGTCTCGCCTGAATTCATAGATGACGCAGACAAACGCTATTATTACGGTAAGGATAGTGAATATTAACATTTTAATCAATCAACTATTAAGAAAACTCTTGAGCACAGCCTTAAACTGGCGGGGATTGTCGAGAAAACTGTAGTGACCGCAGCCGGCGAAGCTCACCAATCCTGCGTCGGGGATGAGCCTTTCCATCTTTTTCGCATCCGCAATCGGAGTGGCAGTGTCATTCTCCCCCCAGACGAGCAGCGTGGGAGCCTTGATGGACGGGAGCACGGAACTGAGATCCTCGTTGACGCAACGTGAGAGGATGCGGCGCATCATCGGCGATGCCGAGGCATAGTCACTTGATCCGGCCTTTGCCCGGCGCGCATCAAGCCGTTTCTCTGCCTCCTCTTTCCCGTAGCGCAGATACATCAGCCGCTTCATGA
>CAZOOY010000174.1:0-2631 GCA_964581555.1 uncultured Staphylococcus sp.
TGGCACAGCTGACAGCCACATTGGCCTCGCCGCCACCCCAGATTACGTCAAAATTGTCTACCTGGATGAAACGATGGCATCCTTGGGGGGAGAGGCGAAGCATGATTTCGCCTAAAGTCACAACTTTTTTCATTGGTAAAAGTGATTTGGGTGAATATTGAATGATTATAACAAAATGTTTCTGATTCGTTCGGTCAATGCATCGCTCATGGCTTTTGCTGCACGACGTCCGTCACCCATTGCGAGGATAACGGTCGAAGCGCCACGCACGATGTCACCTCCGGCATATACATTGCTTGAAGTTGAAGACTGGCCGGATTCTGAATCGACCACGATCATGCCCTTGCGCGAGAGCTCCACATTGTCAAGCTGAGCGGGAGGATTGGGAAGGTAGCCAACACAGATCACGGCGAGATCTATATCTACTTCTTCTATTGCTCCCGGGATCTCTACCGGTGTGCGCCGGCCGCTTTCATCTGGCTCTCCGAGGGTCATCTTCTGGAGTTTGACGGCACGGAGCGTTCCGTTCTCGTCAGCAAGATATTCCACAGGAGTGTGCAGTGTGAGGAATTCCACTCCTTCTTCATGTGCATGGCGCACCTCTTCTTCACGTGCCGGAATTTCGTCTTCGCCACGGCGATATATTATCATGGCCCGCTCGGCTCCGAGTCGACGGGCGGCGCGGACGGCATCCATGGCCGTATTGCCTGCGCCGATGACTGCAACTTTCTTTCGCTTGAGCGACATAACGTTCTGTCCGTACACCTTGCTTTTGACAAGATTGTAGCGGATCAGATACTCGTTGGCTGTCATCACGCCAGGGAGGTTTTCACCTTTTATACCCATGAAACGTGGTTTCCCGGCCCCTGTGGCGACATATATTCCGATGAAACCTTGTTTATGGAGATCTTCGTAGGTGATGGTTTTACCCACAAAGGCATTTTTCACGAAGTTGACACCGAGCTCAGCCACGCGTGCAATCTCGGCGTTGACCACATCTTTGGGCAGGCAGAACTCCGGGATACCATATTTCAGCACTCCTCCGAGACGGTCGAGCGCCTCGAAAACCGTGACACTGAATCCCTGCTTGGCCATATCTCCGGCAAATGCGAGACCTGAAGGACCGGAACCGATAACGGCGATCTTAATGCTCGAGAGGACCGACTTAGCCATCGGAGTGACTCTCGGTGTCTTGACTTCACCTTGCAGATAGAGTTCACGGTTGAAGTCAGCCACGAATCTTTCAAGACTGCCGATTGCCACCGGCGGTTTCTTCATCTTATTGTAGATGCATCCTGCTTCACACTGTTTCTCCTGCGGGCAGACTCGACCACAGACAGCAGGGAGTACGGTTGTGAGCGAGAGAACGTCAAGAGCCTCACGCAGACGATGACGTTCGATATTCTTAATAAACGAAGGTATATTGTTGGCTACCGGACATCCCTTGATACAGCCGGGATCAGGACAGTCGAGACAGCGTTTTGACTCCAGGACTGCCTGCTGTAATGAAAGACCTTGATTGACCTCATCGTCACATTTTATACGGTATTCTTCCGCAAGCTCAGGCATTTTCACGCGAGGAAGAGCGGTGCGCTCCTTCGTAGTCATCTCACCGCGCAGTTTCTCTCGCCAGGCGGCGGTACGTGAGATATCGGGATAGTTTTCAGGTGAGTTTTTCATACGTAGTTGCGCTGTCGGTTGAGCAATTGGTCGAAATCTACGAGGTGAGCGTCGAAAGTTGGACCATCGATACAGGTGAGCTTTCGCTTTCCGTCCACCATCACACGGCAAATACCGCAGATGCCGACTCCATCGAGCATTATCATGTTGAGGATACAACGCGCGGGAATATCACGCTCCTTGGCGGCGATGTCGAGCATCTTCATCATGTCGGTAGGACCTGTCATTACCACAAGATCCACTTTCTCATGATCGGCCACACCGATAAGCCGTTCCACAGCTTCTTCACGGGATGAGGCGCTGAGCACCTCATCACTCCAGGCCTCGGCCATAGAGCGCAGACAGCCGTTCTGCTCACTGAACTCCGACACAACGGTTATCACACGGTTGCCGGCAGCTTTCAGTGTCTTGATGATCGGGAGCAAGGGGACGAATCCCACGCCATCACCGATGCAGAGCACTGTCCCGTAATTTTTGACCTCGAATGCCTGTCCGAGCGGGCCCAGAAGATTGGGCACCTCCCGTTCGGGATAGAGCGACTCGATAAGTTCCGTGAGTTTTGCTCCCTTGTGAATTATGATGGTGAAGGTTCCTGCCTCAGGGTCGGTGGCCACGATGGTGAAGGGAATGCGCGGCAGATCTTCGCTGAACCTTATCATCACGAAATGACCCGGACGAGCCGCGGTGGCCACCGAGGGTGACTCGATGACCACTTCGGCCGTGTGGGCTGAATGACGGATTATTTCCTTGATAATATTCATTTCAGTTCTCTTTCCGTTTCTACGGGAGGGGTGAGAGGGCAAACTCTCTTACTTCATTTCAAGATAGGTCACCTTGTCCATGTCGCCATAGTAAAGGTTCTCACCACCCATACCCCAGATGAACGTATAGTTTGAGGTACCGGCGGCAGCGTGGATCGACCACTCGGGTGACATTACTGCCTGCTCGTTA
>CAZOOY010000175.1:0-2605 GCA_964581555.1 uncultured Staphylococcus sp.
AGGTGCTCCTCATCGATGACAAGGTAACCAAGCTCACCACTAAAGAGAGCGAACTCCTCAGCCTTCTCTGCGCCCATGTCAATGAGATTCTTGAACGTAATTTCGCCCTCAAGACCATCTGGATCGACGATAATTACTTCAACGCCCGCTCAATGGACGTGTATATCACCAAGCTCCGTAAGCACCTCAAGGAGGATCCCTCAATCGAGATCATCAACATCCACGGTAAGGGCTATAAGCTCATCGCCCCTGAGGTTGAGACATCCAACTGATCTTTTCCCGCTTCCGGGACTTTACAGATACTGAAATAAAGGATACCCACAGACCCGCGGTCCATTCCCCTTACGCTTCGGGCCGGCGGGTATCCTTGTTTTCTTTTCCGAATTCACTCCATCCGCCTCATTCATCATGGCTATCCGTCGCCGTCTCATTATCCTTTCCCTTTTCCTCCTCTCATCTTCTACCGCGCTCTTTGCCTCCGGCTGGACCCCTGACCGTCTCGGCCACGGCTACGAAATGCGTCATGTGAACCAGCCTGACGACTATTCCGGAAAGGTTATCTCCACAATCGTCCGCAAACTCGCTCCTGACTCGCTCCACACCCGTAAGGGAGTGCTCTATATCCACGGCTTCAACGACTACTTTTTCCAGTCCCAACTTGGCGACAACTTCATCAGTCACGGATATGACTTCTACGCGGTAGATCTTCGTAAATATGGTCGTTCGCTCCTCCCGGGCCAGAGAAGATATGATGTCCGTGATCTCTCGGAATATTTTCCGGACATCGATTCGGCACTGGTAGCCATGCAGCACAGCGGATTGACCGAAATTATTATCATGGGACACTCGACCGGAGGTCTCACTGCTTCGTTCTATCTCTCATCCAGGCGCCCGGCTGCCGTGAAAGGATTGATACTCAATAGTCCGTTCCTCGACTGGAATCTCGGTGCCAAGGAAAAACTCGTTCCCCTCATCAGCGCGGCAGGCAGACTGTTCCCTGACATGAAGATACCCCAGAGTGGCTCCACTGCTTATGCAGAGAGTCTCCTTAAGAGCGGACATGGTGAATGGGAATATGATACCAACCTTAAACTCTCGAAGTCACCTGACGTCACAGCCGGCTGGGTTCGAGCCATTGACCGTGCGCAGAAGAGCCTCCGCGACGGTAAAGCCGATATCCGCATCCCCATTCTTCTCCTCTACTCCTCTCAGAGTGTGGACGGTGACAAGTGGAATGAGAATTTCAATCACGGTGATGCAGTGCTTGATGTCAAGGATATCCGCAAATATGGTCTGGAATTAGGTCCTCATGTGACTGCCGTTAAGGTGATGGGGGGTCTGCATGACCTCGTTCTTTCGCGTCCGGGAGTCCGCACTCCCCTTTATCAATACATATTCTATTGGCTTGAAAGAGAACATCTCTGATCATCATGGCTGAAAATTCTTCTCCTGTTCCCCCTTCCGTAGGGAAAGGTCGGCGCGCACTCGTTGTCACGCTCCGCATCCTCATTGGCCTTCTTGCCTTTGCGGGCTATACATTTGCGCTATTCCTCGGAAGCAAGACCTTGACCACGCTTTGGATACCTTGGGTTGTGACCGCGGTGGTAGCTCTGGCTACGGGGCTTCATCTTGCTCCATCCTGTCGTGTCTTCACGAGTAGCACCCGTTTCATCCTTAACTACTGCGTCTACGTTTTCATCTCCACAGGTGTACTTGCGGGCGCATTCTTCTCGCTCAATTTTTTCCTCTCCGATCCCTCTACGGTTACTTGCGTGAATGCCGAAGTGACCCGGATCTATTCCGAAACCCGCTATCACACGCGTCGCGTCGGGCGTCGCTCCGTAGGCCGTGGCAGACCTTATATAGTTTACAATGCTGATGTCGTCTTGCCGGATGGCAAAACAAAGACTATTCCCCTCACTCTCACTGAATATAATCGTTCCCGCCGGAGCAAAGTCATGACTGTGGAGGTTGAGCGCGGCTTCTTCGGTCTACCCGTCTTCAAGCACACCACTCTTGTTCCTCCTCCTAAGAAAATGCGACAGTTTCCCCGCCCCCGTCGCTCCCGTTAATCATCTTCGCGCTACCCTATTTCCTTTTCAGGTACTTTAAGCGCCGAAGCGGAAATTACTTACATGATCGTAATTCCCTACAGTTCCAGTGAATTTTCGTTTAGCAGGAACTCATAGATGCCAATTATAGTAATTCCAATCTCGTTTCTCAACACCGGAGTGTCTTCACCGACAATAATGATTTTCTTGAATGAATCGTCAATATTTCGCAGTGAATTTTCCTCCTGCCTCATCTTTTCTTCATCAGGCATTCGGTAGGCGGATTGGATATAGTAGCGTCTGCTCCCCATGTTGCAGACGAAATCCACCTCTAACTGTTTCCTTTCCCGGCTACCGTCCTCTTTTCTAAGCTGAACAGGCACAACACCTACATCGACATTAAAGCCTCGTACACGCAATTCGTTGTAGATCACATTCTCCATCAGATGGGAAGGCTCAGTTTGCCGGAAATTAAGCAGGGCATTACGTAACCCGCAGTCAGTAAAATAATATTTATAAGGACTGTCAATGTACCGCTTCCCCTTCACATCATA
>CAZOOY010000176.1:0-2598 GCA_964581555.1 uncultured Staphylococcus sp.
GTGTAGATTCCGTCCACGTTGGAGAGGATGATGAGCATATCGGCATCCATCATCGTGGCTATCAGGCCCGAGAGTTCGTCATTGTCGGTGAACATCAGTTCCGTCAGGCTCGCCGTATCATTCTCGTTGACTATGGGTATCACGCCGTTCTCGATCATCGTCATCATGCAGGCGCGCTGATTCAGATACGATGTGCGCGAGCTGAAATTTTCCTTCTGCGTCAGCACCTGCCCCACCACGATTCCATACTCGGCAAAGAGGCTGTTATACAGGTTGATGAGTCTGATCTGACCTATCGAGCTGAAGAGCTGGCGCGATGCCACGCTGTCGAGCTGCTTCGCGGGTGTGATGGCTCCTCGTCCACACGCCACCGCGCCGCTGGAGATCAGGATGATCTCATGTCCGAGCTCCCTGAGGGCGGCTATCTGGTCGACGAGCGCCGACATATTCGTCACATTTGGCTTTCCATCTTTACGGGTCAGCACGTTGCTTCCCACCTTGACCACTATCCTGCTCATTTCACGCCTGCTTTTAGTCCGCGGACCACGGCCTGACTGAAGCCGGCCCGCTCCATTTCGTTGAGTCCCTTGATGGTCAGTCCGCCCGGCGTTGTGACCTTGTCTATCTCCGTCTCCGGATGCGCGCCTTCACGGCTCAGGAGTGCTACAGCTCCCTTGACTGTCTGAGCCACTATCTCCTGTGCGGCCGCCGCACGGAAGCCGAGCTCCACGCCCCCCTCCATGGCCGCGCGTATGTAGCGCATGGCATATGCTATGCCGCATGATGCAAGTGTCGTGGCCGCGGGGAGAAGTTTCTCCTCCACTTCCATCACGTCTCCCACCTGCCCGAACAGCTCCTTGACTGCGGCGGTATCGCTCTCCCTGACGCATGTCACGAAGGTCATTGATTCGCCCACCTCGGCGGCGGTGTTGGGTATGACTATGTAGACTCCCGTGGTCACGTTTTCGGCTATCGAGCTCCCGCTCACTCCGGCAGCCACCGAGACGAGGGTCTGGCGGGCGGGGTCAAGCACACCACCTGTCTCCGCGAGCACTCCGGCCACAATCCACGGCTTGACGGCAAGGATCACTATGTCGCCAAAGGTGGCCGCCTCCTTATTGTCGGAAGTGACTGCCGCTCCGGCGGCTGCAAACGGCTCTAATTTTCCGGTTGAAGGATTGGACACCATGAGATCCGCCGGAGGGAATCCGGCCCTTAGCAATCCGCGGCCGACGGCACCTCCCATCGCTCCCGCGCCTATGATAGAAACTCGCATCAGTTGAACTTTTTCTGTTGAAATTTATATGAATAACGTCTGGCGGGCCGACATATCTCTTCAATATTCCGATTTTTTCCTAAAAATATCAACCCGTCCGCAAAATTACCTCCTTCTACCCAAAATTCCAAATAGATGTTTTCTCAAATAATTTCCTTACATTTGCATCATGAAGTCAACCATCCTCAGTCTCTTGCTCCTTCTCTTCCTCCTCCCCTCCTGCGGCGGGAGCGACACTTGCGATATTAAATGTGACATCAAGGGCCTCGGCAACAAAGGCATAGAGGTCATCTATGCTGACCGTGGCGTCAACCGCGTCTCCTTCCATCCGGTCGACGGCAAGGTGGAGATGAAGCTCGATCTTCCCCGTCCCGCGCTTGTCGAAGTCTTCACCATCGACAATGAGCCGCTCTTCACCCTCATCGGCCGCAACGGCGAGGAGTTCACCGTCAACCTCACTCTCGGCGACCCCTCCACCCTCTCGGTGAAAGGCAATGAAGCCTCCGAGACCTACTCACGCATCCTTGCCCTTAATGACTCTCTCCTTCAGCACGGCTCTGACCGCGAGGTCAATGCTCTCGTAGCGCGCGAAGTCCATGCTTCTCCCGCATCTCTCGCTTCCACCCTTCTGCTCATCAACCATTTCCGCACCCCCGGCCACGAACTGCAGGCCGACTCCCTGCTCAACTTCATCGAGCCTGACGCCCGTCCCGGATGGCTCGCAGGCTCCTACGCTTCGCTGCTCGCCGGCCAGATCTCCGCGATGGTCAAGAACGATATCCCCGCCATCACCATCCGCACCGGTTCGGACACCACTGTCCGTTATTTCCCGTCGCGGCAGAGCTTCTCGCTCCTCGTCTTCACCGACAAGCGTCTCCCCGACAGCATCCTTCGACAGCTCCGTCGCTTGCGCGCCGACAATCGCCCCTCCCGACTCGCACTCCTTGAGATTTCGCTTGCTCTCGACTCAGCCCGTTGGAAACATGACATTTCCTCCGACTCCGCCCGTTGGCAACGGGCATGGGTACCCGGCGGCCCCTCGGCCTACCCTATCCGTAATTTCGCCATCCCCCGTGTCCCGTTTTATATCGTTGCTGACTCTGCCGGCCACTCCGTATATCGCGGCAGCTCCTTCCACGCCGCCGACACCATCCTGAGCACCCGGCTCCACACCAAGCCCCGATCCTCAGAGCCGTCCGACACCTCCTCGGTTGCCACCCCACCCGCTCCGGCAGAGCCCCGGTCCACAACCCCCGTCACGCTAAGCCACCCCTCCACCACCACCCGCCTCCAACCCGACCGCAAAAAGTAGGATAGGAGTG
>CAZOOY010000177.1:0-2586 GCA_964581555.1 uncultured Staphylococcus sp.
GCGAGGCTGCGGCTATATAGGAGATGCCCTCCTGCTTGAGGCTGACGCCCGGCGAGGAGGAGGATGTCATGACGGCCTTGCCGGTGGCTGCGCCGCCGTAGACCATGTTGATAGCCGCCACCTCGCTCTCGGCCTGGAGCACCACCATGCCGGTGGTCTCCCAGGGCATGAGCTCCTCGAGGGTCTCGAGCACCTCGCTCTGCGGGGTGATGGGATAGCCGAAATAGCCGTCCACTCCGTAGCGGACCGCTGCATGAGCTATCGCCTCATTGCCTTTCATCAGGGTTACTTCTTGTTCCATATAGGTCTGTGGAAAGTGGCAAAGTATTTATTTTTCGACCACACGATAGACTGTGATACATCCGTCAGGACAGACAGTGGCACATGCCGCACATCCGATGCACGCATCCGGATTGGTATCGTTGACAAAGTGATAGCCACGGTCATTGACATCCTTGGTGGTAAGCGAAAGGACATCGCAGGGGCAGGCCACGACACAGAGATCGCATCCTTTACACCTCTCGCGGTTGATGTCCACCGCACCAATAATTTTCGCCATAGATTATATTATTAATGTGACGCGCCGATGTGGGATTTCCACCTTGACAGCCACACAAGATTTTTATGTTATACAACACAAAAATATAAAAAACATATTAATTAGGTGACAATTATTCTATTTTTAACCTATTGCACACAATCATCACCCTTGAGCAGAATCCGTGGTTAGCTCTATCTGTTAGTCAATTAAGCGGTTGTGAGGATGATGTGGATTTGTAAAATGTAAAAATATGTTTATCAAGATTGGTATTGGCCACGTGGATTCTCACTCCCGTCACCTCCGGTTTATCCCACACAGGCGAGAGGTCAAAGGATGCATAGTGAGCCCTGTCATGGTTGTCGGTGCCATCCGGTAGTTTATGGACGAGATAGATGTCTGCCACAGGACCACCTGCCGTAGCAGGATCCACAGCCATTGCGAACAGTCGCGGCTCGGTGGTATAGGTGAGCCGGACGTGGACATTCATTATCGAGGCGGTGCGCCAGATGCTGTAGAGATAAACGCCGTCATGATCCCATGCGTCATAATCCTTCCGCCACTCTGTCTCGACAGGTGAAAAATTGATGAGGGAGGCTCCGAGAAGCTTCACGGGGCCTGACTCGTAAGCCTTACCCGACTCGGGTATATAGCGGATGAGCATACGTCCGGGGATACGTTTCTCCTCCACGTCGAGCGCACGGTCGCCGACGAGGTTGATCTCAGGTGTGTCGTCGACCTTCACGAACGTAAACTGTGCCCGGCCGTCAAGGTTACCCGTGAAAGTGACTATATCCATCAGTGCGATCTCCACCTCGCCATCCACTCCTTCTTCACGACAGGAGAAGAGGGATACAGCCGCGAGCATGACCGGCAAGAGGCGTAGAAGCAATCTTCTCATGGTCGTATTGTGGTGTTGACGATCCGGCCATCCTTCATATGGATGACACGATCCGAATCCTTCGCGAGTGATTCATCGTGAGTTACGACAATAAAAGTCTTCCCCGTCAAGGCTCGCAGGTCAAAAAACAGGCGATAAAGCTCGTCGCGATTGTGAGAGTCAAGACTTCCCGATGGTTCATCGGCCAGGATGACACGCGCATCATTGATGAGCGCGCGGGCCACTGCCGCACGCTGCCTCTCACCTCCCGAGAGCTCACCGGGCTTGTGGGAGCCGCGGTCAGCCAGCCCCATTCCCGCCAGCAGTTCGGCGGCACGAGCCATGGCCTTGGCATGGCTCTGACCCGCTATCATGGCCGGAAGAGCTACATTCTCCGTGATAGTAAACTCCGGGAGGAGCTGATGAAACTGAAATACGAAACCCATATTGAGATTTCTGAACCGGGCAAGACGCCCTTCTTTCATCTTCACGATATCCGTCCCGTCATAGAGCACCTCGCCGCTGTCAGGCGCGTCAAGTGAACCTATGATCTGAAGGAGCGTGGTCTTCCCTGCCCCACTCGGGCCGACGATGGAGAGAAACTCACCGTCGGCCACCGTGAGGTTGATGTCATTGAGCACACGCAGCCGGTCGAAACTCTTGGAGACCCCTCGGACTTCTATCATTTCTTAGATCGAGAGACGGCGCAGTGTCTCCATGAGCTCGCGCTTGACGGGCTTGTCATTCTTGATGGCCTTGGAGAAAGGCACGTAGGTGATCTCGTCGTTGCGGATACCGATCATGACGTTACGCTGATCCTCGAGGAGGGCATCGATAGCGGCCGCGCCCATGCGGGAAGCGAGGATGCGGTCAAACGCCGTGGGCGAACCGCCTCGCTGAAGATGACCGAGGATGGAGACGCGCACGTCATAGCCGGGATACTCATTCTTCACACGCTCTGCCAAACCCATCGCTCCGCCGGTGACGGGGCTTTCTGCCACAAGCACGATGGATGAGTTCTTGCTCTTGCGGAAACCATGATCGATGAGCTCGGCAAGCTGGTCGACCTCAGTGGAGATTTCGGGGATAATGGAAGCCTCCGCGCCTGATGCTCCACATATTTCGGTGCGCAGAAATACCCGATCAGCGTATGCTCGTAAAGAAGCGA
>CAZOOY010000178.1:0-2556 GCA_964581555.1 uncultured Staphylococcus sp.
AGTCGACCATCGCCACCATCATCGGTATCGGCGGTATGGCCGGCGGTCTCGGATCATTCCTTATCAACTACTTCTCGGGTATTCTCTTTGACTATGCCGCTCAGACCAATATGTCGTTCATGAGCTTCACCGGCAAACCTGCAGGCTACTTCATCGTCTTCTGCATTTGCGGTGTAGCTTACCTCGTGGCATGGATCATCATGAAGATTCTCGTTCCGCGCTACAAGAAAATTGAAATCTGATCGTCACGCGGTGTTTTTACCGCATGATTAATCTCCATCACGGGACACAGGAGTAAAAGCCGTCGGCTTCACTTCTGTGTCCCATTCACTTATCTACCCATTGAAGTTTCAATCTGAAAACGGGTTAAAAATAATGCGGTTTTTTTGCAAAATATTGAAGGAAAAAACTTACATTTGCAGAGAAAATTGAATTCTTCAAGAATAATTATCCAAATAACTCTAAAATTTTACTCAAAATGGCTTACGTAATCACTGACTCTTGCGTGGCTTGCGGCACCTGCCAGCCCGTTTGCCCCACTGATTCTATCTCCGAGGGCGATATCTACCACATCGATCCCGATACCTGCATCGACTGCGGTTCTTGTGCTGAGGTTTGCCCCAGCGAGGCAATCGTCCCCGGCGAATAATTGTCAGGAAGATCAAAACAGAATCAACAGTGAACTCCGGCTCCAAAATACCGGGGTTCACTTTTTTATTTCCCGGTCTCCGGCCTGCCCTACTATGGCATTTTATCATTAGCCAAGCCACTTTGAAAGAAAATTGCTATTTTTCTTGCGTAAATTCAGGCATTTTTCTACTTTTGCAGTAAATTTCAGATGAGTTCATAGCCGAGCTGTCAAGTTCAGCATTATAAACATTATTATATAGGTACAGAATAAAACCACATACATGCTTATTCCACAAATGAAAGCACGGGGACTCTATGATCCCCGCTATGAAAAAGATGCCTGTGGCGTAGGCCTTCTGGTCAACGTGAAAGGGATCAAGAGCCACCGCCTGGTGGAACAAGGGCTTCAGGTCCTCGAACACATGGTGCACCGCGGAGCCGAGGGTGCCGATCCTAAGACCGGCGACGGTGCAGGTATCATGGTACAGGTACCTCACGAATTTATCCTCCTACAGGGAATCCCCGTCCCCGAGAAGGGACGCTACGGCACGGGACACGTCTTCATGCCTCACGACGAGGAATCACAGCAGATGATCCTCGATCTCATAGAGCGGGAGGCTCTCGATCTTGGCCTCAAGCTGATGGCAGTGCGTGACGTTCCTGTCAATAACGAAGGTCTCGGCCCGGTGGCCCGTGCCGCCGAGCCTGCCATCAAGCAGATATTCGTCAGTGACGAGGAGACCGACCAGCCTATCGAGATACGTCTCTATCTTCTACGCAAGTCAGTGGAAAAGAAGATGGCCGAGAGCCGGATACCGGGCAAGGAGGCATTCTATATCGTTTCTCTCTCGTCCAAGATAATCGTCTACAAGGGTATGCTCTCGAGCATGCAGCTACGTTACTATTATCCCGACCTCATGAATCCGCGCTTCACGACCGCTATGGCACTCGTGCATTCGCGATTCTCAACCAATACATTCCCCACATGGTCACTTGCCCAGCCGTTCCGTATGCTGGGCCACAACGGCGAGATCAACACCATACAGGGCAATCGTCTGTGGATGAAGGCCAGAGAGTCCGTACTCAAGGCTATCCCGTTCGGCGATCGTGACATGACACCCATCTGCCAGCCGGGCATGAGCGACTCAGCCTCGCTCGACAATGTCCTCGAGTTCTTCGTCATGGCAGGAATGAGCCTCCCACACGCATTGGCCATGCTCGTGCCTGAATCATTCAATGACAAGAACCCCATCTCGCCCGAGCTTAAAGGGTTTTACGAATACCATTCCATCCTTATGGAGGCATGGGACGGTCCGGCGGCCCTTCTTTTCTCCGACGGCCGATATGCCGGAGGCATGCTTGACCGTAACGGTCTGCGCCCGGCCCGCTACCTCATCACACACAACGACACCGTTGTAATTGCCTCCGAGACCGGCGTTCTCCCCTTTGAGGCATCAGAGATCAGAGAGAAAGGACGCCTGCGCCCCGGCAAGATGATGATGGTAGATATGCAGGAGGGTAAAATCTATCATGACGCAGAGCTTAAAGAGAAGCTTGCCTCCGAATTCCCTTACCGCGACTGGCTGTCACAAAACCGCATCATTCTTGACTCTATTTCCTCCGGACGTAAGGTCGAGAATTCCGTAGAAGCGTTCCGCCGTCTCCTCCACTCCTTCTATTACAACCGTGAGGAGGTGGAGAAGATCATGATACCCATGGTCACCGAAGGGAAGGAACCTGTCAACTCTATGGGTAAAGATACGCCCATCGCTCCCCTATCTTCCGAGCCGCAACTTATCTACAATTATTTTCGCCAGCATTTCGCTCAGGTCACCAACCCTCCCATCGATCCTCTGCGCGAGGAACTCGTGATGAGCCTTGACAGCTACATCGGCGCTGTTAATCTCTCGCTCATGGAGCTCTCTC
>CAZOOY010000179.1:0-2478 GCA_964581555.1 uncultured Staphylococcus sp.
TCACCTCGACACTGCCAGTGTCGCGCTCTAGCCAGATGAGCTAATACCCCTTGCGTTGATTTGCACGGCAAAGGTAGAGAGATTTTTTGACCCGTGCAAGTGGGAGAGGTAATTTTTTTGTATTTTTGCGGAAATTTCTACGTGTATTATGGAAGCGAAAGCTAAAAAAGTGCTCCTCGGGATGACTCCGTCCGAGCTTGAGGGAGTGGCCGCTGAGGCCGGGCTCCGCCCCTTTGCCGCCCGGCAGATGGCGCGCCGGCTGTATGTCGGCCGGGTGACCGGGATAGGGGAGATGACCGAGCTGCCCAAGAATGCCCGCGAATGGCTGACTGAGAATTACACCGTCGGGCGCGAAGCCCCCAAGACGGAGAGCCGTTCGGTGGACGGAACGGTGAAATATCTCTTTGCCACGCGCACGGAGGAGGTGGACTATCTGACGCCCGGCTCGGCCGGCGGACGCGACATCGAAGCCGTCTACATCCCTGACCGTGAGCGCGCCACGCTGTGCGTGTCGTCTCAGGCCGGTTGCCGCATGGGGTGCCGCTTCTGCATGACCGGAAAGCAGGGATTCCACGGCTCGCTCACGGCTGCGGGGATTCTCAATCAGGTGCTTTCGATTCCGGAGGCTGAGAGCCTCACCAACATAGTGTTCATGGGGATGGGAGAGCCGATGGACAACATTGATCCCGTGCTCCGTGCCATCGAGGTGCTCACTGCTCCTTGGGGTCTCGCGTGGAGTCCGAAACGCATCACGGTGTCGAGTATAGGCAAGCTTGACACCCTGCGCCGTCTGCTTGACGAGACCAATGTCCATGTGGCCATCAGCGTGCACTCGCCCTTCCCGTCCGAACGCGAAGATCTCATGCCTGTCCAGAAGGCGTTTCCAATCCAGGATGTGGTCAAGCTGTTGCGGGGCTATGACTTCGCCCATCAGCGCCGGCTCTCGGCGGAATATATCATGTGGGACGGGATCAACGATGACCGTCGCCATGCCGAGGCTCTGGCCAGGCTGCTCAAGGGAACGGATTGCCGAGTGAATCTGATCCGCTTCCATGCCATCCCCGGATTTGAGGGCCGACCCTCCCCCACGGAGGTCATGGAGGCGTTCCGCGACCGGCTCAATGAGCTTGGCGTCACGGCCACCATACGTGCCTCGCGCGGCGAGGACATCGACGCCGCTTGCGGGATGCTGGCAGGAAAGAATGCCGCGGTGAGCGCGGGTGAGAATAAGGTAGACGAGAACGGGATTTCGCTGTCATGACCGGGAGACTCAATTGGATAGATGCCCTGAGAGGATTCACGATGTTTTCTGTCGTGGCTGTCCATGTCCTGACGTTCGGCCTGAATATCGATCCGGCGACATCCACGCTCTGTGTCCTGCGAGGAGCCTTCACCATGCCGCTGTTTTTCCTTGTCAGTGGTTTCTTCCTCTATCGCCCATTGAATGAGTGGACGAGAGGGAGAGTGTGGCGAACTTTCAAGGTCCGCTTCGTGGCCATGGTGGTGGGATGTTTCATATTCGCCACCCTCTATGAATATTTCCGGCACGCCAAGTATCCTTGGAGCTGGGTCTATGACGGTGATCTGGGGGCATATTGGTTCACGTTCACATTGTTTCAGATGTTCCTGTATTACCTGATTGCCGTCGGGATTGCCAGGATGTGCCGTGTCTCGCTTCTGATACCTCTCTTCATCCTGAGTGTCATCGCTCCCGTCGTGACAGATGCCTTGGGAGTTGGCGGAGGCAAACTGTGGAGCTACTGGTTCTGCAGCAAGCACACCGTGCTCTACTTCCAGTATGTATTGGCCGGTATGCTGATCAGGAAATATCAGGAAAAATTCTTTGGTTTCCTGATGAAGCGTTGGGTGCCGACAGTGCTTATCGTGGGGTATATCGGAGCATGTACGCTGTATATCAACTCAGAGGCTCTGCAATTGGGCGAAATGGCCCGGTGGGTCAAAATGAGCAGTTGGGGATTAGCGAAATATTTCGGAGCTTTTCTGGTGTTGAATATCTTCTACTACCATCGTGCATATTTCGATGGAGAAGGTTGGTTTGTCAGCTTTTGGCGCAAGGTTGGAAGAAGGACGCTGGACATATACTATATTCACTATTTCCTTTTGCCGAAGCTACATTGGGTGAAGCCCTACATCAGCGAGGGAAACACTATACTCCCCGAGCTGGTGGTGGCATGCTTGATCGCCGCTGTTATAGTTGTGCTCAGTATGGCCATCGGCAGCCTTCTCCGTCGCGCTCCCTTGCTCCGCAATCTGCTTGGGGTCAAAGGCACGATACCGGTTGAACCGGTCGGGTAGACAGCGGTAAAGTAAAGGAATGTTAAATATGCCTGTGGCCTGAACCTTTTGGACTGTCGGTTGTTTTAGGTGCGAATGATGCTCCCGAGAGTTGTGACTGCTCTCAAAACAGGGAGCTATTAACTGATTAATTAAAAATAATTAATAAGGAAAAATTTCTTT
>CAZOOY010000180.1:0-2306 GCA_964581555.1 uncultured Staphylococcus sp.
GACCACCGGAGATGAACTTGAGCTGGAACTCCTCGTTCTCCTTGTGGCGCGAGGGGACGAGCTTCTCCACGATCTTCACGTAGAGACCGGTGAGCCAGATCATGATGGCCACATTGATGAGATTGAACACCGTGTGGAACATGGAGAGGCCGAACGAGACACTGAACTGCATCTGAGCCACTTTCAGGAGCACAGGGTGACCCGAAGGGAGGGTGTTGGCGAAGAGGGCGTTGTATGTGTCGGGGTCGGAGACCTCAAGGGCGTTGACATAGGAGTAGATCTCGGTGGGGTTGCCCTGGCCGAGCCACTCGGTGATGAGGACGTTGAGGCGGCAGAAGGGGAAGAAGACGGCAAGCGTCCAGATGAGACCGAGGGTGTTGAAGAGAAGGTGGCCCATGGCAGTTCGCTTGGCGGCGACGTTACCGCTCATAGAGGCGAGAAGCGGGGTGACGGTGGTACCGATATTGGAGCCGAGCACCACGGCGCAGGCGATGTCAAAGGAGATCCAGCCCTTTGTACACATGATGAGGACGATGGCGAATGTAGCCGCTGACGACTGGATGATGGCCGTGAGGATAACGCCTACGAATACGAAGATGATGACCGAGAGGAAGCCCATGGAGGCGTAGCGCTCGAGGAAGGCGAACATCTCGGGATTCTGCTGGAGGTCAGGCACATAGTCGCTGATCATGCCCAGACCCATGAACATGAAGGCGAAACCGACGAGGAACTCGCCTATGGACTTGCGCTTGCCCGACGAGGAGTAGAGGAGGGGGACGGCGCAGGCAAGGATGGGGAGGATCATCAGCGAGGTGTCAACCTTGAACCCGAAGAGGGCGATGATCCATGCGGTAAAGGTCGTACCTACATTTGCACCGAAGATGACGGCCATGGACTGGCCGAGGGTCATGAGACCGGCATTCACGAAGCTCACCACCATCACTGTGGAAGCCGACGAACTCTGGATCAGGGCCGTGATGAGGATACCGGTCAGCATGCCGGTGAGGCGGTTGCGGGTCATGGCCGAGAGGATGCTGCGGAGGCGGTCGCCGGCCACCTTCTGGAGGCCTTCGCTCATCACCTTCATTCCGTAGAGGAACAAGGCGACGGAGCCGAGGAGACAGAGGAAGTCTAAGAAGCTGTAGCTCATGTGGTGGGGCTTGAAATAGAGATATGTGATGATGACGACCGGGGAATGCTCGTGAAAGAGAGATTCTTGGCCGATGCAAAGATATAATAAATTTTAATAATCACAAAAGATTTTTAAGAGGTATCATACCGATTTCGGGAGCGGAGTGGAGGTGAATCCGGATAAAATAATTACCTTTGCAGCGGAAATCAATCACTTGTCCACCCATCTTCCGTGAGATTCCTTTCATCCATAATGGCGATAATTGTTTTTGCTCTGGCCACACTCCCGTGCTGCCTGGAGGATGACTGCATATGCGCATCGGGTGAGAGGCTCTACTGCGAAGATTGCTGCTGCGGATGCGGCGATTGCGGATGTGATGACTGCGGCGGCAGTGATGCGCCCTGTGGCTGCTGTTCTCCTTTCGTGAGCTGCAACACGTGTACAGGTTTCACAGCTCCGAGGGTGTTCATGATTCCCAACAGGACATCTTTTATTGTTGACGATTTTACATTGTCGGATTATAGTGACAAGGCCGTCAAGGGATTTGACGGCTCGGTGTGGCAACCTCCGAGAGGGTGCTGAACCTCTCTCCATCTTTCCCACAAGTATATTTCCTATAATTTCGTCTGTCCCGCAACGTGTAGCTGCGGGCCGGATAATGACTATGTAAACCCATGACGAAAAGAATATTATCATTGCTGCTTTTCGTGGCGGCATGCACTCAAGCGGCGATGGCCCAGAACACTTTCACCGCACAGATAAAGGATGAGGAGAGCGAGGAGACTCTCATAGGTGTGGCGGTGACCGTGGCCGGAACGTCGCTCGCAGCTATCTCGGACGCTGACGGAAATGTGACCATCGAGGGGATCCCTGACGGATCAGCGAAGCTGGTGTTCCGCTCGCTCGGCTACGAGACGCTTGAGAAAACTTTCAATTTTCCCATGCCGGAGGGATCGATGCCGGTGGAGATAGAACTGGAGCCTGACGACGAGATGCTCGAGGAGGTGGTGGTGCAGTCCACCCGCGGCACCCGCACGATAGGGAACATCCCCACCCGCGTGGAATTTATCTCGGGTGAAGAGCTCGACGAGAAGGGTAGTATGAAACCAAGCGACATCCGCATGCTCCTCAACGAGAGCACGGGCATCATCACCCAACAGACCTCGGCGACCTC
>CAZOOY010000181.1:0-2259 GCA_964581555.1 uncultured Staphylococcus sp.
CGCGACATCTATCGCGAGTATGTGAAGAAGCTTCTTGACGCAGGGAAGGCCTACATCGCATTTGACACTCCCGCCGAGCTTGAGGCTGCGCGCGCCGCCACGCCCAACTTCCAGTATGACGCATCGACCCGTCTGAAGATGCGCAATTCCCTCTCGCTTCCCGCCGAGGAGGTGAAGGCTCTCATCGAGGGGGGCACGCCCTATGTGGTGCGATTCCTCGTCGAGCCGGGAAGAGATGTGGAGGTCAACGACCTGCTCCGCGGCAAGGTGACCATCAACTCATCTATCCTTGACGACAAGGTGCTCTACAAGAGCGCCGACGATCTGCCCACCTATCACCTGGCCAATATCGTGGACGACCATCTCATGGAGATTACCCACGTGATACGCGGCGAGGAGTGGCTCCCCTCCGCACCGCTCCATGTGCTCCTCTACGAGGCATTCGGATGGGCGGATACACGGCCCGACTTTGTCCACCTGCCCCTGCTGCTCAAGCCTGACGGAAAGGGTAAACTCTCCAAGCGTGACGGTGACCGCCTCGGCTTCCCCGTCTTCCCCCTCGAATGGCATGACCCCAAGAGCGGCGCCATCTCGTCGGGTTATCGCGAGGCAGGCTATCTGCCTGAGGCCGTGATCAATTTCCTGGCGCTCCTCGGGTGGAATCCCGGTGACGACACCGAGATCATGAACATGGACGAGCTCATCTCCAAATTCTCATTTGACCACTGCTCACGCTCAGGAGCGAAGTTTGCCTACGAGAAGGGACGCTGGTTCAACCACGAGTATCTCCAGAAGGCTCCCGATGAGGAACTGGCCGAACTGTTCAAGCCTGTGCTCCGCGCTCACGGCGTGAATCCGGATGATTATTCCGATGAATATATCACCCGTGTGGTAGGACTCGTGAAAGGTCGCATCAACTTCGTGGCCGATCTCTGGGATCAGGCCAAGTTCTTCTTCACCGCGCCCACGGAGTATGCCGAGAAGGATATCCGCAAGCGCTGGAAGGAGGACACTCCCGCCATTATGAAGGAGCTCATCGAAGTGCTCCGCTCGCTCCCGTCGTTCAAGAGCGCCGAGGCGGAGCCCCCGGTTCTGGCCTGGGTTGCCGAGAAGGGTTATCATCTCGGCAACGTGATGAACGCTTTCCGACTCACGCTTGTGGGTGAATGCAAGGGCCCGCACATCTTCGACATCACCGAGCTTCTCGGCCTTGACGAGACCGTCCGCCGCATCGAGGAGGGTATCAAAAACATCAAAACCGTTCAGCCGCAATGATAAAGGTAGGTATAATCGGAGGTTCGGGATATGCCGCCGGCGAACTCATCCGTATTCTCATCAATCACCCTGACGTGGAGCTCAAATGGGTTCACTCACGCACCGTGGCCGGGCAGAGGATAGTGGATGTCCACCAGGGCCTGCATGGCGAGATAGACATGAATTTCTCCTCGTCGATAGATCTGAGGGGTATAGATGTGCTCTTCTGCTGCCGTCCCGCGGGGAAGACGCGTGAGTTTCTCGAGACCCACACCATTCCGGAGGATCTGAAGATCATCGATCTCTCGCGTGACTTCCGCCTGCCGGAGGATGCAGGTGATTTTGTCTATGGTCTCTCGGAGCTGAACCGCAAGCCGATGGTGCGCGGGGCTCTCCATGTGGCCAATCCCGGGTGTCTTGCCATGGCCGTGGAGCTCTCGCTGCTCCCGCTGGCCAAGAATCTGCTGCTGAACTCCGATATACACACCACGGTGCTCACGGGTGCCACAAGCGAGGGGGCTGAGCGCCGCCCTACCACCCACTATGCATGGCGCAATGATAACGCGGTGGTCTACCGTCCGTTCCGCCACTCCCAGGAGGCTGAGATACTGCACACGCTGCGAGCCATGCAGAGCAGTTTCAATGCCCGTTTCCACATGGTGCCGATGCGCGGTCCGTTCTCACGCGGCATTATGGCGGTGACCTATCTTGACTGCCCGCTGGAGCTGCCGGAGATCATCAAGCTGTATCAGGATTATTTCGATGACCATAATTTCACGTTCATTACCTC
Organism: uncultured Staphylococcus sp.; assembly: GCA_964581555.1. Taxonomy (GTDB): domain Bacteria; phylum Bacteroidota; class Bacteroidia; order Bacteroidales; family Muribaculaceae; genus Duncaniella. The sequence continues at coordinate 2,045 of CAZOOY010000181.1, forward strand.
GAAGATTCCCGATCTGAAGGATGTGGTGAATACAAATAAGTGTATCATTCATCTCGATAAGATCGACGGCCGCCTGCTCATCACGGCGGTGATTGATAATCTTCTCAAGGGAGCGGCGGGAAATGCCGTCCACACGATGAATCTGCTCTTCGGGCTGTCGGAGACGACAGGTCTGACCATGAAATCAGTGGCATTCTGAGAATATCGAGCACATA
>CAZOOY010000182.1:0-2197 GCA_964581555.1 uncultured Staphylococcus sp.
TTCAGGCTGAAAGTGAAGTCGCTGCAATTAATATGGTATATGGCGGAGCCGCTACCGGCAAAGCCTGCATGACCTCCTCGTCAAGTCCCGGCATAAGCCTCAAGCAGGAGGGAATCTCTTACATTGCCGCCGGAGAGCTGCCGGCTCTCATCGTCAACTGTATGCGCGGAGGGCCCGGTCTGGGCACCATCCAGCCCTCGCAGTCCGACTATTTTCAAGCCACCAAGGGGGGCGGCCACGGTGACTATCACCTCATCGTGCTGGCTCCCGCATCGGTGCAGGAGATGGCCGACTTCGTCGGACTTGGTTTTGATCTCGCGTTCAAGTACCGCAATCCCGTCATGATGCTGGCCGACGGTATAATCGGTCAGATGATGGAGAAGGTGGTACTGCCACCCTTCCGCCCCCGCCGCACGGACGAGGAGATAGCTCTTCAGTGCCCATGGGCGGTGACCGGCAAGCCTGCCACACGCGGACGTAATGTCCTCACCACGCTCGAACTCGATCCGTGCCTCATGGAGAAACATAATATCCATCTTCAGGAGACCTATGATCTCATCAAGGCAAACGAGGTGAGATATGAGGAATTCCATACGGATGACTGCGAGTATCTCATCGTGGCTTTCGGATGCGTGGCCCGTATCTGCATGAAGGCTGTCGAGGAAGCCCGTGAGCAGGGTATCAAGGTGGGTCTTATCCGCCCCATCACTCTCTGGCCTTTCCCCACGGAGGAGATAGCGCGCCTCAGCAAGCAGGTGAAGGGTATCCTCGTGGCTGAGCTTAATGCCGGCCAGATGATTGAGGATGTCCGTCTGAGTCTTGAGGAGCGTGTGCCCGTCCACCACTTCGGCCGTCTGGGCGGTATAGTGATGGATCCCGATGAAATTCTTGTAGCACTTAAAGAAAAATTCCAGCTATGACACGCGAGGATATACGCCGCCCTGAAAATATCGTGGCTCAGAAGCCCCGTCTGCTCAACGACAACACCATGCACTATTGCCCGGGATGTTCCCACGGTGTGGTCCACAAGCTCGTGGCCGAAGTGATAGACGAGATGGGTGCAGAGAATATCGCCATAGCTATCGCCCCCGTTGGCTGCGCGGTTATGGCTTACAATTATATTGATGTGGATTGGATCGAGGCTGCCCACGGACGCGCTCCCGCTATCGCTACGGCAGTGAAACGCCTCAATCCCTCACGCCTTGTCTTCACCTATCAGGGAGACGGCGACCTGGCTGCAATCGGCACCGCCGAGACAATTCATGCCGCCAACCGCGGCGAGAATATCGCCATCATCTTCATCAACAACGGCATCTACGGCATGACCGGCGGTCAGATGGCACCCACCACTCTCGAGGGAATGGTGACGGCCACTACTCCCTATGGTCGAAATGTGGAGCTCAACGGCTATCCCCTCAATATCACCGAGCTCGCCGTCAAGCTGCCGGGCACATGTTACGTGACCCGTCAGAGCGTACAGACTGCTGCGGCTGTCAAGAAAGCCAAGAAGGCTATCCGCCAGGCATTCGAAAATTCCATGAACGGGCTCGGCACCTCCATTGTCGAGATTGTCTCCACCTGTGTATCCGGCTGGAAGATGACCCCTGAGAAGGCCAACAAGTGGATGGAGGAGCACATGTTCGAGAGCTATCCTCTCGGTGATCTTAAAAATACCGTCGGCAAATGAAAGAAGAAATCATTATAGCAGGTTTCGGTGGTCAGGGCGTCCTCTCGATGGGGAAGATCCTTGCCTATGCCGGACTTATGGGTGATCTTGAAGTGACATGGATGCCCTCCTACGGTCCCGAACAGCGCGGAGGAACAGCTAATGTGACCGTCATCCTCTCCGATCAGCCTATATCAAGCCCTGTGCTTAACGCTTATGATACGGCCGTGATCCTCAATCAGCAGAGCCTTGACAAGTTTGAAAGCAAGGTGAAGCCCGGCGGCACACTGATATATGATCCTTACAGTATCCATCACGCGCCCACCCGTACAGATATCAACATCGTGCCGGTAGATGCGATGGAGGCTACCTTTGAGTTGTGGTCGTCCAAGACCTACAACATGGTGCTCCTCGGAGCTCTCATCAAGGTGCGTCCGCTCGTTTCGCTTGATGCAGTGATGGCAGGACTTAAGAAAGCTCTTCCCGAGCGTCACCATCATCTGCTTCCGCTCAACAAGGAGGCGATTCTTC
>CAZOOY010000183.1:0-2184 GCA_964581555.1 uncultured Staphylococcus sp.
GGCCATCTCCTCCTGCGACTTGAACCACTCCTGCTTGGTGTAGCGCATGCGGTCCTGGTCGATGAGATAGTTGTTGCTGTTGATGCAGATGAGTCGGTCATGCGCCTCGGCATCCTCGGCGTTAATGAAATGCGAGTCGTTCGTGCATATTATCTTGATGCCGTTGTCGCGGGCGAGCGAGACGAGCACGGGATTTACCTTCTCCTGCTCCCGGAATGTGTCGCGGTTGGCTCCGGGCAGATCCGTCGGGTGACGCTGGAGCTCGATGTAATAGTCGTCGCCGAATGTCTCCTTGAACCATTTCACCTGACGGTCCGCCTCCTCATATTCGCCGTTGGCGATCAGACGGGGGATCTCACCGCCCAGACATGCCGAGCAGACTATCAGACCCTCGCGATGAGCTGCGAGCGCCTCCTTGTCGGTGCGGGGATGATGATAGAATCCGTCCGTATATCCTTGCGACACGAGCTTGATGAGATTCTTGTATCCCTTGAGGTTCTTGGCGAGCACCACGAGGTGGCGCCCCTTGTCATGCTTGTCTGAACGATCCTCCAGTTTTCCCTTGGCCACATACATCTCGCAGCCAAAGATGGGCTTGAAGCGGAGCACCTCCTCATAGTGGGCTATCTCGGCCTCGATCTCGGGCCGCATCTTCTCGGCCTCGTCGGGAGCGGCCTCCTCGAGCTTCTTGCGGGCATCGGCTATCTTACCCTTGTATTTCCCCTTGAGCTTATTGACGTAGTTGGCAAGCTCCTTGATACCGAACATATTGCCATGATCAGTCAGGGCAAAGCCGGGCATACCGAGAGCGATGGCCTTATCCACAAGCCCCGTCACCGAGGCCTGTCCGTCAAGGAGGGAGTACTGACTGTGGACATGAAGATGGACGAACTGAGGTTTTTCAGTCTGTGTCATGATTTATGAGAAGAGAGTGACTTTTTTTAGTACAGGGTGAATATTTAAGGTGATATACAGGGCGAAAAACAGAGTCAAAATTACTCAAAATTCCCCAATCTCCCTACCTAAAAAATGCTAAAATTACTCCGCCTGATCTTCAAGGCGGACATCGATATCCGGAAGATGCCCGAAACCGTTGCCGGAGACAACACCATATTGACATATTGCCATTATAAATCCAGATTTCAAAGAAATTTGCCACAATTCATAAAATTTTTAAGCAAATATTTTGCAAATATGAAATTTATACATAATTTTGCAGCCATAAGAACGAAAGTTATGAATGATTCGATGACATATATGCTCCAGCAGCAGGCACAGCAGCGGAACTTGAACGATCTTCAGGTTCGATTGTCTGTGTCTACCGCCGCACCGGTCCGGCGGTAACATTATTTGAGCTGCGAAAAGCATGTCCCACACAGAGGCTGGTTTCCCTTCAGGGAGATCAGCCTCTCTTCTTTTTATTATTATCAGAATCTGAAATCAGGTACAACAGCCGATGCACAGTGCGCGCAATGCAAAGGTAAATATTCACCATCATTAATTCACAAACAGAACAATTCATGAAAAAGATTGAGGCGATCATCCGCAAGACCCGGTTTGAGGACCTGAAAGCCGCACTGCTTGATGCGGACATAAACTGGTTCGAGTATCACGATGTCCACGGCATCGGACAAGCACGTCAGGAACGCATCTACCGCGGAGTCCAGTACAGCACTGACGTCATCGAGCGGGTACACCTTTCGATTGTGTGCCGCGAGCAATTTGTAGAACCTACGGTCAACGTCATCCTTGACATTGCCCACACAGGCGACGTGGGAGACGGTCGCATTTTCATCAGCGAGGTGACAGACGTCTATAGCATCCGCACACGTAAGCATGGCGAGGAAGTGATCGCCAACAGACTTTAACAGCAATAACGGAGACTCCCGGTCTCCTGACAATCACAAAACTTACTGCATTTCTTCTTCCGTTCCTCTCACTTAAGAGGGGGATGAGGACTCTGCATTGAAAAAAATCACGACAATGGATACAATTTTTGAGACAATAAGTGGAATAGACACCCTGTGGGTATTGCTCGGCGCCATACTGGTGTTCTGGATGCAGCCGGGCTTCGCACTCGTCGAGGCCGGCCTAACACGAGCAAAAAACACCGCCAACATCCTGATGAAAAACTTCTGCGACTTCATGTGCGGAAGCATCCTCTTCTGGATCATCGGCTTTTCA
>CAZOOY010000184.1:0-2053 GCA_964581555.1 uncultured Staphylococcus sp.
GATTGAGCGCTGGATGTCAACAGTCTTTTCCGGTGTGAAAAGGTGCTTTGAGCCATCGATGTGGGAACGGAAATGAGCTCCCTCTTCCGTGAGCTTGCGGTTGCCCGAGAGGGAGAACACCTGAAAGCCTCCGCTGTCAGTGAGGATGGGACGATCCCAGCCGTTGAACTTATGGAGGCCGCCGGCCTTTTCAAGAATTTCTATGCCGGGACGGAGATAGAGGTGATAGGTGTTGCCGAGGATGATCTGAGCTTTAACATCGTCACGAAGTTCGTGCTGATGCACAGCCTTGACAGAACCCTGTGTGCCTACGGGCATAAAAATAGGTGTCTCGATCTCACCGTGATCAGTGGTGATGAGACCTGCGCGCGCACTGCTCCCTTCCGCTGTGGCTATAAGCTTGAAATCCATGTCAGGGTTTTACCTCGTAATACGGTATATCGACGAGCTTGAGATCGAATACGAGAGTGGAGTAGGGGGGAATGATCCCTGATGTGGTGGCGCCATAGCCGAGAGTATAGGGCACGACGATACGTGCGCTATCACCCACGCGCATGTCAAGTAGCGCTATCGTCCACCCCTGTATGAGTTCATCGGGACGGGTGCGGAAAAGGCTGTCGGTGCGCAGGAAGGAGGAGTCAAAAGGAATATCGTTGTAAAGACGACCGATATACTTGACGTCTACCGTGGAGTTGAGGAGCGGTGAGAGGTTTCCCTCTGTGAGCCGACGGTCGTTGAGATAGCGGATGAGGATATGGGCCGAGTTGTTCCAGACAGGAGTGATGGTCTGGTAATAGCTCCCCCCTTCAGGCGTGAGAGCAAACTGCTGATCCTCGTAGAATGCAGTATTGGCTTCACGCCATTCCTTATATGTATCCCAATTGTCATCATCATCGGAGTTACAACCAACAGTGGCAACCGCCCCGGCAATGACTGAAATAAAAAGGAAAAATCTCTGATAAAATTTCATTGTCAGAAGAAAGTATTAGAACTGAACTTCAGGAGCACGCTGAGCAGCATCGTCAGCCTTGAACTGGGGCTGAGGGGAGAATCCGAACCAACCGGCATAAATCACGGTGGGGAATTTCTTGATGGCTGAATTATAATCAGCCACGAGCTGAGTGTATCGGCCGCGTGCGGTAGAGATCCGGTTCTCCGTCCCTTCGAGCTGCACCTGAAGATCGCGGAAGTTCTCGTTGGCCTTGAGGTCAGGATAAGCCTCGGTTACTGCAAGAAGCGACTTGAGCGCACCGGTGAGTTCATTCTGCGCAGCCTGGAATTTCTCAAGAGATTCCTCGTCAAGATTAGCGGGATCAATTGTGATGGAGGTAGCTGCGGCTCGGGCCTTGGTCACATTCTCGAGTGTCGAACTCTCATGGGTAGCATAGCCTTTGACGGTGTTGACCAGATTGGGGATCAGATCGGCACGCCGCTGATACTGATTCTGGACTTCCGCCCAGCCCTGCTCCACATTGGTTTTCTTGTCAACAAGAGTGTTGTAGTTGCAGGAACTGAGGGCGGGCAGCATGGCTGCGAGAAGAAGGATTATCTTGAAATATCTCATTAGTCCTTAGGAGTTGAGAAGAGGGTTGATGAATTATATTATCCGAGTTTGCGGAGAAGAGAGTTGAGGGATACCTTGGAGTGGATAATCTTGTGAAGATCGTCGACGCTGACGCGTGTCTGCTCCATGGAGTCACGTTCGCGGAGGGTGACGGTGTTGTCCTCGAGAGTCTGATGGTCGACGGTGATACAGTAAGGAGTACCGATGGCATCCTGACGACGGTAACGCTTACCGATAGAGTCCTTCTCCTCATAGTGGGTGGCGAAGTCAAACTTGAGGTCGTTCACGATCTCACGAGCCTTGTCGGGCAGCCCATCCTTACGGACGAGAGGCATCACTGCACATTTGACGGGAGCGAGAGGTGCGGGGAGGTGAAGCACGACACGCTTGTCACCACCTTCGAGCTCCTGCTCCTCATAGCTTGAGCAGAGGACACTGAGCACCATGCGGTCAACACCGATGGAGGTCTCGATCACATAAGGGGTATAG
>CAZOOY010000185.1:0-1958 GCA_964581555.1 uncultured Staphylococcus sp.
GCCGGGCGAACCCTATTATATCGGCGTCTTCCTCGTCGGAGCCTACCAGGAGATCCTCGGCGACATGCACAACCTGTTCGGTGACACCAACGCAGTCCATATCTCGGTCTACAAGGACCGCTACGAGATAGACCGCATCATCGACGGCGAGACCGTGGCAGATGTGCTTGACTACGTCCAGTTCTCAGCCAAGAAACTTGTGAGAAACGTCGAGGCATGGGTGACCTCATCCATGAAGGAAGGGAAGATCTCTCCCGAGGAGGGAAGAGAGTTCCTCTCCAACTATCGCTCCGGCCTTTACGGCTATACATATATAGAAAAGGACTGACGGGGTGACACGTTATTTCATGCGCCTCGCCTACCGGGGGACTGATTTCCACGGCTGGCAGACCCAACCGGGTGCTGTCACCGTCCAGCAGACTATCGAAGACGCTCTTTCGCTCGTTCTCCGGCGCCCGATGAAAATCACCGGAGCCGGGAGGACCGATACAGGCGTTAACGCCCGCATGATGGTGGCCCACTTTGACCTCCCGGAACCGCTCGCTATCCCGACAGAAAGGCTTATAGGCGCCCTCAACGCTCTCACCGGGCGTGATATCGCAATCTATGAGATCCGTCAAGTCTCACCCGACCTTCATGCCCGATTCTCAGCCACCTCACGCACCTATCATTACTATGCGGTGGAGGGAAACTCACCCTTTTTCCATCAACTTTCATGGAAAGCCCCTGCCGGACTTGACTATGAACTTATGAACACGGCGGCGGCCCTCCTGCTCACCACAGAAGACTTCACATCATTCGCCAAGCTTCACTCCGATGCGAAGACCAATATCTGCCACGTCACCCACGCAGCATGGCACCCCATCTCCTTTCCGGGCGATGACACACGGGCGAGTGTCTTTGTCATAACAGCCGACCGTTTCCTCCGCAACATGGTGAGGGCCGTTGTTGGAACACTCGTGGAAGTGGGTCGCCACAAGCTCTCTGTCGAGGAGTTTGCCCGTGTCATCGAACAGCGTGACCGTTGTGCCGCCGGCAACTCCATGCCTCCGCAAGCCCTCTATCTCTGGGACATCACCTATCCATCCTGACTTCTATCCATGCCTGAGCCATCTCCACGTGCAGATTGGAACTCACTTTTTTTCTCCAAGCGCTTATAATTCAAATAAAAATTAGTATATTTGCACACTAATTTTGCGGGGCATCGTGTGCCCTGCCCACGAAACACGCAATTAATCAATCCTTAATTCACTAAAATACACTAATTTAAAGCAATGCAAAGCAAAGGATCTTTGGGAAGTATTGTTGCCGGTGTGATAGCCATCTTCATGGTGCTCATCTGCCTCTTCTACCTCTCGTTCACCGTGGTGACCAATCACTACGAGAACAAGGCTGCCGAAGAAGCTCACCGTGTGGCCGCCCTTGACAACAACTCTCCGGACACTTATCGTAAGGCCTACAGCGATTACATCAAGAACATCGCCAATGAAAAGGTCTATCTGGGTTATACCTTCAACGAAGTACAGAAACTTGGTGTCGGCCTCGGCCTTGACCTCAAAGGCGGTATGAACGTCACCCTTCAGGTGTCGGTTCCCGATATCCTCCGCTCTATGGCCAACGCAGAGGGCAATCCCTATTTCGAGAAGGCCGTCAGCAACGCCGACTCAGTGGCCCGCGCCAACAAGAGCGCTGACTTCATCGACATATTCTTCACCGAATACCGCAAGCTCGATCCTCAGGGTGACCTCTCCGTGGTATTCAAGGATCAGGTGAAGCGCGGCGACAGCAACGATGCCATCAAGAATGCTCTCAAGCAGGAGGTCAAGGACCGCGTGAGCTCATCCACCAATGTGCTCCGCACCCGTATCGACCAGTTCGGTGTTGTGGCTCCCAACATTCAGGAGCTTGAGAAGGACGGCCAGATACTTCTGGAGCTTCCCGGTGTGAAGGAGCATGAT
>CAZOOY010000186.1:0-1934 GCA_964581555.1 uncultured Staphylococcus sp.
GTGATGAAGTTCTGTCAGGCGCGCCTCAGTCCCCCTCTGCTCGGTCAGATCGTAGCCGAGGCCAGCATCGATGCCTCTCCGGAATACATGCTCGCCACCTACAATGAGTATGTGGAGCGCCGTAAGTTCCTCATCGATCAGCTCAACAAGATCCCCGGCTGCTATACTCCCATCCCCATGGGCGCTTTCTACACCGTTGTGAAACTTCCGGTCGATGATGCTGACAAATTCTGCGAATGGTGCCTCAGCGACTTTGACCTTGACGGTGAGACCATTTTCATGGCTCCGGCGTCAGGATTCTACACCACTCCCGGCATGGGACGCGACGAGGTGCGCATGGCCTATGTGCTCAACAAGGAGGATCTCGCCAAGGCCATGAAGGTGCTCGATGCGGCTCTAAGGCTTCTCCCGGTCGCACCATTTCCTGCTGAGGGCCGTAACACGGTTTTTCCCTTACCGGAGAAAATGATATGAACAGAAAAGATTTCGAGATTATGGCTCCTGTCGGGAGCTATGAGTCGCTTCGTGCTGCCATTGATGCCGGAGCTGATGCCATATATTTCGGCGTGGAGGGTCTCAACATGCGCTCGCGCTCGTCGGTCAATTTCACGCTCGCAGATCTCCGCAACATCGCCTCGATCTGTGAGGAAGCCGGCGTCAAGACCTATCTCACCGTCAATACCATCATCTATGACGGGGAGATGGAGAAGTGCCGCGAGGTGATCCGTGCTGTCCGCGACAGCGGTATTTCGGCCATTATAGCCAGCGATGTCGCCGCCATAATGTATGCCCGCGAGATCGGCGTGGAGGTCCATATCTCCACCCAGGTCAACGTCAGCAATACGGAAGCTGTCCGTTTCTACTCCCGGTGGGCCGATGTGATGGTGCTGGCCCGTGAGCTTACTCTCGAGCAGGTTGCGGCCATCCGTGATGCCATCGTGCGTGACGACATCCGCGGCCCGCGTGGCGAGCTCATCCGTCTGGAGATGTTCTGCCATGGCGCCCTCTGCATGGCCGTGTCGGGTAAATGCTACCTGAGCCTCCATGAGATGAATTCGAGCGCCAACCGTGGTGCCTGCACTCAGATCTGTCGCCGTGGCTACGGACTGACCGACCTCGAAACGGGTGACGAGCTCACGGTGGAAAACAAGTACATCATGTCGCCCAAGGATCTGAAGACGATTCATTTCCTCAACAAGATGATTGATGCCGGAGTTACGGTGTTCAAGATCGAGGGCCGTGCCCGCGGTCCCGAGTATGTCCGCCTGACTGTCGAGGCTTACTCCGAGGCCATCTCGGCCATCTGCGACGGAACATATTCCGATGAGAAGATAGCTGCGTGGGACAAGAGCCTCGCCCGCGTTTTCAATCGCGGGTTCTGGGATGGCTACTATATGGGGCAGCGCCTCGGCGAATGGTCGTCAAAGTACGGCTCTTCGGCCACAAAGGTGAAGAAATATATCGCCAAAGGTGTGCGCCATTATCCCAAGCTCGGAGTAGGGGAGTTTCTGATGGAGACCGGCGAACTTCACCCAGGCGACGAGGTTGTCATAACGGGCCCCGATACTGGGGCGCTCATTCTCAAGGTGGATGAGCTACGTCTTGACTACGATCCTGTTCCGGTGGTGAAGAAAGGTCAGGCCTTCTCTCTGAAAGTTCCCCGCAAGATCCGGCCCTCTGACCGGATGTATCTTTGGGAGGATGTGAAATGATCGTCGGCCCATTGAACACTCTCGCTCAGGCCACGCACTACGGGCGATAATTCCGGGTCACACGACCAACGGAATCCGGACTGAGCGTCGGGTGATTCAATCATGCTTGAATCATTTCTGTTGCAAAATTACAACCCCGCCAAGCCCAAAAGGTGCGATAATATCACCCCTTCGCAGATAATTTGCCGTTTTTTGAATTTTTCAGCGAATTGAAAGAGCCAA
>CAZOOY010000187.1:0-1909 GCA_964581555.1 uncultured Staphylococcus sp.
GGCATCTGATGCTTCGGACTTCGTGAACGGCCACGTACTCTATGTAGACGGCGGTATCCTCGCTTACATCGGCAAACAGCCTAAGTAATTTGATCAAATCTTAAAGACTGAAAAGTTTTGGAACAAGTCTTTTCCTATATCATCGGACTCGGGGCGGCTGTGATGATGCCAATCATCTTTACCGTCCTGGGTCTGTGCATCGGACTTGGGTTCGGCAAATCTCTGATGTCGGGACTCAAGGTCGGTGTCGGCTTCGTGGGTCTCTCCATCGTGACAGCCCTTCTGACAAGCGCCCTCGGGCCTGCTCTCAATCAGGTAGTAGAAATCTATGACCTGCAGCTTAAAGTGTTCGACATGGGATGGCCGGCAGCCGCAGCCGTTGCCTACAATACAGCCGTTGGCGCATTCATCATCCCCGTCTGTCTCGGAGTCAATATCCTCCTCCTGCTTCTAAAGGGAACCCGTACGGTCAATATCGACCTCTGGAACTACTGGCACTTCGCTTTCATCGGCGCCGTGGTCTATTTCGCGTCCGAGTCTCTGGCATGGGGATTCTTCGCAGCGATAATCTGCTACATCATCACTCTTGTGATCGCCGACCTTACCGCAGCAAAATTCCAGAATTTCTATGAAGGTATGGAGGGTATCTCTATCCCCCAGCCATTCTGTGCAGGATTCGCACCGTTCGCATGGGTAATCAATAAGGCTCTCGATGCAATCCCCGGAATGTCTCGTCTGGAGATCGACGCTGAAGGTCTGAAAAAGAAGTTCGGTATCCTTGGCGAGCCGCTCTTCCTCGGTATCGTGGTCGGTATCGGCATCGGCTGTCTCACCTGCAATTCGTGGAACGAGATAGTCGACAAGATTCCTTACATCCTTGGTCTCGGCATCAAGATGGGTGCCGTGATGGAACTTATCCCCCGCGTGACAGTCCTTTTCATCGAAGGTCTTCGTCCCATCTCCGATGCGACGCGTGAACTCATCGGCCGAAAGTTCAAGGGAGCCACCGGTCTATCCATCGGCATGAGTCCCGCACTTGTGATCGGTCATCCCACCACACTCGTGGTTTCACTCCTTCTCATCCCCGTGACCCTTTTCCTTGCCGTCATCCTCCCCGGCAACGAGTTTCTTCCGCTTGCATCTCTGGCCGGAATGTTCTACCTATTCCCCCTCGTGCTTCCGTTCACCAAGGGTAACGTGATCAAGACATTCATTACCGGCCTTGTGGTTATGATCATGGGTCTCTATCTCGTGACTTATATGGCGCCATCGTTTACCCTCGCTGCTCATGACGTATATGCCAATACCCACGATGCAGCCGTGTCCATACCCGAAGGATTCTCGGCCGGTTCACTTGATTTCGCAGGGAGTCCGTTCTCGGGCCTCATATATTATTGCTGTGAGAATCTCCGCTGGATCGGAGCCGGAGTGCTCGTGATCCTGACGCTCGGCATGGTGATCTACAATCGCATCCGTATAAACCGCATCGATGCTATCGCCGAAAGGGATTAAATCCTGCCGGAGATAAATCCAACTACCAAAAATAGTAATATCCTACTCTAAATGAAAAAAATATTTCTCACATTCTCTCTCGCTCTCGCTTCAATAGCAGCCATGGCACAGACTGAATATACCGTCCTCCGCGCCTGTCACCCCGACGACGTTAAGCACTACGACACCAATCAGCTCCGCTCACACTTCATGATGCCCAAGGTGCTTGAAAATGACAAGATCAATCTCACCTATTCAATGTATGACCGCATCATCTACGGTGGCACCATACCCGTCAACAAGGTAGTGGAACTGGAAACTATAGATCCCCTGAAGGCCAATTATTTCCTTGAGCGCCGCGAGCTCGGAGTAATCAATATCGGTGGTGACGGTATCGTCAACGTCGACGGCAAGGACT
>CAZOOY010000188.1:0-1904 GCA_964581555.1 uncultured Staphylococcus sp.
TATCAACGGCGACGGATATACCAATATCGAAAAGTATATCAACGGTATCAATCCCAAGCTCAAGATAGACTGGAAGGACCTCCGCAACAATTATGACACTCTCGCCGCAAAGGGCAAACTCATGTAATCACCCCCCACGGAACAGTCATGAAAAAGATTATTCTATCACTCCTCCTCTGCTCGGCAGCTCTCGGCGCATCGGCCGTAGACCTCAAGAGCGAGGGACGGGATCCGGAGTATGTCGCTTCAATCGTGAAGCGCTCCGAGAAGATTTCCGACAAGCTCGCGCTCAGCGACAGTGCCCGCGCAGAGGTGACGAAGATCATCGCCAACCGTTACTTCAAACTCAACGACATCTATGAGGCCCGCGACGCGAAGATAAAGGCTGCGAAAGAGACGCTCACCGGCGATGCGAAAAATGAAGCGGTGGCTGCCGCCAACAATGAGGCCGACGCCACCCTCTATCGCTGCCACTTCGAGTTTCCCGCCGACCTTTCCATCTATCTCACTCCCGAGCAGGTGGACAGCGTGAAGGACGGTATGACCTACGGAGTGCTCATGGTGACCTACAACTCGCATCTCGACATGATCCCCACCCTCACGGACGAGGAGAAGGCACAGATAATGGCCTGGCTCGTCGAGGCCCGTGAGCTGGCTATGGATGCCGAAAACTCCAACAAGAAACACGGAGTGTTCGGAAAATACAAGGGACGCATCAACAACTATCTCGCCGCGCGCGGCTATGATCTCGTCAAGGAGCGTGAAGCCTGGTACGAGCGCATCAAAGCCCGCGGTGGGACAATCTGATCCATACTTCTACCATTCAATTCCATGAAGAATAGACTTCTCATCACCTCGGTCGCCTGTGCCGCCATCATGACTGCACAGGGGGCCGAGGTCCCTTTCAATGTAAAGGAAGGGAAAATCGAATACCTTGCCGATTCGCTCGGTAACCGTCTGCTCGACTACTCATCATGCGGCTACCGCAATTCGACAGCCCCGATACCCGACGTCAGCAGCGTGATCTACGTGCCCTGGAAAGAGGGTGACAATTCGGCCCGCATACAGAAGGCCGTGGACTATGTGGCTTCACTCCCCGTCGGCAAAGACGGGATGCGCGGCGCGGTGCTCATCGACAAGGGTGAGTTCCGCCTCGACACTCCCATCCGCATCTCGGCTTCGGGCATTGTGCTCCGCGGCCAGGGCGAAGGTGTGACAACTCTCAAGAAATATGGGGTGGACCGCGGCTCGGTGATCTACGTCGAGGGCGTGTTTAACCCCGTCATCACCGATACAGTCACCATCACCTCGGATTATGTTCCCGTCAACTCGACATCCATGAAAGTGGACGGAAAGCTCCGCGAAGGTGACAGAGTGTTTGTGAAACGACCCTCCTCCAAGGAATGGATCGCAGCCATGGGATGCGACATCTTCGGCGGAGGCATCAGCGCTCTGGGTTGGAAACCGGGCGACGTGGACCTGAGCTGGGACCGCACCATAGCCTCAGCCGCTCCGGGGAGTGTCACCCTGGATTATCCCGTCACTATGGCCCTCGACAAGCAGTGGGGAGAGTCACAGATCCTCACCTACTCATGGCCGGGACGTATCGACAACGTGGGAGTGGAATATCTCACGCTTGTATCAGACTACAATACAGCTTATCCGAAAGATGAGGATCACTGCTGGAACGGCATCAGCATAGCCAACGCTGAGAATTGCTGGGTGCGCCAGGTCGATTTCAAGCACTTCGCAGGTAGCGCCGTGATTCTTCTCCCGACAGCATCACGTGTCACCGTCGAGGACTGTGTGTCCACCGACCCCGTCTCGGAGATCGGAGGCATGCGCCGCTCCACTTTCCTCACGCTCGGACAGCAGAACCTCTTCCAGCGCTGTGTGGCAAAGAA
>CAZOOY010000189.1:0-1777 GCA_964581555.1 uncultured Staphylococcus sp.
CCCGGACAGTCATCACTCACATGAGCCATCGCATAATACCAGTAGTGACTACCTTTGCGGGCCGCCGCCACAAAAAGCGGGTCGTTCGTATCGACCGGTTTCCCTCTCATTTTGTTATCGGCTGTCGAATATTTAGTAAAATTATAGTTGTCGTTGCATATCACGGGATAATATGTGAGATACTGGCTCGAATTTGTGGGATTGGGCGCGGTGAAAGGCTGCGGTTGTCCCGATTTCCTGCGGTCTTCTTTGTAGACCATCATGATGTCAGCCACGACCAATGGGGTCTTCTCAGCCTCCTGCACTTTGTACTCTTCAAGAATATCCTTTCGTTTTTCCTTCAGGATCTCTATGTTTCTGCGGGCATTTTTAATCACCTGACGGTCCTGTAACGTCATATTGTGGGTCTGCTCGAATATCTTCTCCACAGCGTTGACCAGCACCGTGCCTATTGAATCTATTCTGTAGAGATACCAACTGTCATCACTCTTCCTGTCACGCGAAGTGAGATAGCTGACGATGCTCCATTTCGAATACTCCTCGTCGTTCTGGAAAGCCTTGAGCCACTCCTTCGGGTCGGTGGATGCGTTTCCTCCCAGAGCATCGATCTTAAGCTCCGAGTGGGATGCCTTGCGATACTCCTCCTTCTGCCAGCTCACGTCGACCGACGACTTGAAGTCCGGCTCGTTGGACTTCTGCATGAAGATATTGTACCAGTCGCCCATCTTCGTGTTAGGCTCCACCTCTTTCTGATGATTGACATAGGCCTTTATATCCGTTCCGATGGTGTGCTGATAGGTATTCTCCTCGCGGGTGAACACAAACTTGCACTCGCCACCCAGCGTGCCCTGATAGATCATATCGGTTCCCCAGGTGTTGTAGAACGCCTTAGCGTTGAAACTGCTGCTGGTCTTCTCCATGAGATCCTCGCTGAAACTCGTGGCGAAATACCCCAGCAGAGTCTGAGCGGACTTATTGTCACGCACAGCCATTTTCTCAAGCTCCTCGGTGAGCAGACTCATCTCCGTGCGCTCCACCTTCAGGTAGGACATGAAATACTCATAGTCCTTGGACTGCTTGGACATATCGTGCATGCCGAAACTCAGTCCGCCCGAGAAACCCTTGGCTGATCCCGACAATCCAACGTTAAAGGCCCATGACTTGGTCACCGACTCAAACGATGTATCATGGATCTCGTCCACCGAGGTCTTGTTGATATTGGAATAGTTGAAGAGATTCCCGTCCTCGAGAGGCAGGCGGTTGAACAGCAGGATGTCGCGGGTGGTATTGCCGAGCTTCTCATAGCAGCGCGTACCCTTTCCGAGGAAATTGCCATACGTTGGGAAGAGCGGAGAGATATCTGAAAGATTCGCCTCCTCATTCTTCAGGGTATTCTCGGCTACGATGATGACATTGCGCTGATCGCCCGACACCCTGCCCACGGCATAGGCCGGGAATACGAGGCGTTCACCCTTATAGCTGTCTGAAACTTTTGCGCTGAGAGACTGGTAGGTATTATGATCTTCCACCACAAGCTCTATTGCATTCGTGCTATAAGTGAAAAAGTCCACCGGCTCCCTTGCGTTGATAAAATAGTCTCCATCCGTCAGGGAAGCGAGATCGATTGAATAGATCACCTTTCCATAAAGGAGATCGTCTTGGGCGTCATATGACTCAGACTCATTGTCCAGAGGGTCATCATGGTCATCCGAACATGCCACGAATCCCACAAAGGCATAGATCAACAAGATCAGTGAGGTTAGTTTATTGTACATAT
>CAZOOY010000190.1:0-1684 GCA_964581555.1 uncultured Staphylococcus sp.
CCTCCAAGCTCGCCGGTACAGAGCGCGGCATCACCGAGCCCACTCCCACCTTCTCGGCTTGCTTCGGCGCAGCATTCCTCTCGCTCCACCCCACCAAGTATGCTGAGGAGCTCGTTAAGCGCATGGAGAAGAGCGGTGCCAAGGCTTATCTCGTAAACACCGGCTGGAACGGCACAGGCAAGCGTATCTCTATCCGCGACACCCGCGGTATCATCGACGCTATCCTTGACGGCGCCATCCTGAAGGCTCCCACCAAGCAGCTTCCCATCTTCGACTTCACTATCCCCACCGAGCTCCCCGGCGTCGATCCCAAGATCCTCGATCCCCGCGACACCTACGCCGATCCCGCAGAGTGGACCAAGAAGGCCGACAAGCTCGCCGAGATGTTCATCAACAACTTCAAGAAGTTTGAGGGTCACGAAGCCGGCCGCGCTCTCGTAGCTGCAGGTCCCCACGTTGACTGATCCCTGCCAATAGACGGATCTTCGTGTCAGCCTTCGTCTGACGCGATGACATAACGTTAAAAAATTTCCAGGATTCCCGGACTGTACCGACTGTCAGTATTGTCCGGGAATCTTTACGTTTGCTCCTGCCGGTTTGCATCTTTCAGGGAGATTGTCTAAATTTGCATTGATCAATCAATCCATGATGCAATGCCTACGATAGCGAGACTACTCTTCTCCGCAGCCCTTCTCCTGATGGTTTCACTCCTGTCCGCTCCCGGAGCCCGGGCGCAGATCGTCAACACCGTTCCCGGAAGCACCACCACGGAGGAATTCGATACCGACAGTATCCGGCGGGCATTCGACTCAGGTCCTTATTTCGGGCTCTATAAGGACAACTATTTCATCTTCGGTTGTCCTATAGGCGAGAAAGCCACCAAGTTCAACACCAATATCAAGTTTCAGATCTCCATAGCCCAGCGCCTCACCCGCTCCACCCTCCCGTGGGGCACATACCTCTTTCTCTTCTACACTCAGAAATGTTTCTGGAATGTGCTCGAGAACTCGATGCCCATGACGGATCTTAACTTCAATCCCGGTGTGGGCCTTACCAAACCGCTCTTTGTCAGAGACAGGTTCGTAGGAAAACTCAACCTCATTCTCGAGCATGAGTCAAACGGTCGTGACGGGGCATCCTCCCGTTCGTGGAACCGCGTCACACTCGGCGGCAGTATCCTCATCGATCCCCAGATAATGGTCTACGGCAAGGTGTGGGCTCCCATCATCGACGGCGCTGAAAATCGTGACATCCTCGACTACTGTGGCATATATCAGATCGGCACCACCTTCACCTCGCTCAACGAGCGCTTCGGAGTGGGCGTCACCCTCGTCAAGCGCAAAGGGTGGAGGCTTAATTATAATACCGTAGTCGAGGTCAACTATCGCACCTTCCCGCGCGACAACCAATATCTCTTCCTGCAATACTACAACGGCTACGGAGAAGGTCTGCTCGCGTTCAAGGAATTTCATTCCATGCTTCGCGTGGGTCTCGTCATCAAGCCCCGCCTATTCAGCGACTTCTGATATTTTCACATCTTTTTAACTTCGTGCATGCAACCCTTTGGCGGGGACGGTTGTTAGTATATATGAAAGCACGAAAGAACAGCGCAAGCCGCGGTTCCCGTAGGTTTTCAAAAGGTAGTCCGCCAGACGAGAGCGTCTCGGGCTATGTGGAGTCAATC